>NZ_CP194038.2:0-321250 GCF_050870855.2 Agarivorans sp. QJM3NY_30 | reverse complement strand
GGCACCAACTTAGTCAACTTACTCAAGCTATTAAGCCCAGAGAAAAACGGCGAAATTAACATCAACTTCGAAGACGAAGTACTACGTGGTGTGACTTCAGTGAAAGACGGTGAGATTACCTTCCCACCGCCAGCCATTCAAGTCAGCGCTCAACCGAAAGCTGCCGAACCGACTCCCGTAGTCGAAGCAGTTGAAGAGAAACCCAACAAGCCATGGCTTAAGCCATTGATTGCAGCTGCCGGAGCGGCGGCGTTTGCTTGGATAGCCGATGCTGCTCCAAGTGACTTCCTACAACATTTCACGGTGTTTATGCTGGCCTGTGTGGTGGGTTACTACGTGGTATGGAATGTAAGCCATGCACTACATACGCCTCTAATGAGTGTCACCAACGCCATTAGCGGTATTATTATTGTGGGAGCCTTGGTGCAAATGAAAGCCGATACCTCATGGGTAGTTTTACTACTTTCAGGCATTGCCATACTGATTGCCAGCATCAATATTGCTGGTGGTTTTACTGTGACTCAGCGGATGCTGAAAATGTTCCGTAAAGACGTCTAAGGAGAAATAGTCACATGTCTCAAGGTATTGTATCAGCCGCTTATTTAGTCGCTGCCTTATTATTTATTTTCAGCTTGGCAGGCCTCAGTAAGCAAGAAACCGCTCAACGCGGCAACATCTTTGGCATCGTAGGGATGGTAATCGCGGTACTCGCGACCCTCGCCAGTACCCAAGTTACCGGTGGAAGTTGGATTATCACCATCGCCATGGCGATTGGTGCGGCCATTGGTATACGCTTAGCGCTTAAAGTTGAAATGACCGAAATGCCAGAGCTGGTTGCCATCTTGCACAGCTTCGTAGGTATGGCTGCGGTATTAGTTGGCTTTTCCAGCGCTATCGACCACAGCTCGTTAATTGACACTGTCACAGGCCTGATCGACCCTGTCGCCAAATCAATCCACGAAGTTGAAGTTTTCCTTGGCATTTTCATTGGCGCGGTCACCTTTACCGGTTCAGTGGTTGCCTTTGGTAAACTTCGCGGTTTGATCAGTAGTGCCCCTAAAGCGCTACCAGGCGCACACTGGTTAAACTTAGGCATGATTGTGGTCTCAATCTACCTAGGTAGTATCTTCATGGACTCAGAGTCAATGTGGGCGCTGGTGTTCATGACCCTCATTGCCTTTGTATTTGGTTATAACTTAGTGTCGGCGATTGGTGGTGCAGATATGCCAGTCGTGGTTTCAATGCTCAATTCCTACTCTGGTTGGGCTGCAGCCGCCGCAGGTTTCATGCTCGGCAACGACCTATTAATCGTCACCGGTGCTTTGGTGGGTAGCTCTGGTGCAATCCTGTCTTACATCATGTGTAAGGCGATGAACCGCTCATTTGTGAGCGTGATCTTAGGTGGTTTTGGCACCGAAGGCGGCACCGTGGTTGCCGATGTAGACCAAGGCGAGCATACCGAAGTTCAGGCCGAAGACGTCGCCGAAATGCTGAAAGAAGCCAACGAGGTCATTATTGCTCCAGGTTACGGCATGGCCGTCGCACAAGCACAATATCCGGTGGCTGAAATTACTAAGCAATTACGAGCGAAAGGCATTAAGGTTCGCTTTGCGATCCACCCCGTTGCTGGTCGTTTACCGGGCCATATGAATGTGTTGTTAGCCGAAGCCAAAGTCCCTTACGACATCGTGATGGAAATGGATGAAATTAACGAAGACTTCGCCGCTACCGACGTTGTTTTAGTGATTGGTGCCAACGATACAGTGAATCCTGCTGCGAAGGAGCCTGGTAGCCCAATTGCAGGTATGCCAGTACTGGAAGTATGGGATGCCAAGAAGGTGGTAGTATTTAAACGTTCAATGGCCACCGGTTATGCGGGTGTACAAAATCCATTATTCTTTAAAGAGAACACCGACATGTTGTTTGGGGATGCTAAAGAAACGGTACAGAAGATCCTTTCTCATATCTAAGCAGATAATGTGTTGATGAAACAAAGCCGCTCCTAGAGCGGCTTTTTTGATTGTCAAATCAAACACTGTTAATGATTCAATCATTATCGTTTGGTTTAAAATTATCAGCCAAAGGATTCAAATATTTTACGAAGAAATATCCGATAATTATGAATCTTCGCTAGACAGGAAGCTAAAGGACAGCATTAAGCTTTACTCCGCTAAATTAGAGCAATGCAAAGCGCAACCTATAAGGCCTGATTTTAACACTGATCCAATTCAACTCATCAAGCGAAGGCTTTCACTTCACTCTTTAATCACCATCATGCCCACGGAGTATCGCACTCAATCAGCGATGAAGTGGAGTACTAGGGAGCAGACGACTTGGGCGTAGCAAGTTTCCTTAGGCGCGTTGGTTGATGAGAAACGCAAGATTTAAGGGAATACGGGGTGACCTTTGTTCTGTGTACGAAGCTTTAGCCAGCAAAGCTTAGTATCGCCGTCAAGGTGAAACCCAAACGCACCATAAAAACTAATGCGAAATAAGCCCCCCAAACCATAACAAAAAAGCTCCCGAGGGAGCTTCCAATCAATCACATCAAGCCAATCACCAAAATAGAACTTATGAGAATTTAGTTTCTTTCAGCTTTTGCGCTAATACACGACGTTCTGTCGACAATTCAGCATTTTTGATCGTATATTCATCCACGCGATCTTCATAGTCGCCACGCATATTTTCAATAATCAATTTAATTTCTTCGACACTCATACCCGCTTGAATGTAGTTACTTAGGTTATCGAGTAACTCAACTCGTTTGCGGTTATCGCGAATTTTTTTGTCCACATCGGCCATTTCACGCTTCAATTTGTTACGTCGACGACTCATAGAAACAAACTCCAAAACCAGCGCTACGTTTTCTACATTTTTGTTTTCCATTACTACTCCTAAGTGGTGAGAATTCACAAATGCACACTCTAAGCTTAACTTACCCGCTTAAGTTTTTTCAGCAACGTTTATTTCAACAAAAGTCTATTCGACTTTAGCTAGATCAAAATAATACCAGTGCTGAATCATCTGATAGGCGGCCCTGATTAACCACACAAACCAGTCCAATGTCGCTACCTGAGCGCAATATCATCCGTTACAAATAAAAATAAAGCTCCTCAAGGCGCTATATTTGGCTTACCACATCAAGTCGTCAGGCACTTGGTAATCGGCGTAAGGATCATCTTCGTCAATCACATCCTGACTAGGATCGTTGATCAGCACCACTACGTTTTCATCACGCTGGGCAACCTTTTCAGCCACGATCGTCGGTACCACTTGGTATGCCTCACCTAAAGTCACAATGGCTAAGCGACCGTTACTCAGTTGCTTGCGCAACTCTTCGGTGACAAAAATCTTTTTAATCACCCCGTTGTGAGTAAAGTTATAGCCTTCGTCTCCGCGCTTCCGATCAATCATATTCATTTCGATCAGCTGTTTAATTTGTGCGGCAACCGCTTTTTTTGCTTTTTCAGCATTTTGCTGCTGAGCTAATTCGGCATCCCGTTGCTGTTGTTCTATTTTGACTTGTTCAGCGGCAGCTTTCACTTCTTTAGCCAAAGTGCGTGATTTTTTATTGGTTTTACCGACTTTCTTAGCTTTTTTCTTGTCAACTAAACCTGCTTTAAGCATTTGCTCTTGCAGTGATAATTTGGCCATGAGAACTGAACTACCTTCACTAAGTTGGAATTAAAAATGGCGGTACCGCCGTAGTCCTGAATGATACGCCAAGCCACTTGTAAATTGAACCTTGAAGTCACTTAAACCAAACAAGCTATCGGCTTTAGGCGATCGGCTTAAATTCAACTCTGGCTCTTGATTTCGACTTAAGTTCATTACAAGAGCTAGAATTACAGAAATAACTGGCAGCCCCACAGGCTGCTAGCTTTTCTAACGCTGCGTCACAGTCTGGGCAATAGGCCAGCTTCTGATAATGCAGCTGACAACTTGCGCAATAGTATTGCCCATCCCAGTCCAGCGCTTTCCCACAATCGGGACAGTCATTATTCGCACTCATGATCGACTCCTGTTGAATTTTTCCGCCAATATATAGCATATGCCATTATTGGTAAATATGATCTTGGCAAATATTAAACCACTACAATACTTAAGCGAGCAGCAAGCAAGTTGAGCAAGCAAGTAATATTCATGAGAAAATTCATATATACTTCTTACATGATCATATTTACAGTGGTTTCCCGTGGAACTTAGCAGCCTGCCTGTAA
Organism: Agarivorans sp. QJM3NY_30; assembly: GCF_050870855.2. Classification (GTDB taxonomy): domain Bacteria; phylum Pseudomonadota; class Gammaproteobacteria; order Enterobacterales; family Celerinatantimonadaceae; genus Agarivorans. Next base: position 317,030 of record NZ_CP194038.2, on the reverse strand, counting down.
CGGCCCTGAAAGGTGTTGGCGATAGACTCGCCGAAAAGTTATTACGACTGGAGATTCGTAGCGTCGGTGATTTGCTCACCCATTTACCCCTGCGCTACGAAGATCGCACCCATATTTGGCCTATTCACGACTTGTTGCACGGCAGCCATGTTTCAGTTCATGGCGAGATCACTAAAACCGAATTAATCTATGCACGTCGCCGTATGCTCACCTGTCGCATCAATGATGGCAGTGGCAGTATCACCTTACGTTTTTTTAACTTCAATAACGCCCAGCAAGCAGCCATGCAACAGGGTTTATGGATGCGCTGCTTTGGTGAAGTGAAACGCGGCAAGCACGGTTGGGAGATGATTCATCCCGAATACAGCATTGTGAGCGATGTTAGCGCCCCCTTAGTTGAAGAAAAACTCACTCCTGTCTACCCAACCACCGAAGGACTCAAGCAACTCAATCTACGTAAACTTAGCGAGCAGGCCTTCGCCTTACTAGAACAATATCCGCTAGTCGACTGGCTCCCCAGCCACCTGCGCCCGCACGGTTTAGACATTAACCAAGCCTTAAAGCTATTACACCGCCCGGAACCAGATTGCCAACTCAGTCTATTGGAAGAAGGCCGTCATCCGGCCCAGCAACGCTTAATTATAGAGGAATTGGCCGCTCACCAGCTCAGCATGCTTAAGCTACGCCAACAACAGCAACGCCAGGCAGCTATTGCCCTACCCTTGGTGAGCCAACTCGAACAACAATTTCTAAGCGCGCTGCCTTTCAAACCCACTCGGGCCCAGCAGAAGGTCACCGCCGAAATAAAGCAAGATACCCAACAAGCCCATGCGATGATGCGCCTAGTGCAAGGCGATGTGGGTAGTGGTAAAACACTGGTCGCAGCGATGGCAGCCATACAGGCCTTGGGCAATGGCTACCAAGTGGCTCTCATGGCTCCCACCGAAATATTGGCAGAGCAACATGCGCTTAACTTTCAAGGCTGGTTCGAGCCCTTAGGTATTAAGCTGGCCTGGCTCGCTGGAAAACAAAAGGGCAAGGCACGCCAACAAGCACTCGCCGAGATCGCCTCAGGCGAAGCGCAAATGGTGGTGGGCACCCATGCGATTTTCCAAGAACAAGTCCAGTTCCACAAACTGGCTTTGGTGATTATTGATGAGCAACACCGCTTTGGGGTGCATCAACGGATGGCACTACGGGAAAAAGGTGCAGCTATCGAAGGCAGCAATACCCTACCTCACCAGTTAATTATGACCGCCACTCCAATTCCGCGAACTTTAGCGATGACTGCCTATGCCGATTTAGAGCTTTCGATCATCGATGAATTACCGCCGGGGCGGACTCCCATAACCACTGTAGCACTGCCCGATACTCGGCGGGAACAGGTGATTGAGCGAGTCTACCAAGCCTGCCACAAAGATGGTCGTCAAGCCTATTGGGTCTGTACCTTAATTGAAGAATCGGAAGTATTACAGTGTCAAGCTGCCGAAGACACCGCCGAAACCCTACAAAAACAATTACCGGATCTGCGTATTGGGCTGGTACATGGACGAATGAAAGCCCAAGAAAAGCAATGGGTGATGGCGCAATTTAAAAACCACCAACTCGATCTACTCGTCGCAACCACGGTCATTGAAGTCGGTGTCGATGTGCCAAACTCCAGTCTGATGATTATTGAAAACCCAGAACGACTGGGTTTAGCACAATTACATCAACTTCGTGGCCGGGTGGGACGAGGTGAGGTAGAAAGTCACTGCGTATTGATGTACCACAGTCCGCTCTCAAAGACTTCAAGCGCGCGCTTAAGTGTTTTACGCGACAGTACCGATGGCTTCGTGATCGCTCAGCGAGACATGGAATTACGAGGCCCCGGTGAACTACTCGGCACCAAACAAACTGGCCTTGCCGAGTTCAAAATCGCCGACTTAGTCAGAGACCAAGCACTAATTCACGAGGCGCAAAGCCTCGCCAAACAACTACTGCAACAACACAGTGCTAGTGTTACGCCACTCATTAGCCGCTGGTTAGCCGAACGCGAGCAATTTGCCCAAGCCTAACAACAGCCAAACTTACAATCACTGTTCGGACATACCGCACCATGTCCTGAGAATATGCGCTATGCTGGCTGCTCCGCATCTAGATTAGAAAATGAACGACAACTGTCTACTGCCCGCTGCCAGCCTTGATACAACTGCTGACGCTGTTGCGCTTGCATATTCGGCGTAAAGCAACGCTCTGTCGAGTTAATCTCAGCCAAACTCTCAGTGCCATCCCAATAGCCCACCGCTAAACCAGCAAGATAAGCCGCACCTAAAGCGGTTGATTCGATCAATGAGGGGCGTAATACCTCCGTAGCCAACAAATCCGCTTGAAACTGCAATAAGAAATCATTGGCCACGGCACCACCGTCCACTCGCAGTTGTTGTAAACGGATCCCGGCATCGGCCTGCATCGCATCTAATAAATCACGACTTTGATAGGCGATCGACTCCAGTGCTGCTCGAATTATATGGTTACGATTGGCCCCACGAGTTAAACCGACAATACTGCCACGAGCATGTGGATCCCAATAAGGAGCGCCTAAACCCACAAAGGCAGGCACCAAATAAACGCCATTTGTATCAGCGACCTTAGCAGCAAAATATTCGGTATCGGCGGCTTCGCGGATCAAGCCCAACTCATCACGTAACCACTGAATAGTAGCTCCCCCCATAAAGACACTGCCTTCCAAGGCATAACTCAATTGACCATTCAGGGACATCGCAATGGTGGTGAGCAAACCATGACTCGACTTCACCGGTTTATCACCCGTGTTCATCAACAAGAAGCAACCAGTCCCGTAAGTATTTTTGGCCATTCCTTGGTGCAAACACTGCTGACCAAATAAAGCAGCCTGTTGATCGCCAGCGATCCCGGCGATTGGGATCCGAGTTCCTCCCTTCCCCCCAATATTGGTTTTTCCATAGATCTCGGAACAAGACTTTAGCTCCGGTAACATTTGTCTGGGAATATCAAACAGCGCCAGTAAAGTCTCATCCCACTGTAAGCTATGAATATTAAACAACATGGTACGGGACGCATTGGTCAGATCGGTGGCATGCACTCGCCCACCAGTTAATTTCCAGAGTAACCAAGTATCTACGGTCCCAAACAATAAATCTCCCGCTTCCGCTTTAGCTCTCGCACCAACAACGTTATCGAGGATCCATTTCAACTTTGAAGCAGAGAAGTAAGCGTCTAATACCAAACCGGTATTCTCTTGCACATAGTCTTGCCAGCCTTGCTCTCGTAATTGTTCGCACAATTCGGTGGTTCGGCGACATTGCCAAACAATCGCGTTATACACTGGCTGACCGCTGTGTTTGTCCCAGACAATGGTCGTTTCACGCTGATTGGTAATACCAATCGCGGCGATATGCTCGCTGGTGATGCCAGTTTTGGCCATCACCTCAGTAAGAGCCGCACTTTGGCTAGCCCATATCTCCATTGGATTGTGCTCTACCCAGCCTGGTTTCGGGAAATACTGAGTAAATTCGCGTTGTACACTACCGACAATTTCAGATTGATGATTAAAAATGATCGCCCGAGAACTGGTTGTGCCTTGATCGAGAGCCACGATATAACGTGCCGGTTCCATAAAGACTCCACTATATTGAGGAATTATTTGTATATTATGCTCGAAATCGAACATTAAGCTGATATTTGGCAAGTTTCCGTGACTACGGTTCAATTTACTCGCTACATTTATTGCTAAGTTTTAAGTCAAATAACGCTGCAGTTCCGTCAAAGCCACAAATAAAAGCTAAACTGCATGTTCCTAAGAAAATGAGAGCACGTGTCGTGAAACAAACCCAACGCCACCAGCAAATATTGCAAATATTAAAAACTCAAGGTTTTGTAGCGACCGAGCAATTCGTTGAATCGCTGGCCGTCAGCCCACAAACCATTCGCCGTGATCTGAATAACTTAGCCGAGCAACAACTCATCCATCGCCATCATGGTGGGGCCTCTTTACTCAGTAGCAGCGTCGTGAACGACTCTTACGCCAAGCGAAAAATTAAACAAGCGACAGAAAAACAAAGTATTGCACGTAAACTCGCCGAACAGATCCCCAACGGCGCATCGCTATTTTTAGACATCGGCACCACCTCGGAAACCCTTGCGAAGGCTCTGCTTAAACACCGCGACTTACGCATCATCACCAACAACATTCATGTGGCAAACATATTAATGTCTAAAGATGACTTTCAAGTCATTCTGGCGGGCGGCACCCTGCGCAATAAAGATGGAGGGATTGTTGGCGAAGCCACCACTGACTTCATCCATCAGTTTCGTCTCGACTATGGATTGATCACCGTCAGTGGCATTGATTTAGACGGTTCTTTACTCGATTTTGATTATCATGAGGCACGGGTCACTCAGGCCATCATCGCTTGCTCACGCAAGGTGATCCTTGCTGCAGACCACAGCAAGTTTGGTCGTAATGCGATGATCAACATCGGCAATATCGCCCAAGTAGACCAGTTCTACAGTGACAGAGCCGTGCCACAAGCCATCGCAGATATCTTAAAGCGAGCACAAATACCGTTGGTGCTATGTCCAGACCCGATTAATTTACTTGCTGAAACTTAACCCTATTGATGCCCTGCCTACTTTTTCGGCATGGCTTAAATACGGCGCATAAAAGCGCAGCCTATCAGCCATGAAATTCAACTGGAGCAGTCCGCCATCCCCAGAACCTCAATCGCGCAAAGCGAGCGTCTCATCTCACCACTCCTGCTCCGATAGCGCCCAAGCTGTAGCATCTATAAAATTGTTCTTAATTTAATCAATAAATGTCGTTTGTTGATTGTTTTTTAAACTGAATGTGTTCTATTATGTTCGTTAACGAACATAAACGAAAATATATTCAAGAGGCCAGCCATGCCAACTACTGAGCTTGAAAGTCACTATGAGATGATCGTGATTGGCGGAGGCATCAATGGTGTCGGTATCGCCGCAGATGCGGCAGGCCGTGGCCTCAAAGTCGCTTTATTCGAACAAAATGATCTCGCCAGCGCCACCTCTTCAGCCAGCTCGAAGTTAATTCATGGCGGGCTACGCTATTTAGAATATTACGAGTTTCGCTTAGTAAGCGAAGCATTAAAAGAGCGAGAAGTATTATTAAACATGGCGCCTCACTTAGTTGAGCCGATGCGCTTTCGCCTACCACATCGACCTCATCTTCGCCCTTGGCTATTGATTCGCATGGGTTTATTTCTCTACGATCACCTTGCTAAACGCAGTACTTTAGCAGCGTGTAAGGGCTTGTACTTTGGCCAAGACAGCGTGCTAAAAAGCGACATCAGCAAGGGCTTCGAGTATTCCGATTGCTGGGTCGACGATGCCCGCCTAGTGGTTAGTAATGCCCTGTTAGCCAAGCAACAGGGCGCCTATATCGCACCTCGCCACCAAGTCATTTCGGCAAAACGCGAAGCACAGCACTGGCTGGTTGAAGTACTCAACCAGAATACCCATCAACGCCAACAACTTCGCTGTGATAGTCTGGTCAACGCTGCAGGACCTTGGGTACAACAATTCATCGAGCAGGCAATGCACCTCATGCCGCCACGTCGTATTCGTTTGGTCAAGGGCAGCCATATTGTGGTGCCCAAACTTCATGCCCAAAGCCAGTCCTACATCTTACAAAATAGCGATAAACGGATCGTATTTGTAATCCCCTACCAGCAAGACTACTCGCTGATAGGCACCACCGATCTTGAATATCACGGCGATCCCGCCAAAGTGGCAATTTCCACATCAGAAATAAGTTACTTGTGCGATGTGGTAAATCAGCACTTTCAGCAGCAAATTTCCAGCAACGATGTTATCCATAGTTTCTCTGGGGTGCGCCCACTGTGTCAGGATGAATCCGACGACCCCTCTGCGGTCACCCGCGATTACACCTTAGAACTCAGCGAAGCCGAACAAGGTGCGCCACTATTGTCTGTATTTGGCGGTAAGCTCACCACCTATCGTAAACTCGCCGAGGCAGCCTTAGCCTTATTGGCCCCTCGCGTATCAGCGATGGGAGCCCCCTGGACCAGTAAAGCGACCTTACCTGGCGGCAAATTAGAACAACCGCTCGCAGAATTTATCGCACAACAACAAGCGCTCGCGGCAGAGCTCGACCCAGCCTTAATCGAACGTTGGTGTCACCAATTTGGTCGCCAAATTCAAACATTACTTGCGGCGGTAAAACATCATGGTCTAGGCCTACACTTTGGCGGCCAGCTCTACCAAGTTGAAGTAGACTACCTGCAAGCTGAAGAATGGGCCTTCACCGCCGAAGATATTTTATGGCGACGCACCAAACAGGGTTTACAGCTTAATGCTGACCAACAACAGGCTTTAGCGGACTATTTACAAGAGTCTCGAAACGTCCCCTATCACGACCTTAAAAATGTAGTCACACTGTAGTGTTAAAACCCAATAATGCTATAAACAGACGGCCGCACAGGATCGACCTTCTAATCAAGCTGCAAACTTTCTTTTAATTACTTGCTCAGGCTATTGTTTTTAACAAAACAATAGCCTGAGCAAGTCTTTGGCGCTTTCTTTAAGCAGGCTAGGCGGTTAGACTTTCTGCGTTTTAACAGTAATTGTTAAATAAAAATATTAAAACGCTTAGAGAGAAACCGATGGAACAAAAATTTCTACCTCTTTGTCGCCCCGCGATCGAGCAACCAGAAATCGATGCCGTAATTGAGGTATTAAAATCGGGATGGATAACCACTGGCCCCAAAAATGCTGAGCTCGAAAACGTAATCAAAGCCCATACTGGTGCCCAACACGCGGTGGCTTTAAGCAGTGCGACGGCGGGTCTTCATCTGAGCTTAGTCGCTTTAGGGATCGGCCCCGGTGATGAAGTAATAACCCCATCCATGACTTGGGTATCGACGGTGAACCTGATTACCCTCGTCGGAGCCAAACCAGTCTTTGTGGATGTAGATGCCGATACCTTGATGACCACCGCAGAGCGGATCGAGTCCCTTATCACCGATAAGACCAAGTTGATCATCCCTGTGCATTATGCTGGCGCCCCCTTAGATTTAGATGCCATTTATGCCTTGGCAGAGCGTTACCAAATCCCATTAATTGAAGATGCTGCTCATGCCATCGGTTGTGAATATAAAGGCCGCCCCATCGGTCAAACAGGACATTGCATCTTTTCCTTACACGCTATTAAAAATGTCACAACAGCGGAGGGTGGGATATTCACCACCAACGATGCGCAGCTGGCAGAACGGATCCGCCGTCTTAAATTTCATGGCCTTGGTGTTGACGCCTTTGATCGCGAGAACCAAGGCCGCGCCCCCCAAGCCGAAGTGATCGAACCCGGCTTCAAATACAACATGCCGGATCTCTGCGCTGTACTTGCCCTCGGACAAATGCAACGTTTAACAAGGATCACTCAACAACGCCAAAAACTGGTCGCCCATTATCGTCAATTGTTAGCTAAGCTGCCCGGCATTCGCCCTCTGCAGGTCCCCGAATATGACCACCAACACTGCTGCCATCTGATGATTATCCGAGTCGAGCCTCATCTTTGTGGCTTTGACCGTGACCAATTAATTAGCCAATTAAAACAACTCAACATCGGCGCAGGCATTCACTTCAAAGCCTGCCATAGCCAGAAATACTATCGAGACCATTACCTGAGCCGCTTCGGTGAAATAAATCCTGATCTACAAAATACCGAGTTTAACAGTCAGCGGATCTGCTCCTTACCCCTATTCCCCGATATGCAACTGAGCGATGTCGAACGAGTGGTAAACGCCATCACCCACTTTATTGGAACTTCTAATGAAACATAAGCAAGAGATTCACTTCGTATCCATCGTGATCCCGGTTTATAACGAAGCAGCAAGTCTACCAGAACTAATGAAGCGCACCTGTGCCGCAGCCGATAGCATGGGCAAGGACTATGAATTACTACTGATCGATGACGGCAGCAAAGACAACAGCGCCGAACAAATTGAAGCGGCTGCAGCCGAAGAAGGCAGCCACGTGGTGGGCGTCATTCTCAACCGTAATTATGGACAACATAACGCAATTATGGCGGGCTTTGAGCATGTACGCGGTGATCTAATCGTCACACTAGATGCCGACTTACAAAACCCTCCCGAAGAAATTCCTAACTTGGTGGCCAAAGCCGAAGAGGGTTACGATGCGGTAGGGACCGTACGTAAAAATCGTCAAGATAGCCGACTCCGTCGTTACCCCTCGATGCTGATCAACAGAATAGTCAAACGCTCTACTGGCGTAGCCATGAACGACTACGGCTGCATGCTGCGAGCCTATCGCCGACATGTGGTTGATGCGATGTTACAGTGTCACGAACGCAGTACTTTCATTCCCATCTTAGCCAATGGTTTTGCTCGACGCACCGTTGAAATCGACGTAGAGCATAGTGAGCGCCAACAGGGAGAGTCGAAGTACAACGTAATGGGCTTAATCAACTTAATGTTTGATTTACTCACCAGCATGACCACCGCGCCGTTAAGAATGCTCAGCATTATGGGCGGGGTAATTGCCACCCTCGGCGGATTATTTGGCTTGGTATTGTTATTAATGCGACTTATGTATGGCGCGGAATGGGGCGTAGATGGAGTATTCCCCTTATTTGCACTGCTATTTATTTTTGTCGGGGCACAATTTGTAGGCCTTGGTTTACTGGGTGAATATATCGGCCGGATCTATTCTGATGTAAGAGCTCGACCACGTTACTATGTGCAAGATGTACTACTAGGTGAAGCGACTAAGCATCCGCGGACCCACAATGAAACTCATAAAAAACAGCAATAACTAAATTTAGCGATTACTTCTAAGGAATAACCCATGAAAGCAGTGGTATTTGCCTATCACAACATTGGTTGTATTGGCATTCAAAGTCTTCTCGATGCGGGTATCAATATTGCCGCAGTCTTTACCCACCTCGACGACAGTCAAGAAAATGTATTTTTTGACTCGGTCGCCAAATTAGCTGCACGACAGGGGATCCCGGTATTTGCACCTGAAGACGTCAACCACCCGCTATGGCTGGAAAAAATTAAGGCGTTACAGCCCGATGTGATGTTCTCGTTCTATTACCGTTCAATGCTTAGCCAATCGCTTCTCGAGATTGCGCCCAAAGGCGGCTTTAACTTACATGGTTCTTTACTTCCGGCTTATCGTGGCCGCGCGCCAGTAAATTGGGCCCTAGTGAATGGCGAAACCGAAACCGGAGTCACGCTCCATACCATGACCGCAAAAGCAGACGCTGGCGACATTGTGGCACAGCATAAACTTGCCATCGATGCTAATGACACAGCCGCCACTTTGCACCAACGACTCACCAAACTCAGTGGTGAGTTGCTCGCGCAAACCTTGCCCAGTATTATCGAGGGTAGTCATTGCTTAACCCCCCAGGATGAAAGCCTCGCCAGCTGTTATGGTCGCCGAAGCCCAGCCGACGGTGAAATTAAATGGTCCGATAACGCCCAAACCATTTTCAATCTTTGTCGCGCGGTCACCGAACCTTACCCTGGCGCGTTTACCTTCTTAGGTGAACGCAAGGTGATTTTTTGGAGCACCAGCATCAGCGAGCAAGATTATGATGCAAGCCCAGGAACCATTGTCGCGACCACGCCACTAACCATTGCTTGCACTCAAGGCTCCATCGTAGTCAATACTGGCCAAAGTGAACAGGGTTTATATCTCAATGGCCAGCAACTCGCCAGCGAGTTACACCTCGTCGCAGGCATGCGCTTTGGCCCACAAGCCAGTTCACTGATCGCCGCCAAAAAACGGCAAAAAGTACTCATTTTAGGAGCCAATGGTTTCATTGGTAATCACTTAACTAAACGCTTACTCGACGATGGCAAGTATGAAATTTACGCCATGGATATGAGCGCCAACCAGATAGAACAACATTTAACCCACCCCGATTTTCACTTTGTCGAAGGTGATATCACCATTCACAGTGAGTGGATTGAATACCACATTAAGAAATGTGACATCGTGTTACCTTTAGTCGCCATCGCAACGCCCATCGAATACACCCGTAATCCACTGCGCGTATTCGAATTAGACTTCGAAGAGAATCTCAAAATTGTTCGCGAGTGTGTCAAATACAACAAACGCATCATCTTTCCTTCCACTTCGGAAGTGTATGGTATGTGTACCGATGAAGAATTTAACGAAGATAGTTCGCCATTAATTACCGGTCCAATTAACCGTCAGCGATGGATTTACTCAACCTCTAAGCAATTACTCGACCGAGTGATCTGGGCCTATGGTAAAAAAGACAACCTGAAGTTTACCCTGTTCCGTCCCTTTAATTGGATGGGGCCTCGCCTAGACAGCTTAAACTCGGCGCGGGTGGGTTCCAGCCGGGCGATTACTCAGCTGATCTTAAACTTAGTAGAAGGTACGCCAATTAAATTGATTGATGGCGGTGAGCAAAAACGTTGCTTCACAGATATCTCCGAAGCCATTGAAGCCTTATTCCGGATTATCGAAAATAAGGATGGTCTGTGTGACGGGCAAATCATTAATATTGGCTCACCAGACAACGAGGCAAGTATTAAGCAAATGGCGGAAACTCTGGTTGAAAAATTTGCCGTGCATCCACTACGCGATCGCTTCCCTCCTTTTGCGGGTTACCATTTAGTCGAAAGTAAAACCTTCTATGGGGATGGTTACCAAGATGTTCAGCACCGTCGACCTAGCATTCGCAACGCCAAGCGTTTACTCGATTGGGAGCCGACCATCAAGATGGGAGATACCATCGAAGAAACCCTCGATTTCTTCCTAAAAACGGCTGTTGACGAATAACCATGAGTGTCCAAGATACGATTAAAGTTGGCCTACGGATCGATGTTGATACCTTTCGAGGCACGCGTTTAGGCGTACCCAAGCTATTAGACATCTTCCAAGAGCACCAAATTAAGTCTTCATTCTTCTTCACTGTTGGTCCAGACAATATGGGCCGCCATATTTGGCGGCTGCTGCGTCCAGCCTTCTTAAAGAAGATGTTACGCTCTAAGGCCGCCAGCCTTTATGGCTGGGATATCATTCTGCGTGGCACATTTTGGCCAGGGCCAGTGATCGGTCACAAGCTCGCGTCAGTCATCAAGCAAGCAGATTTGGCTGGCCATGAAATTGGCTTGCACGCTTGGGATCATCACAAGTGGCAAATGAAAACCGACAGTATGTCACCCACCGAGTTAGCCAAAGAGCTCAGCAAAGGCTACCAGATGCTCTCCGATATTATCGGCAAAGAGATCAGCTGCAGCGCCGTTGCTGGCTGGCGCTGCACCGAAACGACCCTCGATGAAAAGGAAGCCTTCCCATTTCGTTACAATAGTGATTGTAGAGGCAAGTCGATCTTTGTTCCCAAGTCGGGCATGGCCCCCCAAATTCCAGTGACACTACCCACCTATGATGAACTGATCGGTCAAGAAGGCGTAGACGAGCATAACTATAACCAAGCCATTCTCGACAAAATTAAACCGGATGCACTCAATGTTTATACCATCCACGCTGAAGTGGAAGGCATTGTTTGTGCGGAAATGTTTGAGCAATTGCTGATCCAAGCGAAGCAGCACAACATTGAGTTTGTGCCACTGAGCGACCTACTCGATCAGCATTACGAGACTTGGCCGCAGGACAGTATCTTAAACATTGAAATAGAGGGTCGTGAGGGCTGGCTGAGTCACCAAGCCTCGCTTGTGAGACCAATCAGTAGCTAAGCTAGGAACAAACATGCGTCACACACAACTTAAATTATCTAGCTGGGTTCCCATTTTCTTTATCCTACTGTATTTACTGCCTTTAGGGCTGCGCGATCTCTGGTCTCCCGACGAATTACGTTATGCCGAAATCTCACGAGAAATGGTCGCCTCCGGCGACTGGATCGTACCGCACTTTAATGGTCTACGTTATTTCGAGAAGCCCGTGATGGGCTATTGGATGAACGCTTTGGCGCAGCTGGTATTTGGCGAAAACAATTTTGCAGTGCGAGCCTCATCAGCCTTTAGCGCGCTTGGCGCAGCTTTCTGCCTATGGTTATTACTCTGGCGGTTTGCTTCACGCTCAATTGCCTGGCTCGCTAGTGGGATCTATCTCAGTATGTTCATGGTCTCTGGGATAGGGACTTATAGTGTGCTCGACAGCATGTTAAACCTTTGGCTCACCGCCAGTTTTACCGCTTTCTATTTTGCCATCCGCAGTGACACGACCCGGCAACGCGCTAAATATTATGGTTTGGCCGGTTTATATTGTGGTTTTGCGGTACTCACCAAGGGCTTTCTGGCCTTAGCGCTACCGGTGCTGGTGGTCGTGCCTTATATGCTGTGGAGTCAGCAATTTAAACAAATTATTAAATGGGGCTGGTGGGTGATGTTACTGGCACTGCTGGCTTGCCTCCCTTGGGCCTTGGCCATTCATGCTGCCGAGGTCGATTATTGGCATTACTTTTTTTGGATTGAGCATATTCAGCGTTTTGCTGCGGAAAATGCCCAGCACTCGGCGCCAATTTGGTACTACTTGCCCTTTGTTGCCGCCGGAGTATTACCTTGGCTATTTTGGTCCCCCAGCGCACTGCGTCACTTAAAAGGGCAAATGCATCTTCCCCTGTTACGCTATGCCCTTCTCTGGGCAATATTACCCTTGCTGTTTTTCTCCCTAGCAAAGGGTAAATTGGCCACCTACATTCTGCCTATTATGGCACCCTTGGCGATTTTGTTTGCCTTTGGCATTCAGCAAGCCTTTGCGCGTTCCTGTCGTGGGCTCAATTGGGGATCCTGGCTAAATGCGCTGTTGTTCGCACTCTTGGCAATAGCAACTTTAATTCTTAATTTCAGTGGCAAGTTACCCTTAGACGCCGATGAAAGCTATCGACCTTGGCTGCTATTTAGCATCTTCGCCTTTTGGTCAGCAATGGCGGTCGTCGCAGTTAAAGCCAACAGTTTAAATGGTAAGGTAGCCAGTTACATGCTGATGCCCTTGGCGCTATTTATGCTGGCTTGGGCGACTTTCCCCAACCTCAGTATTTATTCAAAAATGCCGGCCAAATTTGTTCAACAAATTGAACACTTGGTCGATGCTAACACCGTTTTGGTTGCCGATTACCCCGATACCATGTCAGCCCTTAATTGGTATTTCAAACGCAGTGATGTGTATTTAACCAGCGCCAAAGGTGAACTCGAATATGGTCTAAGCTACCCCGATGCACAGCAACGGTTTGTCCCCAGTGCTGCGCTAGCGACATTCATTGAACAACACCGTAAAGTAGCACCAGTATTGATTTACTTTCGTGATAAACCCCATTTCGGCGATACCCTTCCTGCCACCGACCAACGCATTCAACGCGGCCGCTACACTGTACTTTACTATCAAGCCTTGCAGAGTCAGCCGTGAGCATTTTTTTATTACTGACGTCAATCGCCTGTAGTTCCTTGAGCCAATACTGGCAGAAACGAGCCGCGCTACTATTCGTTGCGCAGCCCAATATGGGGATCCGCAGCAAACTATTGGCAAAACCGCTATTGTTGGGGATCGTGTTTCTGGCGCTCGGGGCCATCTCCTGGCTAGGCGTGCTCAGCCAATGGGATGTTTCAGTGGCCTATCCGCTGCTCAGCAGCAACTTTGTGATTATGTTGTTGGTCTCCAAGTTCGCCTTTAAGGAACAAGTGCATACTCGCCAGTGGTGGGGCGTGCTCTTGATTGTGATCGGCGTAGCTATTTTAGGAGGCGCCAGTCAATGGCTATAAAAGCGCCCCCATATAACCTCAGCCTGGCCTTACTCAGTGTGCTATTTATTTCATTAGCACAACTGGCCATGAAATGGGGCATGAGCCAACTCAACCTGCATTTTTCATCACTGAGCGAGCTTTGGCTTCAGCAGCAATGGGGCTTATTATTCAGCGCGAGCTACCACTACTTACTCGCGGTGATATTTGGACTTGGCTGTTATGGGCTGTCGATGTGTTGCTGGGTGATGGCCTTAAGACATCTCCCCCTGTCATTAGCCTACCCTTTGCTGAGTTTAAGTTATGTCTTGGTCTATATAGCGGCTGTTAGCCTGCCTTGGATAGACGAGACATTTAGCGGGCTAAAAGCGCTTGGCATCGTCTTTATCTTATGCGGAATAGCCTTGGTTGTGCCAAGCTCTAAACGCAAAGATAAAGGTGATTAACGATTAAAGACTCAGTTTTAGTTAAGCTAGGGCTAAGCGGCTATGAATAATAAGCAGACTCAAGTATTGTAGCTACATAGCCAACTTATTAATATTACGTTAATTAGTCGCAAGGAAACGCTGCCTACATGAAACGCCTGCTTGACTTATTTGCCATTTTTTTATTGCTAATACTGGCAACTTCAGTCTTTTTCTTGTTTTCTTTTCACCCCGATCGCTACAAAAGCGATTTCCTGGGTTGGTTCAATCAACAAAGTGACTGGCAGTTAACTTACCAAAGTAGTAACTGGTCTTTGACTGATCCGCTGAGTATTGAAATCTACGGTCTAGAACTCGCCAAATCAGAGCAAGCCGCTCTCATGGCGAAAAGCGTTCAGCTAGAGCTTGCAGCCCTACCACTTCTAAAGGGCCAGTTAAGCTTAAAATTAGTGACTCTAGAAAATGCTCAACTGGCAATGAGGCCCGAGCTGCTGCAAGCAAGCAAGCCCGCGGATGGTCACTCAACCCAACAAGACTTTTCGCTGCTTTGGATAAATCAATTACAGATCAAACAATTACAACTCAAAGACAGCGACGTACTATGGCAACAAGGCCAACAAAGTTATCACCTAAAACAGCTTGAATTAAGCATCGAAGACTTTGCCGTAGACTTAGCTCATCCTTCCCCCAGCGATTGGCAATTTAGCTTACAAGCCAGTGCCGAAAAGCTGGACAACCCCTATCAAGAGGTGCAACTGCCACAGCTCAACCTTCAATATAGCAACCAAAAGCTAAGCATCACACATCTTGGAGCCGACCTCTGGCAAGGTTCATTTTATGGTTCAGGAGAGCTGAGCAACAAACACTTACAAGTTCAACAACTGGTATTGAACAATGCTCGAATCGAGCACTTTACTCAGCCTAAAGATAAATCACCATTAGCCAACCAAGCATCCACTCAGGGCCAACAATTCCCTTCTTTCAGTTGGCTTGAGCAAATTGATATCGATAGTATCTTGCTCAATAAAATCAGTATGGCCACGCAAGTTTCGGGGCATAATCTGGTGCTCAACCACTTTACCGGTGAGTTGGAAAATATTCACAGCCGCTGGCCTCTCAAGCAAGAGCAAGTCACCGCTAACTATGCCTTTATCGCTGATGAGGTCACCTTCGACCAATTTCAATTAAGTGAACTCACCGCCAGCGGAGCGGTCGCTCAAGGGCGCTTTACCCTCGATGCTTTCCGCAGCGATGTCTTTAAAGGAAAACTGAGCTTAGCGCTAGACTACCATTGGCAACAAGCGGCGCTAAACATCCAACAGCTCACCTTGAGCAATAGTGAAATCCCAATTCAACCTAGTTGGCTAAGCCTGATGCAAACGAAGGACAATGCTACTGAACAAGTCTCCCAAGCACTGACGACAAGCCCTCGATTACAACAACTTAATATTGAGCAGGTCAATTTACAACAGGTAAAACTGCTGTCTTATTTGGATCAGTTTCCATTCTCAGCTGAAGGCTTAAATGTTGAGTTACGTCATTTAGCGCTGCTCAAAGATGGCCAATGGCAGAATATCGAGCAACTCTGGCAACCCAGTGCTCAATTATTCATTGAAGCGCCAGAACTGGCCTTTCGAGGGATCGCACTGAGCCATGTCAGCATGGATGTCGGAGCAGAACAACAACTAGGCTATTTCAATTTATACGGGGAACTACCGCTGGGCCAATTTGAATTACAGGGACAAGCTTTATTAGATCAACAGCACAAACCTTGGAAAGCTGAAATTTCAGGATTGTTACTCAACTTAAGCTCATTGGCGAGGTTAGCCGATAATCGCGATTTCAAATTATTAGGCGATCTGACCTTTAGCGGCAAACTACACGGCAAGCTGCAAGACTTTAATCATAATATCGACGGTAGTATCGATTTACATAGTCAGTTATTGCAACTCCCCGGTGTCGATCTGGAAGTCACCCTTGACCAAATCATCGAAAGCCCTCGGCAATACTTCGAAGATCCCAATCCCTTGATTGCCAACGGACTCGCTGTTTTTTGGCAAGCACCGAACAGCTTACCAAAGGGCTTGACTCAATTTACTAATCTGGCGCTTAGCGCCACCATTGGTCAAGGGAAGTTAAGTTTTGCCCCCCAACGCTTACCCGGTTTGCGCTACCAACTTACCCTCCAAGGTGATATCGATTTAGCCGCTCAACGCTTCGACAATTTGCAGTTTGTGGTCGCCGACCAGCCTTGTTGGCGCTTAGTGCATACCATTGATGGTCGCTGGAGCGCACCGACAATGAGCTTCGACCACTATCGTTCGCAACGCCGTTATCTTGTAGAACAACATCAATTTGTCCAAACGCCACAAGTACAGCCGTGTCGCTATCCTCTCAACCAAGTACAGCCCTAGCTAAGCTTGCGGTGCCCCTTCGATGAGCCTCGAGCATCACCGTTCGCAACGCCGTTATCTTGTAGAACAACATCAATTTGTCCAAACGCCACAAGTACAGCCGTGTCGCTATCCTCTCAACCAAGTACAGCCCTAACCAAGCTTGCGGTGCCCCTTCGATGAGCCTCGAGCATCACCGTTCGCAACGCCGTTATCTTGTAGAACAACATCAATTTGTCCAAACGCCACAAGTACAGCCGTGTCGCTATCCTCTCAACCAAGTACAGCCCTAGCTAAGTAAATCTAAAGAAGGATGTGGAATAGAGCCGGTATTTAGGGACAGCGCCTGTTCAATCAAACAGTCACGCAATGGGTTTTGGCTACTATCTTTACGCCACACAAAATTGAAACTACGACGCATATCTAAATCGGGAGTCGTTAAGCGCACAAGCTGGCCTGCCTGCACTGCCTGCTCAACGCTACGCCAGGGCAAACAACTTAAGTAAGCCCCATTCGCCACCAGTGCAATCAAGCTGGGGACGTGGTTGTATTCCCGCCATACCTTCAGTCGAGTAATTTTGCCATGAATCGCACCGTTAAAGATCTCTCGAGTCCCCGAACCGCCTTCTCTTAATACCCAACGGGCCCGACTTAAGCTGGCTAAGTTCACCTGCGACTTGGTTGCTAGTGGGTGTTGCTGACCCGCCACCACCACCAGATGATCTTCACACCAAACTTGTTGCACAATCCGGCTATCCACACAGTGGCCTTCTATCATGCCCAACTGCAGTCGATAATCGAGTAAGCCCCCCACCACCGATTCGGTATTACTAATCTGTGGGCTAATCACTAAATCCGGATAGTCTTGGTCGAGACGAGAAATGATCTGAGCGAGAAAATACTCAGCAATGGTTTGACTGGCCCCCACAGCCAACTCTCCACTAATAATTTGCTGGCCAGCAAATCCTTGCATCACATGCTGACTTTCCATCAATATCCGCTTCGCTCGGGGACGTAACCAATGGCCCCAATGATTCAAGCGTAAGCGCTTCCCTTGACGTTCAAATAAACGTTGCCCCAAACCTGATTCTAATTGGCTTAATGCCATGCTGGCCGCTGACTGGCTCATCGCAAGCTGCTGTGCCGCCACACTCACACTCTGAGTTTCAGCGATGGTGACAAACACCGATAACTGTTTGAGGCTAAAGCGATAAAGATGTTGCATATAAGCTTTCCAGATGAATCGATGAAGATCTATTTACGTAGCTAATATAACAATAATTCCGCGAAGCAAAAATAAATCAGCGAACAATCATCAAATCGCAGCCGTCGACGCTTCATGATTTGCCTCGGTCCGAGGCAAAATGATGTAAAATCCTTTGAATTCAGCGGCCAATTTTTTCTCACAGTAAACTTCAACAGTGACCGTCATCTTACATTTTTTAGCGTCTAACAAAGGCAGTAAACTACCCTTCATTTGACTCTTATTCACGGTTGCGAGAGCATCGTCACTAATCGCTTTACGGTGTTTAATTTCCCCCTTTGCCAAAACAATATCACCAGCAAAACCATGCTCTTCCAACATTAACCAAATCATTCCCCAACCCGACAACACCGCTTGGCTATAGATGCTGCCAGCAAACATGGTCGAATGCGGATTACTATTACCCGCCAGCGCGAGCCTGGTGGTAAGCTGCTTTCCGGTATACTGGTGTAAACGCAAGCCCATTTTTTCACTCATTGGGATCTGCTGATTAAACATTTGCTGTAAGGCTGTGCACAACTTTGGTTGACGAACAAAACGATGCTCAGCAGAAAGCTCTTTCACCATTTGCTGAACTTTAACTTTTACCTTATCAAAATTTGGGCTCCCTGCGGGCTCAAAACCACAACTACGGAAGAAAGCTTGCGACTCACCCCGAGCATTCACCACGATACGCTGCACCCCCTCTTCGTGAGCCGCCGCTTCCAAGGCTAACATCAATAGCGTTCCCAAACCGGTTTTCCGCTGTTCAGGAGCTACCGCCACATGACGAATGAGAGCTTCTTTATTGTCGCTCAGAAACAAACGCCCGACAGCCAGCGCTTCACCATTACGGTCATGGATCATCCGGTGAATACTATGCGCATCATAAGCATCACGTTCACTCCCTAAAGGGAGTTGTAAAGGTTTATTTAATACTTCCCAGCGAAATTGGTAGTATTTGTCCATTTCACCGAGAGCTTCTGGGCAAACGACCTTATACATAAACTCATTCCTTATCGCTTATCAACCAACAAGTAAGCTAAACACAGGCGGCGACTCGCGCCAACCACTATTGATGATTAACTATTTTGTCAAATGAAGCCAAGTTTTACATCTTACAGTTAAATACAACAGTAAACCAACAATCAACATACTGGTTAACATATCCATCAGGCT
The DNA here is from genome assembly GCF_050870855.2 of Agarivorans sp. QJM3NY_30. Classification (GTDB taxonomy): domain Bacteria; phylum Pseudomonadota; class Gammaproteobacteria; order Enterobacterales; family Celerinatantimonadaceae; genus Agarivorans. The sequence goes on along the minus strand of NZ_CP194038.2, from coordinate 298,015 downwards.
GTGGTAGGCCAAGTGATACATTAACCAAAGATAAGCCCCGTAGGCCAGCCAACTCAGTCCCCGCCAACGGGGATACAGCTGCGCCAGCGCTATTTGAAGACTAAAGGCCAAGGCGGTATGGGTACTGTAATCAAGACCCAGACTTGGCCACCACGAATAATAATTGTCAGCCAACATCAGCCCATAAGTCATCCCCAGGCTCAAACCTAAGCGCCACCAAACGTCCCCCGAAGAATGCCTATTCAGGCGATGGCTAGCGTAAAATGCGGTAAGCAACAGTAATGCCTGGAGGGGGCTATAAAGACCAGCAAGCACCGCAAATAAATCATCCAAACTCTCAGTTCCTCAAATCCAAGCACAGCTCAGCCTACAGCATTCCTTAGCAAATCCATATAGAATGACCAGACTTTGCATCGCTAGTTACCATCAATGGACCTGCTGAAATGAAAAAATTATTGCTCTGCGCGCTGTTACTACTCGGCTTACTTGGACTTGCTCAAGGCCTCGGCCATTATCAATATCAGCAGCAAGTCAGCCAATGGCTCACTCAACTCGCACAGCAACAGCAATGGCAACTGAGTCGGCAAATCGACAACAGCAACTGGTGGCAGCAGAACGAAACCTGGCAACTTCAAGGCGATTTGCAACAATTGGGTTTAGCTCCCCGAGCCGTGAACCTAGTGATTCAACAACGAGTGACCTTTTGGCCGCTGTGGTTAACTGGAGAATGGCAATTTGACCCGCAGCAAGCTGACTATCAAGCGCTACTGCAACATTACCAACTCGCACCTTTCGCGCATCAAGGGCGTTGGCAGGCAAATATTATCCGACAACGACTGACCCAGCAATTTAAGCTAGAGGGCTTTCAACAAACCTTGCAACAAGTCGAACTAAACGTAGCCCCTTTACAGCTTAATCTCACCAGCGACTTAGCCATGCAGCAAGGAGAGTTGAATCTCGATTGGCAAGGAATGCATTTAACTGACCACCAACAGCAAGGCGATTTCATCTCGATTGGGCAAATACAGCTCAGTGAACGTTTTACCCAACATCAGCAATGGACACTAGTCGAGCAAGCTAACTGGTCGGTCGCCAGCCTCAGCTTTCAACTCGCCGAAGCTCATATGAGCTTCGATTTACAGCAACTGAAGGTCAACAACCAATTTAGCGAACAGCAACAAAAGGCTTATTTGGGGATTAATGGCGAACTCGGTAAGCTCCATTTTTCAGAAGGTGAACAACATCTCACGATGGAGAAACTGCGCTTACGCTCTCAATTAGGGGGGATGCCAATGGATAGTTTAATTCAATTGAGCCAACTCAAACAGCAGCAGACCCAAGCAAGCGCGCTGGATCCACTGGTACAACAAATCGTCGCAGCGGGACTCGACTGGCAGCTTGATCAGCTCGCCGTGAACATCGATTCAAATTACTCACAAACCGTACTAAAGGGCGATCTACAACTTTCTGGACTGGCCAAGCTATTGCCCTTTGAGCTCACCGAGATATCTAAGCCCTTACAGCTCTTACGTTATTTAGACTTAAAACTAAACATCGATGTGAGTGACCAGCTATTTAGCTACAGCCCCTTGGCTGCCTATATTTTGGCACTACGTCAGGCGGGTTACTTAGAGCATCAAGCAGGCCGAGACCAGAGTCAGCTAGTGTTCAACGACAGTGAATTTAGCATGAATAAAATCGCAGTGAATTAAGTAGATTAGGCTGTCAACAAGTGGCTGCCTAATTACACCTGCAACCAGAAGGTCATTGGCCCATCATTGACCAAGGAAACCTGCATATCGGCGGCAAAAGTGCCCGTTTCCGTAGCCAGCCCTCGGTCCCGGCAAGCCTCCACGAAAAATTGGTAAAGAAATTTAGCTTGATCCGGGGTGGCCGCCTTAGAAAATCCCGGTCGTAAACCTTTATCGGTTTCTGCGACCAAGGTAAATTGCGATACCACCAACAAACTGCCGCCGGCCTGTTGTAGATTTAGGTTGGTTTTCCCCTGAGCGTCACGAAAGACTCGATATTTAATCACCTTCTCGCAAAGTTTAATTGCTTTGGCCTGATCATCAGCTTGCTCTACACCGAGCAATACTAATAAGCCAGCACCAATACTTGCGGTCATTTCCCCCTCAATGCTAACACTGGCTTGGCGCACTCTTTGAATCAATGCAATCATGACGATTCCTCAATAACAGAATTTGGCGATGAATTTTTCAACTGAGTAAATTCACCTAAAGCGGCAGTAATTTCAGCACCAAACAACACCACAATCCAACTTAAATAAACCCAAACAAACAAGATAGGAATACTGGCTAGTGCGCCATAAATAACTTGATAGGAAGGAAAAGACGAAACGTAAAAGGCAAAGCCACGTTTACACACTTCAAACAACAAGGCTGCAACCACCGCACCAGTAAAACCGTGCACAAAGCGGATTTGCTTATTCGGTACCAATAAATAAAGCAAACAAAAGGCTCCAATAGAAAACAGCAACGGTACCACCCGTAGCAATTGGTTCCAGATCCCCAATAGAGTCTCATCGGCAAATAACTGTATCGAGAAAATATAAGAACTCAGCGCCAAACTGCCCCCCATCAATAAGGGACCCAGCGTCAAAATCATCCAATAAATGGGAAAGGCGCTGCGCCAGCGACGCTTAACCGTCACTCGCCAAATCATATTTAAACTTTTATCGATGGAGGAAATTAACATCAGTGCGATCACAGCTAAGGCAACAATCCCAACGGTGGTCATTTTCGACGCGTTATCCACAAAGCCACGCAAATTCTCTCGCACCACATCGCCAGAGGCGGGAACGAAATTATTAAACACAAAATCTTCGATCAATTGTTGAAAACCAGCAAACACCGGAAAGGCGCTGATGATGGAAAAAGTCACTGCAACCAGAGGCACTAAAGAGAGTAAGGTCACATAGGCGAGAGAACTGGCGATCATGGTCAGTTTGCCATCTTTGATCCGTTCGAGCAGAAATCCGCTAAAGTCCTGCGCCTCAACCCACAGCCCTTGCCAGCGACTTGCCGTTAACCATTGCGCCATGATCCCTTGCCCCAAAAATAATTATTCTTGCAAAGAATGACTCAGTTAAGGGCGCAACTCAAGTTTAACAAGGGCTTATGTATCTTTATCGAGCACTATAGATACTTATTTGGGTGATGTTTTTTTGAACTAAATCACATTTAATGCTAGAATCCTGCCCCATTTCGTTTCGTTGTTCACCGGATCCTAACTACATGTTTGAATTTCCAAGATTTAGAGGAGCCACGGTTAAAAATGACCTGCTCTCAGGTTTAACCGTCGCACTTGCACTCGTCCCCGAAGCGGTCGCTTTCGCTTTTGTTGCAGGCGTCGAGCCCCTCGTCGGCTTGTACGCGGCCTTTATGGTTGGTTTGATTACTGCAATCATCGGAGGCCGCCCCGGAATGATTTCCGGTGCTACAGGTGCATTAGCAGTGGTGATGGTTGCACTGGTCGCCGACCACGGCGTGCAATACTTGTTTGCCACGGTAGTATTAATGGGAATACTGCAAATTCTGGCGGGTATATGTCATTTAGGTAAATTTATCCGGATGGTGCCCCATCCGGTGATGCTCGGCTTCGTCAATGGCTTAGCCATTGTGATTTTCTTAGCTCAACTGAGCCAATTTAAAGTTAGCAATGCCCTCGGTGACTTAGAATGGATGCAAGGAACCCAATTGTGGACCATGTTAGCTTTAGTGGCAGCCACCATGGCAATAATTCATTTTCTACCCAAACTTAGCAATGCAGTGCCAGCCTCGCTGGTTGCAATTGTAGGCGTAACTGTAGCGGTTCACCTGCTCGGTTTAGACGCCCGTACGGTGGTAGATTTTGTGCGTAGCATGACCGGACACGCTGATGCGACCATTGCTGGTGGCCTACCCAACTTTGCCATTCCAAGTGTTCCGCTGAATCTTGAAACTTTAACCATCATCTTGCCCTATGCCGTGGTACTCGCAGCGATCGGCCTGATTGAGTCACTATTAACTCTGACCGTGGTTGATGAGATGACCAGCACCCGAGGACACGGTAATAAAGAATGTATTGGCCAAGGGGTTGCTAACGTGACCACAGGCTTCTTTGGCGGGATGGGTGGTTGTGCGATGATAGGCCAAAGCATGATTAACATTCGTTCCGGCGGCCGCGGTCGTCTCTCTGGGATTACAGCCGCACTCGCACTACTTTGTTTCATTTTATTTGGGTCTTCTCTAATTGAAATGATCCCTTTAGCTGCCTTAGTTGGGGTGATGTTCATGGTGGTATTAGGCACCTTCGAATGGGCCAGTCTACGAATGATGAATAAAGTTCCTAAGGCCGATTTTTTCGTGATTGTCTTGGTCTCGGTGGTCACCGTATTCACCGACTTAGCCATCGCCGTAGTGATTGGCGTGATCGTATCGGCGCTGGTCTTCGCATGGCAACATGCCAAACACATCTATATCACCACCGAGAGTGTTGATGAAGAGCACAAAGTTTATCTGTTAGATGGTCCATTATTTTTTGGCTCGACAGCCAACTTTCTCGAGCTATTTAATCCCGAGAATGACCCAAAAGATGTCGTGATCGATTTCGCTAAATCACGAGTGAGTGACCACTCAGCTATCGAAGCTATCGATACCTTGGCCGAACGTTATGAAAAAGCAGGTAAAATGCTGCATCTTAAACACCTTAGCCCTGAATGCCGTAAGCTATTAAGTAAAGCCGGAAGCATGGTTGAAGTGAATCTGATTGAAGATCCAAGCTATAAAGTAGCGAGTGACACCTTAGGTTAACGCTCAGCATTATCGCTCACCGAAGCCGCGCCTCTCTAGTCGCGGCTTTTTTATTGAATTCATGCTAATTTTAAACTCTATCATTTGAACTGGGGTGAGAAGCTGTTGTTAGATACCGTCTTATCTGATTTAGCGCTACTAATTTATTCCCTGCTGATCATTGCGGTGATCTTTCAAGTGGTGATCAAACGCCGCCCTGTCGGTGTGACTCTGAGCTGGCTGCTACTTATTATCGCAATTCCGCTACTCGGTATTATTTGCTACCAATTATTTGGTGAGCGCTATCTAGGACGCTTACGCGTGAAACGCGCACGCTTAATAGAAGTAAAGTATAAACAAAGCATCCATCAATTTAGTCGCTCTCCTTATGTGCAGGAGCATGCCTGCTCTGCCCAAGCAGAGCCACTCAATCGACTCACCCGACGACTGCTAGGCCTACCGATCCTAGGCGGCAATCAACTCACCAATTTAGATGACTCGCTGGAGACTTTACGACGACTCACCGAAGATGCCTCTCAAGCACAACAAAGTATTTATTTTGAATTTTACATTGTGCAGGAGGGCGGTTTAGTGGACCCCTTACTGGATGCATTAGCCGCTGCAGCAAGCCGAGGACTCAGCGTTTACCTGCTCGCCGACTCGGTCGGCTCTCGGCAGTTTCTTCGTTCCGTGAAACGACAGCAACTGGCACAAGCGGGGGTCAATGTTGTGGAAGCGCTGCACGCCAATCCGATACGGATGTTACTGCAACGTGTCGACTTACGTTTGCACCGAAAAATTGCCGCTTTCGATCAGAAAATCGCTTATACCGGTTCAATGAATTTGGTGGATCCTCGATTATTTCAGCAAACCAGTGGCTTTGGGCTATGGGTCGACTTGATGCTACGGGTCGAAGGCCCTGCTGCCATCAACCTACAAGCGGTGGTGGCCTACGATCTTGAGATGGAAACCGATACGCCATTAATTGAGGCCATCAGTTTTGAAGCCTCATTTGCAGTTAAGGGGCAGCAGTCAATGCAAATTATGCCTTCGGGACCGGGCATCTTTGGAGACCATATCATCCAACTGCTGCTAACTTCTTTGTATGTCGCACAACAGCAAATTATATTGACCAGCCCCTATTTTGTTCCCGACGAAAGTCTACAAATGGCCTTGGTTAGCGCAGCTAATCGCGGTGTAGAAGTGGTGCTAATTTTACCTGCACGAAATAATTCTTTCTTAGTTCGCTATGCCAGTCATTCATTTTACCAGCAATTATTAGATGCTGGCGTTAAAATTTACCGCTTCAAAGGAGGATTGTTACATACCAAAAGCTTGCTTATCGACCAACAAGTAGCTCTGGTGGGCAGCGTAAACTTAGACATGCGCAGCCTTTGGTTAAACTTTGAAGTCACCAGCATCATCGATGATCATCAATATGCTCAAAACTTATATCAGACTGTACGAACTTATCTAGATCAGAGCAGCCAAATTGACCCTATCGCCTGGCGTAAACGCCCTCTTTACCGACGCCTCATCGAGAACTTATTACACGTGGTGAGTCCCCTGCTTTGAGTAATACCAAGCTGATTAATTATATGCTCAACTTGTTGCGCTGAATAAATCCGCAGATAACCAGACATGAAGCGCAGTAATTAATGGCTCTAATCACAAAATACATCACGCAGTTAGCGGTGATTGAGCCCAGTAAGAGTGAACAGATAATGAGTTAGATTGGTATACAACAGGTATTTGCATTTAATCGGCTCCAGAAACAACAAAGGCAGCTTGCGCTGCCTTTGTTAATTTTTAAGTCATAAGCACAGCTTATGGCGCTTTTGGTGGCCGAGCTGCACGCTTACGATCGTTTTCAGTAAGATGGCGCTTACGAATACGAATACTCTCTGGCGTTACTTCAACCAGTTCATCATCATCAATAAATTCTAAAGCTTGCTCTAGAGTTAACACGATCGGCGGCGTAAGGGTTTGAGCTTCATCGGTACCAGAAGAACGAACGTTGGTGAGCTGCTTACCTTTCAAACAGTTTACCGTTAGGTCGTTTTCACGGGTATGGATCCCAACAATCTGACCTTCGTATACTTCGTCAGCATGTTTAGCAAACAAACGACCTCGGTCTTGTAAGTTAAACAACGAGTAAGTCAGTGCTTTACCGGTAGCATTGGAGATTAATACGCCATTTTGACGTTGACCAATGGTGCCGCCTTTGTGTGGACCGTAACACTCGAAAGTATGATAAATCAAACCAGAACCCGAAGTGAGTGTCATGAATTCAGTTTGGAAACCCATCAAACCACGGCTTGGCATTAGGAAGTCCATGCGAACACGGCCTTTGCCGTCTGGTGCCATATCTGTAAGGTCACCCTTACGAATGCCCATTTGCTCCATAACACTGCCTTGATGCGCTTCTTCAACATCAATGGTCACTGTTTCATAGGGTTCTTCTAGTTGACCGTCAACGGTACGTAGAATTACTTCTGGACGTGATACTGCAAGTTCAAAGCCTTCACGACGCATGTTTTCAATCAAGATCCCCAGATGAAGCTCACCACGGCCTGATACGCGGAACTTATCTGGGTCATCCATTTCTTCAACACGTAATGCAACGTTATGCACCATTTCCTTTTGTAAACGCTCTAAAATATTTCGAGAGGTCACAAACTTACCTTCTTTACCAGCAAACGGAGAGTTGTTCACTTGGAAGGTCATATTCACCGTTGGTTCATCTACGCTTAAAGGAGTTAAAGCTTCTACATTATTGGTATCACAAATGGTGTCAGAGATTTTTAACTCGCCTAAACCAGTAATAGCAATAATGTTACCCGCTTCCGCGAGAGAAGTTTCTTTACGCTCAAGACCGAGGTAATTTAGCACGAGGCCTATTTTACCGTTACGTTTCTTACCATCAGCACCAATAATGGTCACTTGCTGGTTTGGCACAACACTGCCGCGGGTAATACGGCCAACACCAATCACACCGACATAAGAGTTGTAATCCAACTGAGAGATTTGCATTTGGAAATCGCCGTTTGGATCAGCGGCTGGAGGTGCAACGTTATCTACAATCGCTTGGAACAGTGGTTCCATATTGTCTGATGGATTATCTAAATCCATTGTCGCCCAACCATTGATAGCTGATGCGTAAACAACTTTAAAGTCTAATTGGTCATCAGTGGCACCGAGGTTATCGAATAAATCAAATACTTGATCCATCACCCAATCAGGACGAGCGCCAGGCTTATCGATTTTATTGATCACCAAAATTGGCTTCAGGCCTTGAGCAAAAGCTTTTTGAGTCACAAAGCGGGTTTGCGGCATTGGGCCTTCTTGTGCGTCAACCAACAGCAAGACCGAATCAGCCATTGACATCACACGTTCTACTTCGCCGCCAAAGTCGGCGTGTCCAGGAGTATCTACGATATTGATATGGTAATCATGCCATTCGATAGCAGTATTCTTTGCAAGAATCGTAATACCACGCTCTTTTTCAATATCGTTAGAGTCCATGACTCGCTCTTCAGCATCGCCACGGGTAGTTAGAGTTCCTGATTGCTGCAATAGCTTGTCTACCAGGGTAGTTTTCCCATGGTCGACGTGAGCAATAATGGCGATGTTTCTTAACTTATCTAGCACGGCGTTTAGCCCTTTATATAATGAGGTAAAATCAAAAAGTGGGCTATTGTACATATAAACGACAAATTCTCATAGTTTTAAGTTGATCACGGTTTTTCTAACTAGCAATTAGGGTATGATTGATCTGCTCAAAAGCTCATGCACCAATATGGACAAAGATAGCACCAACAAGGTGCGTTAGTTTGCACTAATTTGATGCCTAGTCGTAGTACCACCATATATATCAAGGCCTTATGTGTTGGCACAATTTTAGCTTGAAGCAACACAACAACGTTAATTCGTCATAAATACTACTAAATCGTTTGAACCATCAATTTTGATGACACCGGAGGTTAAAAACATGTCTGCAGAAGTTTTAGCTTTGCTTAAAGAGCAAGAAGTTAAATTCGTTGACTTACGCTTTACTGATACTAAAGGTAAAGAGCAACACGTATCTATCCCATCTCACCAGGTTGACGAAGATTTCTTCACCGACGGTAAAATGTTTGATGGTTCTTCTATTTCTGGCTGGAAAGGCATTAACGAATCTGACATGGTTTTGATGCCAGATGCATCTACTGCCGTATTAGACCCTTTCACTGAAGAAAACACTCTGAACCTTCGTTGTGATATTCTTGAACCCGCAACGATGCAAGGTTACGACCGTGACCCACGTTCAGTTGCTAAGCGCGCTGAAGCTTACATGCGCTCTACTGGCGTTGCAGATGCAGCTTATTTTGGTCCAGAACCAGAGTTCTTCCTGTTTGATGATGTTAAATACAAAACTGACATGTCAGGTTCTATGTACAAAATTGATGCTGATGAAGCATCTTGGAACTCAGACAAGCACTTCGAAGATGGTAACACTGGTCACCGTCCTGGAGTGAAAGGTGGTTACTTCCCAGTTGCCCCTGTCGATTCTTCACAAGACCTACGTTCTGCAATGTGTTTAGTACTTGAAGAAATGGGCCAAACGGTTGAAGCGCATCACCACGAAGTAGCAACCGCTGGTCAAAACGAAATCGCAACTTTATTCAACTCAATTGTTGAAAAAGCCGATGAAACTCAAGTTCTTAAATATGTTGTCCACAACGTTGCTCACGCTTACGGTAAAACAGCAACCTTTATGCCTAAGCCTGTTGTTGGTGATAACGGTAGCGGTATGCACGTTCACCAATCTATTTGGAAAGACGGCGAAAACTTGTTTGCTGGTGACCTATACGGTGGCCTATCTGAAACTGCATTGTTCTACATTGGCGGTATCATCAAACACGCGAAAGCAATCAATGCTTTTGCGAACGCTTCGACTAACTCGTACAAACGTTTGGTCCCTGGTTTTGAAGCCCCGGTAATGCTAGCTTACTCAGCACGTAACCGTTCTGCGTCAATTCGTATCCCAGTGGTTCCATCTCCAAAAGCACGTCGTATCGAAGTTCGCTTCCCTGACCCATCAGCCAACCCATACTTAGCATTCTCTGCCATGTTGATGGCTGGCCTTGACGGGATCAAGAACAAGATCCACCCTGGCGATGCTATGGATAAAGATTTGTACGACCTACCAGCAGAAGAAGCTGCAGCCATTCCACAAGTTGCAACTTCGTTAGAAGACGCACTGAAGAATCTAGATGCTGACCGCGAATTCTTAACTGCCGGTGGCGTATTCAGTGATGATTACATCGATTCTTACATCGCATTGAAAGCTGCAGACGTTGAACGCATTAACATGACAACTCACCCAGTTGAGTTCGAATTGTACTACAGCGTATAAACAAAACGTTAAATCGCTTCAAAAACCCGCTTTTAAGCGGGTTTTTTTATTGCTTTTCATGTAAATCTTGCCCACCTTAATTAATTAGCTCAGAGGAAATAAAGATGGGTAAATATTTAACGATCTTTTTAGCGATGCACTGCATATTGTTCAGCGCCCAAGCAAACAACACCGTCTACCAATGGGTGGATGCACAAGGTGTCACTCACTTCTCCGATCAGCCGCAAGCGGGTGCCACTCAATTAGAGGTCAACCCCGTCCCTCCAGCAACTCAAGGGCCACTGGTAAGCCCTCGGGCAGCAGTCAAGAAAGCTGAAAAAACCATCAAATATCAATTAAATATCAGCCAGCCACTGAATGAACAAACAATCAGGGATAATCAAGGTAAAATAACCATCAAAGCCGCTACCTCCCCCGCACCAAATAACAGCATGAGCTACAAATTAGTGCTCGATCAGCTGCCTCAAGGCCAGTTATCTAAACAAGCTCATTTTCAACTCACCAACATTGATCGAGGCGCCCACACAATTCAAGTGCAGCTAGTCGATAGTTCGGGCAAGCTTATTGCATCATCCGAAACAATAACCATATTTTTGCACCGTGCTAAAACATCAGGCAGCGTAAGCACTACAGCAGGGGGAAGCTAAGTTCTCATTCTCTGCTTTTTAGCGTTAAAATTAGTGCAGAGGCACCAAAGTGGTGCAACCCATTCAGGAGAGAGTTGTGTTGAAGATTTCTGGGCTAGAGCGCTTGGTACTTGAAAATCAGGTAACAGCGATTGTGTTGCTCGATGCTGAACTCAATATCCAATATGTGAATGCTTCGGCCGAGCAATTACTCGGGCAAAGTGCGAAACGGCTGATCAACGAACCACTGACTTTACAAATTAAACACAGCTCACTAGACCTAAGTAAGTTAGGCAGCATCTGCGGGGTTGGTCAAAGCTTTACCGACAACGAAGTCACCTTGGTGTTTGATAACCATCATGCCTTGGTCGAGCTCTCGGCGACCCGATTACAAGAGCAACATTCCTATCGCTTAATGTTAGAAATGCGTGCCATTGGCCAACAAAAGAAAATCTCACAGGAACTTTATCAACACGCTCAGCAACAAGCGGCCAAGGAATTGGTGCGCGGTTTAGCTCACGAGATAAAAAATCCACTAGGTGGATTACGGGGCGCAGCACAGCTATTGGAAAAAGAACTGGTAAATCCAGAACTGAAAGAGTTCACTGGCATTATCATCGAGCAAGCGGATCGATTACGAAAACTGGTTGATCGTTTACTCGGGCCACAGCGTCCCGGTCAACACGAATTACACAATGTGCATTCGGTATTAGAAAAAGTACGCCAATTAGTTGGCTTCGAACTCCCCGAGGGGATCACCATCGATCGTGATTACGACCCAAGTATTCCCGATTTTGAAATGGACCACGAACAATTACTGCAGGCTTTTCTCAATATTGTACAGAATGCAATTCAAGCGCTTGGCTCTGCAGGCGGAACCATCAATATCATCACCAGAACCGCGCACCAAGCCACCATTGCGGGCCGGCGCTTCAGATTAGCAGCAGAAATTAAAATCATCGATAACGGCCCAGGCATACCAACCGAACTTCTCGACACCCTATTTTACCCTATGGTCACGGGACGAGAAGGCGGTACAGGTTTGGGCTTATCAATCGCACAAAATTTAATCAATCAACATAAAGGCAAGATTGAATGCGCAAGTTGGCCGGGTCACACCGAGTTTACCATTCATCTTCCCCTAAGACGTTAAGGATGTACTAAGATGGCAGCAACAGTATGGGTAGTTGATGACGACAGCTCTATCAGATGGGTGTTGGAAAAAGCATTAAAAACTGCGGGCTACGACTGCTTAAGCTTTGCCGATGGAGAATTGATGCTACAGCAGCTCGATTACGAGCAGCCCGATGTGGTTATTTCTGATATTAGAATGCCAGGCATGGATGGTTTAAGTTTACTCGAAAAAACCCAGACCCATTTTCCAGAAATGCCGGTGATTATTATGACCGCCCACTCCGATCTCGATAGTGCGGTAAATGCCTATCAACGGGGCGCATTCGAATACTTACCCAAACCCTTCGACATTGATGAAGCAGTCGCCTTAACCGAACGGGCCGTTGCCGTTTCCCGCGAGCAAAAAGGTAATAAAGTCAGTAGCAAACCCAGTTCTCCCGCACCAGAAATTATTGGTGAAGCACCTGCGATGCAAGAAGTGTTTCGGGCGATTGGACGCCTATCCCGCTCTAGCATTTCAGTTTTGATTAACGGTCAATCGGGGACCGGTAAAGAGCTGGTTGCCCATGCACTGCACAAACACAGCCCCCGCGCAAATGGCAGCTTTATTGCCTTAAACATGGCCGCGATCCCTAAAGATTTAATCGAATCTGAACTATTTGGCCACGAAAAAGGGGCATTTACGGGTGCTAACAATATTCGTCATGGACGCTTCGAACAAGCCAACGGCGGTACCCTATTTCTAGATGAAATTGGTGACATGCCTCTCGATATTCAGACTCGTTTATTACGGGTATTAGCGGATGGACAGTTTTATCGGGTCGGAGGCCATTCACCTGTTCAAGTGGATGTACGGATCATTGCGGCAACCCACCAGAACCTAGAGAAGAAAGTGACCGAAGGCGACTTCCGTGAAGATTTATTCCATCGCCTCAACGTGATTCGAATTCACTTACCATCTCTGGGTGAACGTCGTGAAGACATTCCATCACTCGCCAAACACTTCTTAAGCCAGGCCGCCAAAGAACTAAATGTAGAGAGTAAATCCTTACACAAAGATACCCAAAGGTTCATGATGCAACTCGCTTGGCCAGGTAATGTAAGACAACTCGAGAATGTTTGCCGCTGGCTTACGGTGATGGCCAGTGGTCAAGAAGTATTACCGGCGGATCTTCCGACTGAGTTAAGCAAACCGGTCGTCACCGAACACGAGGAGAATAGTGAAGGAAACTGGAGAACCCTGCTAAAAATTTGGGTGTCGCAACAGTTAGTCTCGGGACAAATTGATATTCTGGGTGAAGCCATGCCCGACTTTGAACGGATCATGCTCACCACCGCCTTAGAACATACCCATGGGCATAAACAAGAAGCCGCTCGCTTATTAGGCTGGGGGAGAAACACGCTCACCCGTAAACTCAAAGAGCTGAACGTCGAAGACTAATACCAATCCGACTCATTATGTGCTCAACTTATTGCGCAGCATAAATCTGCCGATAATCAGTAATTAGTGGCTCTAATGACAAAATACATCACGCCGTTAGCGGTGATTTAGGCCAGTAGAAATGAACCGATCATGAGTTAGATTGGTATAACTGTTTATCTCACACGCGGTGCGATATAAAGCCAGCAAAAAGGGAAGCTCGCTTCCCTTTCTATTTTCTTAATGTTTGCGCCAGTTTAATTCTGCTCGATTGGTGCACTCTTATACTGACAGTTTTTTTGCGGACAAACTTCACGTATTCCTGCTGCGGTTTTTTTCAGTACTAATAGTTTCCAGCCACAATCTGGGCAAGCTTTCGCGACTGGCTTATCATTGACCGCATACGAACATTTCGGGTAACAATCACAAGCATAGAACGTTTTACCATAACGAGATTGACGTTTCGCCAGTTGCCCTTTACCGCAGGCAGGGCACTGGATATCGGGCGAGTCTTCGGCTTGCGGCTGAGCCGATTCGATATGTTGACATTGGGGGAAAGCACTGCAACCAATAAACATGCCATAGCGGCCTTGTCGCAACATCAAGGGCTCACCACAATCGGGACAAATAGTACCGGGTAAAACTTTCTCCAAGGAGTGGTCTTGCTGGTGTAGAGCACGGCTATAATCACAGCTGGGATATTGGCTGCATCCCAAGAAAGCTCCCGATTTACTACTGCGATGCTGCAGCTCACCACCACACTTGGGACAAACCTCGTATTCTTTCTCTAAGGCATGTTCATGCGCAGAAAACAATTTAGGATCAATTTTGGACATGGCTACACCTCATTCAACTTGGCTAAGCATAACAAAATTGCAGGTTGAGGCGTATTAATTCGACAGCGGCGTGTCTGATTGAGCAATAAGCAGCCTGAAACACCGCCAGTTAGCGGTGTATCATCGCTTCAAACCTAAGCACTTTAATGCAGAGGCCCGTCACCAAGATCAAATAACAATTCTTCCATTTGCTGATAGGCCGACTCACTACCGGGAACATTGAATAGCACCATCAAAATGATCCATTTCAAATCTTCCAGCTCAAGTTCTGGTCCGTCAAGCTCCATCACCCGGTCAATTACCATTTCACGTGTTTCAGCATTCAAGACTTTCATCTGTTCTAAGAACAGTAGGAAACCTCGACAAGCAACATCTAACTTGGCAATTTCTGGCGCAGTATAAATGCGTAATGATGGTATATCTGAAGGATTCAAATAAGGTTGTTTGTCACTATCTTGCAAGGCTGCAAGTTGTTCCAACCAATCTAAGGCCTTATAGATCTCTTCTTTATGAAATCCCGCACGGCTAAGCTCTTCTGTAAGCTCATCGTGATCCATCAGCAGCTCTACATCACTATGAATGTAAGTTTCGAATAGATACATGAGGATATCAAACATAACTAGTTCCTCCTCAGCTTCACATAACCACCTGGCACGACGGCCACAACACCCAATATCTCAAGCTCAGTTAACTGAGCCAGTACAGCATCAACAGGTTGTTGAGTGCTTAAGACCAAATCATCAATTGAAGTGCTCTCATATGCTAAGTTATCCAACAATTGCCGATAAGGCAAATCTTGTTCTTGCATATTTTGCTCCAGCGACGCTAAATGCTGTTCTGGCTGAGCAACAAAACCAACTAACTCTTCTGTTATATCGGCCGCAGAGGTGACTAATTTAGCGCCTTGCTGAATTAAGTGATGGCAACCTACATGCAAAGGGTCATCAATAGCTCCAGGGACAGCGAATACATCACGGCCCTGTTCAGCGGCATAATTTGCGGTGAGTAAAGAGCCACTAGGCAGCCCGGCTTCGACCACCAAGACCGCTAAACTTAAACCACTGATAATACGATTTCGCCGAGGAAAGTGATTAGCCTTCGCAGCGGTACCGGGCCAAAACTCACTTACCATCGCGCCTTGTTCCGCAATCTCATGCGCCAAAGCCTGATGCCGTTTTGGATAAACGCGATCAAGCCCCGTCGCCACGACTGCAATCGTGCCGTCGCCCCTTGCCTGCAAAGCACCCTTATGGGCTGCAGCGTCAACGCCTAAAGCCAAGCCACTGGTAATAGTTAGTCCTTGTTGTGTTAACTGACGAGCAAAGTCTTGAGCTTGCTGTAGGCCCCGCCAACTCGCATGACGACTGCCCACAACTGCAAGTTGCTGGCTGCTGAGTAAGGTTGGATGGCCTCGCACAAATAACAGCAAAGGGGGCCGCTGTATTTGTCTTAAACATTCGGGATAAAGCGGGTCGAAGCAACCCAATAAATGACATCGCTCCTGCTCTAACCAACGCAGGGCAAGCGACATACGCACTTGTTCTGGGTGCAACAGCGCCTTAATTTGCGCCTCACTAAACTGCCAGGCAGCAAGTTGCTTGGCATCTGCAGCAAATAATTGTTCTACACTACAACGAGTTAAGACCGCCAACAGGCGGCTGGGAGAAAAGCGGGGCACTCCGGCCAGCCGCAGGTACTGTTCAAGCGTTAAGCTCGGCAGCAACTATAAACTCTCGACCAAATAATTAGCCCGCACCATCACTCTACTGTCGGTAATAATGGCATAGCTGACCTTATCATAAGATTTAAATACCATTAATTCGCCCACTTTTTCATTCGGCAAGGTCACCCGCTGATCTTCCTTATTAAACAATCTATCGTAATGATTAGCCGTCTCTTCGTAGGACTTGCGTTGTACCTTATCAATCATCACCTGGCCGGGTTGAGTAATCGCAAACATATCCCCCGGCGCAACATGGTCACGAATACCTTTATTAATCACCACTACATCGTTACGACTCATTACAGAGGTATCTGTGGCAGCAGAAAGAATCACCCCGGGCGAAGCAAGTTGCTTATTATTTGGCACAAAATAGGCGGGTAAGCGGTCTTGGTCAGGCAACGCCAGTATGATGTCACCTTGATTAATTTCTTTTAGTACCTGAACAACCTTAAACTGGATCATATTATTTGGGTGTAAGCGCTCCGCCAAACCAACTCCAATAAAATTCAGTTTTTGCCCTAAATTTTCTTTAGTCTCGGGATCTGTATATTTATCACCGACTCGATAGATCCCGTAATATTTACCCGGTTCGGCCTCACCTCGAACATAAATAGCCCGCCCTAAAGCAATCCGCGACTCAGCATCGTTATCACCGAGTACATAAGGGATATCTTGTAGCGACTGCTGGTCAATCACATGATCATGCGACAAGAAACTGCCAATCGCCGCCAGAGGAATGGTTGGAATAGGCTGCTTTTTTTCTTCAATGTGCACCTGTGGTGATTTCTTAACGATCCGCTTGCGCACTAAGCGTGGCTCGCCATTTTCATAAATTAGCGATAAGCGATCACCAGGATAAATCAGATGCGGATTTTCAATATGTGGGTTAAATTGCCATAAGCGTGGCCATAACCAGGGAGAGTGTAAATAAAGCGCCGAGATGTCCCATAAGGTATCGCCTTTCTTCACCACATACACTTCGGGGAAGTCATCTTTTAAACGCAAAGTGTCGGCCATTAGGTTACCCGCAAGTAGTAACGCAGCCACTAACCAAGCCCATTTAATCCCTTTCATAGTGTCTCCCGACGACATCCCTATTATGCAAAGCTGTTTTTTAGTCAGATAAATGACTAGAATTACCTTCAATCTACCAAAACCTGAATAAAGACTAAAGTTATGGCTGCACTCGAAGTATTGCGTTTTCCCGACGAGCGTCTGAGGACTATAGCGCAACCCGTTAAGAATATTGATGATAGTATTAGAATTATAATCAAAAATATGTTTGAAACCATGTATCTAGAAGAAGGAGTTGGCCTAGCTGCGACTCAGGTCAACATTCATCAACAGATCGTGGTTATCGACGTATCGGAAGAACGCAATCAACCCTTGGTGTTAATTAATGCCAAAATCATCGAAAGTGAAGGTGAACAGCTGAACGAAGAAGGTTGTTTATCAGTGCCTGAATATCGCGCTGATGTACCAAGAGCTGAAAAGATTAAAGTACAAACACTAGATACCGATGGCAACCAGCAAATTTTTGAAGCTGAAGGCTTATTGGCGATTTGTGTACAACACGAGTTAGATCACCTGAAAGGGAAATTGTTTATCGATTACCTCTCCCCGCTGAAACGCCAACGGCTAAAAACCAAGCTCCAAAAGCTTGCAAAACGCTAAACGTAAAACATCAAATTTGGAGAACAGCGTGAAGCCATTGCGGATCATCTTTGCAGGCACGCCCGATTTCGCGGCGCGCCATTTAGCAGCACTCATCAATAGCGAACATCAGATTGTCGCAACTTACACTCAGCCCGACCGCCCAGCAGGGCGCGGAAAAAAGCTGCAAACTAGTCCGGTAAAACAACTGGCCGAACAACACCAAATTCCCGTTTATCAGCCGGAGAATTTTAAAGCTGAAACCGCACAACAACAGTTAGCGGGATTAAATGCCGATTTAATGGTGGTGGTGGCTTACGGCTTGCTATTGCCACAGGTGATCCTCGACACGCCACGCTTAGGTTGTATCAACGTGCATGGATCTCTATTGCCACGCTGGCGTGGGGCAGCGCCGATCCAACGCGCTATTTGGGCCGGTGACAGCCATTCCGGGGTCACCATCATGCAGATGGATATCGGCTTAGATACCGGCGATATGTTATTACTTGAAAAAGTCGCCCTCACCGAGGATGAAACCAGCGCATCCCTGTATCAGCGACTGGCCGAAGTTGGCCCTCTATCGCTCATCCAGGCGGTTGATGGCATGGCCCTAGGCAAGTTAACCGCTACTCCGCAAGATGATACGCAGGCGAATTACGCGAAAAAGTTAACCAAAGCCGAAGCTTGTATCGACTGGCAACAAGACGCCGAATTTATCGAACGCTGTATTCGCGCCTTTAATCCATGGCCGGTCAGCTATTTTCCGGTCGCCGAGCAAAATGTGAAAGTCTGGCAAGCCAGTGTTGTGGCCATGCCAAACACCGCCCCCCCGGGAACCATACTCAGCGCCGATAAGGGCGGAATAGTGGTTGCAACCGGCAAAGACGCCTTACGCTTAGAACAAATTCAACTGCCGGGCAAAAAAGCCTTAGCCGCCGCCGATGTACTCAATGCCCGAAAGGACTGGTTTAGCCCCGGTCTGGTGCTGGAGAATAAACATGGCTGAACAGCCAAAGCTCAAACAAATTAACGCCCGTGCGGCTGCCGCCAATATTTTGTTTCAAGTGGTCGACCAGGGGCAATCCTTAAGCCAAATGCTGCCTCGCGTATTACCGCAAGTCGTGGCGCGAGATCATGCGCTAGTTAAAGAGCTGTGTTTTGGGGTATTGCGCTGGTTGCCGCGCTTCGAAGCGGTGTTACAGCAATTGATGGATAAACCCCTCAAAGGCAAAATCCGTAACGGCCACTTTTTATTAATGGTGGGGCTCTATCAGCTATTTTATATGCGGGTACCTGCGCATGCCGCAGTCTCTGAGACCGTCTCAGCCACCCAGCAACTCAAGCTGCATAGCTTAAAGAAATTGGTCAATGGGGTACTGCGAAATGCCGAGCGCCAACGCGAGCAACTTGAACCGCAGTTAACCGCCAACGATAGTCTGCAATTTTGTCATCCAAGCTGGATCACCAAACGACTCAAGGCTGCTTATCCGCAGCGTTGGCAGGATATTTTATCCGCCAATAACCAACATGCGCCGATGTGGTTGCGGGTCAACGCCCTTCAAGGAACGACTCTAGACTATCAACAACAGTTAAACCAGCTGGAAATTGGCAGCCAGCATAGCGAGCTAGCCCCCCAAGCCTTATGCCTGGAGAAAGCCCAAGCAGTCAATAAGTTACCTGATTTTGCTCAAGGAGCGGCTTCGGTGCAAGACGGCGCAGCCCAAATGGCAGCTGCGCTACTCGATGCCCAGGCGGGAGAACGAGTCTTAGATGCCTGTGCCGCACCGGGCGGAAAAACTTGTCATATCTTGGAATTGCAGCCACAACTGGCCGAACTCGTCGCGGTCGATACCGAGCAAACTCGACTCAATCGTGTTAGTGAAAATCTACAACGTTTGCAGCTAAAAGCCACCTTACATTGTGCCGATGCCAGCCAACCTGAGCGTTGGAATCAGCAGCCCTTTGATAGAATTCTACTGGATGCGCCCTGTTCCGCTACTGGTGTAATCCGTCGCCATCCCGATATAAAATGGCTCCGCAGAGAAGCCGATATCGCCGAGTTAGTAAAACTACAGCAACAAATATTAACCGCGCTGTGGCAACATCTTAAGCCCGGAGGCGTATTGCTATATGCTACCTGTTCGGTGCTTCCAGAAGAAAATTACCAACAAATCGCGGCATTTTTGCAACAAACTGCTGATGCTGAGTTGCTCCCAATTAACCAAAACGAAACGGCTCAGCAACCCGGCTGGCAACTTTTACCCGGTGACAATAACATGGATGGCTTTTATTATGCGCGTCTGCGTAAAAGCAACGGTTAAGCTTGCCTTTAGCTGCAGCAAAGGTAACACTAAAAATTGGCAATGAATGCTTGAGGTATTGTTAGGATAATGAAAATAATCATTCTTGGCGCGGGTCAGGTTGGCGGCACGCTAGCAGAGAACCTAGTCGGCGAAAAATCAGACATCACTATTGTTGATAATGATCAGGATCGCCTTAGAGAACTGCAAGACAAGTTTGATTTACAAGTCGTATTGGGACATGCAGCCCACCCCAGTGTACTGCGTGAAGCTGGCGCGCATGACGCCGACATGTTAGTAGCCGTTACCAACAGCGATGAAACCAATATGGCAGCTTGCCAAATCGCCTATACCCTCTTTAATACCCCAAATAAAGTCGCGCGGATCCGCTCAGAAGAATTACTCGCGGAAAAAGAGGCTTTGTTTTGTGACGAAGCCATCCCCGTCGATCATCTGATCGCACCTGAGCAGTTAGTCACCGATTATATCAGCCGCCTCATCGACTACCCTGGCGCCCTGCAAGTGATGCAGTTTGCCCGTGGCCGAGTGGGTTTGGTTGCCATTAAAGCCTATTATGGAGGGCCTTTAGTCGGAAACGCTTTATCAGTATTGCGGGACCACATGCCTGACATTGAAACCCGAGTCGCTGCGATTTTCCGCCAAGGACGCGCGATTCGGCCACAAGGCACTACGGTGATTGAAGCCGATGACGAAGTGTTCTTTATCGCCGCGAGCGATCACATCCGTAAGGTCATGGCAGAACTGCAAAAACTCGAAAAACCTTACCGCCGGATCATGATCGTGGGAGGGGGAAATATTGGTGCCGCATTAGCCAAACGCCTCGACAGTCAATACAGCGTGAAACTGATAGAGCATAATCAACGACGAGCCGAACAACTCGCCGAAATGCTCAATAACACAATTGTGTTTTGTGGTGATGCTTCCGACCAAGAACTATTGAGCGAAGAAAATATTGAGCAGGTCGATGTCTTTATTGCCGTCACCAATGACGATGAAGCGAACATTATGTCGGCGATGCTCGCCAAGCGAATGGGCGCTAAGAAAGTCATGGTGTTGATCCAACGCGGTGCTTATGTTGAATTAGTACAAGGCGGTGGGAGTGCCATCGACATTGCAATTTCACCGCAGCAAGCGACGATCTCAGCGCTGTTAACTCATGTAAGGCGTGCAGACATTGTTAATGTTTATTCTTTACGTCATGGCGCTGCTGAGGCGATAGAAGCGATTGCTCATGGTGATAATAATACCTCCAAGGTTGTCGGCCGCAGTGTTGGCGAACTTAAGCTTCCTCCGGGCACCACCATCGGCGCGATCATGCGCAATAACCAAGTGATTATCGCGCATGATGATACGGTGATCGAGCAAGACGACCACGTAGTGATGTTCTTAGTGGATAAGAAGTTTATTCCTGAGGTTGAGCGTTTATTCCAACCTAGCCCCTTCTTCCTGTAATTTAAGGTAACCGCTGGTGATTATCCCAAATCTACGGCCGATTATGTTTATCGTCGGGCTAGTGTTATCGAAACTCAGTTTACTCATGTTAGCACCACTCGCTTTAGGTATGGCTTACGATGAGCCCGACTACATTGAGTTTTTTTACACCATTGTACTGACTCAAACCACCTCCTTTGCGCTAATTCGTTGGGGCAGTAAGGCCACATTCAAGCTATCGGTTCGAGAAATGTTTTTGCTCACCACCACGGTCTGGCTGGTTGCCTGTCTATTTGGCGCGCTGCCGCTCTATCGTATCGACCACATTAGTTTTACCGATGCCTTTTTTGAAACCATGTCTGGCCTAACCACAACTGGCTCAACGGTATTGGCCGGATTAGATGACATGCCCAAGAGTGCTTTGCTGTGGCGTTCGATGTTGCAATGGTTAGGTGGCATTGGTTTTATCGTACTCAGCGTAGCCATCTTACCGTTTTTAAATGTTGGCGGAATGCGGCTGTTCCAAACTGAATCTTCCGACTGGTCAGATAAAAACACGCCCAAAACTAAAAACGTCGCCAGTAATATGCTAAAGGTTTATTTATTACTGTCGTTACTTTGTGCTGTTGCCTACCATATTACGGGTATGGACTGGTTTGAAGCGATCAATCACTCCATGACCACTATTTCCACTGGCGGTTACTCCACCTCCGATGAATCGATGGCACACTTTAGTAACGCCAGTCATTGGGTGAGTAGTATGTTTATGCTGCTAGGTGGCCTGCCGTTCTTATTATTGGTGCAAACCCTACGCCACCGCGATTTACGCTATATCTGGCGAGATGCTCAAGTCCGAGGGTTTATTACCGTCATCTTAGTATTAGGCGGCATGATGAGCCTATGGCTATGGCTGCATGGAACTTTCTCATTGCTCGATGCAATGCGAATTAGCACCTTCAATATTATTTCAATCATCACCACCACTGGCTATGGCCTCACCGATTTCAGCCATTGGGGGAATTTCACCACCGTGTTATTTATCTTTTTAATGTTGGTGGGTGCTTGTTCGGGGTCGACTTCGGGGGGTATTAAAATTTTCCGCTTTCAATTAGCCAGTGGTTTATTTTCACGACAACTCAAACAATTACTACACCCCAACGGTATCTACCCACATCGCTATAACGGCCGGGTTGTGAGTGAGCAGCATATTCGCTCCTTGGTCGCCTTTATTTTTGCGTTCTTCTTTACCCTGATCATACTCGCTAGCGGCCTCGCTTTACTCGGTTTAGATCCGGTCACCGCTTTATCTGGCGCGATGACCGCCTTAGCCAATGTGGGCCCCGGTCTCGGTCGAGTGATCGGCCCTGATCATAACTTTCACCTACTACCAGATTCCGCAAAGTGGTTACTCTCGATCGGCATGTTGTTGGGACGCCTAGAAGTACTAACAGTATTGGTTTTATTCTTACCCAGTTATTGGCGTTATAACTAAGCGGCAATTGAGCTTGCTCGCTTAGCTGCCCATTCAACAAGACGCTTTGTTAAGCGCCTAGTGTTTGCTTCACCCAAATACCTCGTAAGCCAGTACAGCAGACTTTGACTCGAACTTTTTAAGAGGTATTTGAGCTTAGTATGGCCAGAAAAATCCGAGCGAATCAAACCCATATGACCAAGCAACAGGGAACCCTTTTAACCGCACTCACAACAAGTAAAGCGCCCTGATTTAGTAGGAGCGTCGTAAGCGGGTAAAGTAAGGATTAAGCCACCACCAGAAGGTCAAATACAGAAAATATAGGCCAATAATGCTCCATTTGTGTCGATTAATCCCCTGATCCACCACTTCAAAATCCAGCTGCATTACCTCACAATAACCAATACTAATCAGCACCACACTATAAACGATAGAGAAATGCCATAGATTAAGCAGCAGTGAACGCAGTGATAATCGAAACATACACTTAAGCCAATAGCCCGAGCGGCGACTTGGTTATTGCCACAACCAACAGCTGAGCAAACACCGCAATGGCGGCCAGGCCAGCCAATATTCGAATCAACTGGTTAGGCGCACGCTTCAAGGCAAACACTCCCAGTAAGATATAGACCACTAATAATACAACCTTAACCGTCAACCAATTTTCAACCAAGGGATATTGTTGCGAAGCAATGCACAAGAAAATAGCTGCGACCAATAGTAAGGTATCAACCAAGTGAGGGAAAACTTTCAACCATCTGCGATTGAGCATCGCTGAGCCTTTCAAGGCTAACAACCAGCGGAAAACAAAACCAATAATACTCAGCATCGCCAGCGTCATATGGAGATGTTTGGCCATTGAATAGTATTCAAGCATGGTAATTCCTTGTTATGAATAGCGAACCGCCGCGAATTCAGCCGCTGCGGATCATCGGGTGTCACAATAATGCCTCAGTGTATGAGCTTAGCTAAGCGATAACAATTATTTTCAGCTCACCACAAACGCTTAACATAAAGTCAGCAAGCTCATTAAAAAACCGCCTATCGCCGCCAAGCAACAACAGCCACGACTTAAATCATCCGTAGAGTAAATGTATTTTTGTGATCGAGATCTCTAGGGCTTGTCGTGAAACTATGGGACAGTGCTTAACATTATTATCTTTTTATTAACAACATAATGAGGCCAAACATGTCAGAAGCACCTAATTTACTGCCCGCAATTGATATTTTAATGTGTCACACTGGCGCTTCATTTTTAGATGCTTGCCAAGAATTAGGCGTTGACCCTAATGAGATGGCAGAGCTTGCTGCCTCTACATCCGATGACAACAATTAAACACCATCGAACAGGAATCGTGTTGTTCAATACAGCATAGTTGAATAGACTAGCGGATAAAGTCCACTCAGATGAATTAACTAAGAATTAGCCGCAAAGGCAGTTTTTTGTTGATAAATGTCAGCGAACTAGCCTTAGATCCGCTATCTAGTTAGAATCAGCCTCAGCTTGAAACCTTATCAAATAGTCTTATATTACAGATTCTTGAATCCATGTAATTAGTTACATCATACGAGTAGTAAGCATGTCGCAACTTTATCGCGTTAATTTTATTTCTAATGGCAAAAATTATGAGCTCTATGCCAGAGATGTCTCCCAAGGTTCAATGTTCGGCTTCGTTGAGTTAGCCGACTTAGTCTTCGATACTCAAACCAAGCTCGTGGTCGATCCTAATGAAGAAAAATTAAAAACTGAGTTCTCCGGAGTGAGCCGCACCTACGTACCGATGCATAATATTTTGCGCATCGATGCTGTCGATGATATCGGCACCGCAAAAATCCATGAAGTCACCAACATAACCCAGTTTCCTTCGCCCATTTACACACCAAAACCATGAGTCGGCTTAGTGCTATCGACTGGCCTAAACGGAAGGCTCAGTTTGGCGATGAAGCGCTGGTTCGACATTGGTTGCAAGATTTTCTGCAGAGTAGCAAACAAGACCTGCTCTTAATTGCTCAAGCGCAACAACAACAGTGTTGTTCAAAGGGTTTACTGCAACAGTTGCAAGGCCTTGCGTCTTTACTGTGTAGCACTCCACTAAACCGCTGTGTACAGCAACTCAAGCACAGTGAGACATTGGAACAAGATCTAAGTGCCTGCTTAGACTGCTATCAACAAGTGTGCCACGAAGTAAGACGCTATTTAGCGTCTTAAGACGTATAAACGGTCAGGGTTTTATTAACCAAGTTCCAGCGGGCGATTGTATGTAATGACCACTTTGACTACGTTCAATCGCTTTTTTTCCCGCGAGGATAGCGACCTGCTGCTCACTTAAGCCATTTTCCTTGGCAATTTGTTGGTACTTGGCAAGTCGTTGTTGATTGATATTATTCACCAAATCACTGACTTCTGCGCGATGGCTTACAATTCCTAATAGACCATTAGTTTGTTCACCGACCCAACCTTTGGCCTTGGCATCATCTAAGTCCATCGCCGATACCGATAAGCTAAAACACAATAATAGGCTTAAAATCCAGCTATTCCACTTCATCATACTCTCCTAAAATAGCCCGCTTTCATCGTTAAACAAATCATCGAGCTGCTTATCAACTCGCACTCGAATTTCATGGTCAATTTTGACATTTAAATTCACCGTAATTGGCTTATCTACGGCCACCTCCACCCTTGGGGTACAAGCCATAAGCCCAAAAGTTACCGCTAAGGCAAAGGGGATACTTCTGAAGCGCTGTCGTCTATCCATTGCTGTAGTTGTCCTGACAATTGTTGGCCAATACGTAAACTACGTAATAACTGGTAAATATTTTCTTGATGACGATAGTTCAAAGTCACCAAACGAGGACTCAGTTGTTGATTGCGTCCAATCAGTTGCACTTGCATATCGAGCAGCCCATCTTCGGCAAAATCTAGCTCAGCTGCAAGCTTTTCATAATCAAAATCTTCCAATAAGCTTAGAGCAAAATCTAAAGAAGGGTGCTGCGCTTTTACCGCCAGTAAGGATTGGTGAGTGAGAGCGATATGCCCATGCGGCTCAACAACCGCCAGCGAGCCGCCTTTGATTGCCAAACCCTGTCTGCTCAGTTGCAGGGGAAGCGTCCCTGATACCGAGCC
This sequence comes from Agarivorans sp. QJM3NY_30, assembly GCF_050870855.2. GTDB lineage: Bacteria > Pseudomonadota > Gammaproteobacteria > Enterobacterales > Celerinatantimonadaceae > Agarivorans. The sequence goes on along the minus strand of NZ_CP194038.2, from coordinate 272,085 downwards.
CTGCATGCTTAAAGCTAATTCGGGATAAAGTGTCGCCAACTGAGATAACTGGACCTTGCTCAACTGCAAAGATGTTTGGCTCGGTAGCTTCAATCTCAATTGAGCAAGCCTGCCCCGTCCACCTAAAGACCCAAAAGAGATATCGTCTAACAGTAGCGAGTGCCATTGTACCAAGGGGGCATAGTTAGGCTGCTGCCAATGCAGTTGAATATCGCTCACCGGAAAACCGATATCCCATTGCTTAATTTGCAACTCTCCCGCGTGTTTCCAACCAAGATGTGGCTGATAATCGAGCTGCCCCGCGAGCTGTGCATCGGCCAATGCCAACTCTCCCCACAAAGCATTTAGGCCACTGAGTTTAAACTGGCTACTCAGTTGCTCCGCTTGCCAAGTGAAGTGTGATTCCAAAGCTCCCGACAGTAATTTTGCTGGTTCAGCTAAAGGCAAAAGAGCCTGCTGCAAGGGTAATACATTATCGCTATGCAGCAGCCCCGACAGCTGCATCGTTGGCGTCCACTGCCACAGGCCTTCACCTTTAAGTTGCCAATCGGCAACCTCAACTTGCCAACCTTTTGCTTGGATTTTGCTCTCAACACTCGGCCAATCTTTTCCCTGCCAACGAAAACTAGAACTCTCCAGCCTTAACCGCCAATCTTGCCACCCTTGTAGCCAAGCCTTCCCCTCCATCGCCAAAGTAGGTAACTTAAATTGAGCATTTAATTGTAAGTGCTGGCCCGCTTTTCCCCGCAAGGAAAAATCTGCATCGGCAAATATTGGCCCATCCAATTGCGGCTGCTGAATCAGACCAGCCAATGCACGCAAGCTATGCTTCCCTAAATGGCCTTCTAAGATGAGGGTCTCAGCTTTTGGCAACAGCTGCAGCTTAATTGCCAAACCATCATCTTGTTGGTAGCTGGCAAGCCATTGCTGGCCTCGTTGTGAGAGTTGTAGTTGGCCATCAAATAGCGACTGCGCTCCCGCTTTAACTTGCAGGCGATCGACCGCGACCGAGCTCGCAACCACCGAGCTCGGTAAGTCCAATAAACCTTGAAACAACTGCAGAGCAAGAGGCTTTAGCGAAACCAAGCGAAACGGCTGAGCATGCTGGCCTTGCGCCAACAGACAAGCAAGGTCGATTTCAATACTTTCCACCTTAACACGCAGGGGGATCGCTTGCAGACGAAGACCGCTAGTGCGGACTTGTGGGCACCCTCCAAACTGAGCCTGAAGCATATCCGCGCTCAGCTCAGTGGCGTATAGCTTGCCCGCCAACAAGCAAATAAAACTCGCCATCAGCATCCAACGGTGGCGCCAGCGCATGACGCTACAGCATCTTATTCGCAGCCCACTTAAGCTCAGCAAACACTCATCCTTCCATCCACCATCGACATCACTTTATACTAAGCGCTTTTATCGCCAATAACGAGTCGCTAAACAAATCAATGCTGGCGTATTAACACTCAAATACAACGGAAAAAGTATAAACTTGACTCCATAGCAAGCTATGATGATAACTGGTTAAGGCCTCAGATAAAGGCCAAAACCAATAAATGATCACTTCAAACCCCAGGAGCCAAGGACCCATGCATACCATTCATCACTTCATTCAGTCCCATCGGAGCAAGCGCTAATGCCTTGGTGGTGGGCGGCAGGGATGGCGATAATTGTTGGCCTTGGTTTATACCAAGCTTGGCGCCATATTCAACAACGTCGCTGGGATAAGCAACAACCCCTACATCGCTTAGACGTTCGGGTCACTTCGCATCAACGACAAACCATCAAGCCAGTTGGCAAATCACGTGACAGCATGCCCGACAGCTATCGTTACTTTGTTGAATTCACCCCCTTAACCGGCGGTGAATCTCGGCGCTTTCAACTAAAGAAAAACCAGTTTGAGCAATTTAGCGAGGGCCTCGAAGGTCAACTTACGGTTCAAGGCAGCCGATTAGTTAGTTTCGAAACTAAACCTTCAGAGCTCAGCGATCCATAATAAGCTTAAGCCAACGGAGTTCCCAACGGGGTCGTCTGCTCGAACTGTTCTACAAAGCGAAGCCCGGCCTCAAGTCCTAGTTGATAGTCTTGCTCTAGGGCAGAGGTTTTACTACCGAGTAACTTACTCGATAAAGCCTGACTGGGATGAATTTGAAACACTTGCGCATCTTCTGGAGGTTGATGCATAAAATCCAAAGACTGTTGGTAAGCCTGTTCATGTATCAACTGATAATCGAGCGCTTTCGGACATTCTCCCGATTGGCAGACCCAGGTTTTTAAACGTTGGCTCCAAGGGGATTCAGCCACATAATCCTGTTGCTTGGTTCGAATCACCACAATCGTTTTTGCCCCCCGCCGATAAGCTTCTTCCACAGGGAGCGGAGCAGCCAAGCCACCATCAACGTAGTGCTCCCCCTCAATCTCAACGCCCCCCTTATATAAATATGGTAAGGCACTTGAGGCTTTTAGCAGATGCAACCAATTGTCCCGACTAGGGCTAAAATAATGAGCCGCCTTGTTGCGGGTATTGGTCGTGGCAAACAATAAACGGCGATACCGTAACAAAGACGCCGCACTGTTCACATTTAAGGGATCGGCTGGCCGATTCACCTGTTCAAAGTACCAATCCAAATCGATGATGCTTCGCCCGGTAAGCGAACGACTTAACTTGAAAAATCGTGCATGGCGAGAGGTCTCGGTAATTGATTTTTGGGCGAAGCCATGCTGACAACTCATATAACTAGATAAGTTTTGTGCACCGGCAGAGGTGCCAATCAGTAACTGAAACGGGTTGAACCCCAAGCTCATCCAGCTATCGAGCACACCGGCAGTAAAAATACCGCGTTGTCCGCCCCCTTCGGCGACTAAAGCTGTGTTTTCAACAATTGGGGTCTGCTGGCATGGGCCGAAACAAGTAGTCGCTGGGTACATCATCATGCTCTCAAGAAAATAATAAGACTAGCTTAAGTCGAATTAGCCCATACTTAAATTCGATTGCATTGATTTATTTGATAGGAAAAAACTATTGAATAAACCAAACAGCTTAGCGCGAGTATTCAGCCAACATGCTTCGACTCCGCGCCCTCCGCCTCAATAGACGAACCAACAAAACGTCGGCGCAGCAAACCCACGGGAAGCAGGGCCACCAATAAGCCAGCAGCAATAAACGAGGCACCAATCAGATGATAAACCGCTAATTGCTCACCTAACAATGAAACGCTGAGGATCGCGCCAAACAAAGGCATCAAATGAATGTATTGACCAGCAACACTTGCGCCAACAACTTTCACGCCATAATTCCAACTTTGATAAGCCAATAACGATGGGAAAACCGCCACATAGGCCAAGGCGACCATACTATCGTGATTCAAAGAAAAAGCCGCTTGCGGCAAATTAAGCCAATAAAATGGGCTTAATACCAGTGATCCTATCACCAAGGTTGAACCAAGAAAGGCGGAACCGCTTAGCTGGGACGGTTTAAAACGTAAACCAATGGAGTACAACGCCCAAATAACTGCCGATAACAGGATCCAACTGTCGCCGCGATTGATGCTTAGGCTTGCCAGTGACTGCCATTGCCCTTTTACCAACAAGGCCAATACCCCGCAAAACGACAATATAATACCGAGGATCTGTTTCATTCCCATTCGCTGACCGAAGCCTAAGCAGCTCACCAGCAAAATAAAGATCGGGATCATCGAATTAATAATCAAAGCATTGGTCGCGGTTGTACTCTGCAAACCAATGTAAACACAGGAATTAAAGCCAGCTACGCCTAAACAAGCGAGTAAGCTAATGCGCAACCAATAGCGTTGAATCACTCGCCGCTGTTGCCACAGACTCCGATAAAGAAAAGGCAAGACCAACAGCGAGGCTATCGTCCAACGCCAATAAGATAATGACATTGGCGGTATTTGCCCCGCAATATAGCGACCAGTGACAAAATTACCGGCCCAAAATAATGGCGGTAACAACAACAAACCATATGCCGATAGCTTTGCTTTCATTAATGCGTCCTTATATACCCTAGACCTCAAGTACTTAGGCCTGTTAGGGTATAGCATCAAGGATGGTTTTGCAGTACTATCCTGCTGCGCTGATAGCGTTTTCTAGAACAACAAATTTTCTTGGATACTGAACGATGAGTTTAATTGAGGCCATAAATGCAGGGTTGCATGTCACGGCAATTGTGTTGCTGGCGGGCGCATTGTACTCAGAAGCCTTTCTTTTTCGCCGAGGCATGACTCAGGACGATGTCAAGAAGCTACTGTTGGCCGATGCCACCCATGCCATCGCCACCGTATTAATCTTCATTACCGGTGCATTACGATTATCTGTATTTCAAAGCACCGACAAAAGTTATCTCGACAATCCTTTTTTTGCACTAAAAATGCTGCTATTTTTCGTTGTCGTTCTACTCTCGCTGTATCCATCGGCTACCTTTTATCGCTGGCGACGAGCCTTAAAACAAGGCAAACCGTCCATGATTAGCTATCGCCAACACGCTTCGGTGATTTGGTTAATTCGTTTAGAGCTCGGCGTATTACTGCTTATTCCAATGTTAGTCACCCTCGCCCGGGCCGGTTTCGGCGATTAAATAAAGCACCTGTAAGCAAAATTCTCGACTCGACCAAGCAAACGCCTTAATTTGCCAATTGTGACTATGTTCATTCGCTGAGATAATGCGCAACTCCATAGCTATTCATAGCGACACATTCGAGGTTGAATGATGCGTACACCGCCTTATCTGCTCGGTCAGGAAAATCAACTCGAGAGGCAATATCAGCAGCTCATCCTGCCCTACTGGCAACAATATGCCGAACTATCCAGCTTTTCTGGGGTGAATGACCTGCGTATTCACTTCGCCAAATTAAACGCCGCTCAGCCTAAACATCAAGCCATTGTGATCTCTCCGGGTCGTACCGAAGGCTACCTCAAGTATTACGAATTAGGCTACGATCTCGCTCAGCAAGGTTACGATATTTTCATCATTGACCATCGCGGCCAAGGCTTATCAGATCGAGAAAGCCCTCGCAGGCAACTTGGGGATGTCGAAAATTTTCAATACTTTGTTGATGATCTCCAGCAACTGGTGCAGCAGTTTGTCTTGCCCTGCCAATACCAACAGCATTTTTTATTAGCCCATTCGATGGGTGGCACCATCGCCGCTCGCTACCTACAGCAGCATCCAAATCACTTTCAGGCCGTGGCGCTGTCGGCCCCCATGTTCGGGATTAATTTGGGGCTGCTCCCTAAACCTATCGTGAAGACGCTAGCCGCAGGTCTAGCGCACTTAGAGCGGCAGTTCGGCTATGGACCTCATTATGCTTTGGGTCAAGGCGACTATCGGCCAAGTGAGTTTAGTCGCAATCATCTGAGCCATAGCCCGGCTCGCTATCAACAAATCCTGCAAACTTATGTCGAGCACCCAGCGATCCAACTCGGCGGCCCAAGTAACCGCTGGTTACAACAAAGTTTTCAAGCCATGCAACTGAGCATTGAAGACGCTGCTCACATCAATATTCCGCTATTATTATTACAAGCGGAGCAAGATCCTATTGTCACAGCAGAAGGGCAAAATGCCTTTTTCCATAGGTTGACTGCCTCAGCAGGTAAATCAAGTAACGCTCAATTGATGCCCGTGATAGGGGCCAAACATGAGATTTTTTTCGAGAGTGATGAGATCCGCAACCCAGCCTTGGCGAGCATTCTCATTTTTTTTGAACAACACCGAGCTTAAGCTCATCAAACCAGTCTCAGCAGAGGCTAAAGCCACCGGTCGCAGTTTCACCGAGGAGTAATCGATATGTACCAATTAATCGCAACCGATCTTGACGGCACTTTGCTCAATGCAGAGCATCAAATTTCAGAACATACCCAACAAACCATTGCTCGCCTCTATGAGCAAAATATTAAGTTTTTAATTGCCACCGGACGCCACTACAACGATGTGCGACCAATCGCCGATCAATTCGACTTTCCAATGTATTTAATTACCTCCAATGGTGCCCGCGTCCACAATAAAGCCGGCGAAGTTCTGTATCGTGCCGATCTGAGTTCCGCTGAAATCACTCGTATTCTGGAGCTATCGGCAAAATACCCACTTCATCGAAATATTTACCACGAAGACAACTGGTACGTTGAAGAAAACAATGAATACGTCCGCTCCTTCAACAAGCACTCTGGTTTTAACTATCAGTTGACCGACTTCGATCGGATAGATCATCAGCATATCTGTAAGCTATTTTTTGTTGCAGAACATGAATTACTACAACAGCTCGAAAAGGAACTGGTCGATGAATTTGGTGACAGCCTCAATATTACCTTCTCACTACCCGACTGCCTTGAGGTAATGACAGCCAAGGCCAACAAAGGCGCAGCCTTACAAGCGGTATTAGAGCAAAAATCCATCGCACCAGAGCACTGTATTGCCTTTGGTGATGGCCTTAACGACAAAGAAATGCTCTCTTTGGTCGGCAAAGGGGTAATCATGGCCAACGCACACGACCGTTTAAAGTTGACATTACCTCATTTAGAACAAACACTTAGCAATAAAGAAAATGGTGTGGCGGAATTTTTAATCGGTACATTTAAGCTATAAATAAAAGGAAATCACGATGAGGCTAATCAAACGACTTTGCATCGCGTCCCTCGCGAGTATCGGCTTGGTAGCCTGCGCCCCAACACCGCCCCCCACTCAGCCAAGCAAACCATCCGAGGCACCACCGAGTCCTCATCAACCAAACACCCGATTAAAGGGCTGGTTAGTCAACTCACCCGAGGCCACAATATTCACTCCCTGCCAAGGAGAGCAAGCTTATTGGCTCGATTTATCCAGCGATGACCGGCAACTGCTCAGCCGTTTTGCCAACCACAGCCAAGTCTACGTAGAATTTGACGGTCGTTTCAACAACGTGGGTATGCAGGCGCCTGAAGCGGATTATCGGGCCAAGATCAGCCCACAACGCTGGCAGTATCTGGCCAGCGAAGGCCCCGGCTGTGAAGCCAAAACCCCAGCGCTGCACGCTATGGGAAACGAACCCAGCTGGCGAATCGACATCAACGAAGGCAAACTGCAACTGAGTACTCTCGCCGGTACGAGCAGCCACCCAATTTACCGTAGCGGTGTGGATCAAGGCACTCAGTTTTGGCAATCTGCTGACCAGCTGCGACTCGCGGTAAAGGCCGAACAGTGTTTCGACAGCATGGCCGATACCGTTTATGCCTATCACGCCGAGCTACTCTACCAAGGGCTTCGCTATCAGGGCTGCGCCCGTCGCCCCTTTCAACAAGATATTGAACCACTTAGCGGCAACTACCAAGCCAAACTCGCCACCGCATCAGGCAGTGGCCGAATGGTCAATCTCACTCTCAACCAAGATTTAAGTGCTGAATTACAAAATAACTATCTCGCTCAAGACAAAAGCTTTATTGAAAAAGGCTACTGGCAACCGCTTGATCAAACCAGCCTGCTACTTACCCTGAGCCAAAGCCAGAACCAACCAGTAAACAGCCAGATGTATTTTGATTGGGACGGTATGTTGCTGCGACTGCGTGACCCCGAGCAACAGCAGCAGGGCAAACTGGGTTTAAATATGATGAAAATGAATGGCCCGGCACCGGCGCCAGGCCCCAGTGAGCCAAGCCATATCCAACGTCGCTTCGAGCCAGCCAGCCTGCTCGCCAGCAGCGACTACGATCCACAAGTTGAAGGCGCGCTCAAACAATACTTCAAGCTACACCGCACCGCGCTAAATGGCACCCGCTACCAATGGTGGAAATTTGATCTCAACGGGGATGGTCAAGATGAAATAATCACTTATCTGGACTGGTGTGGCAGCGGCGGCTGCAGCTTATTAATTTTTGAAGCTAAAGACAGCGGCTATCGCTTCCTTAGTAAAACCACGCTGGTGCGCCCCCCCTTCTATCTTGCTTCCAGCAGTAACGCCCGCTGGCAAGATCTACTGCTGGAAGTTTCTGGCGGCGGCGCGATCCCGGGGCTTCGGCTGCTGCGTTTCGACGGTTTAAGTTATCCGGTCAATCCGAGCATTCAGCCCGATGCGCCAAACCCGGCACCCTTAGCGGGCATCACCTTCCTTGCTGAGCCGTTTAGCCAAGACGTTGGGCGCGCCTTAAAATAAGCGCAACATCCCCGCTAGCGCCGGAGCAGCGCTAGCGGTACAATGCCGCTGATTTTTTGGGGGCAGGCATGACACAAACATTCGATGTAATTATTATTGGCGCCGGCGCCGCGGGTTTAATGTGCGCCGCCACCGCAGGTTATCGCGGGCGCTCCGTGCTGGTGCTGGATAACGCCAAAAAAGCTGGCCGCAAAATACTCATCAGTGGCGGGGGACGCTGTAACTTCACCAATATCAATGTGGCCCCCAACAACTATCTGTGTAGTAATCCGCATTTTGTAAAATCAGCTCTGGCCCGCTATCCCTCAAGCAACTTCATCGAATTGGTCGAGCGCCACGGCATCGAATACCACCAGCGCGACCACGGGCAGCTGTTTTGCAACGACAACGCCAAACAGATCGTCGACATGCTGCTCACCGAATGTGACTGGGCAGCTGTGAACATCCGCTTGCGCAGCGAAATCAGCAGTATTCAACAGCTCGATGAACAAAGCTTCGAAGTCCAAGCCGCTGGCCAATCTTATCAAGCCAGCTCGCTGGTCATCGCAACTGGTGGTTTATCCATGCCCAAACTTGGCGCCAGCCCCTTTGGTTACCAAATTGCCGAACAATTTGGCCTCAAACTATTGCCAACCCGCGCAGGCCTAGTGCCATTCACCTGGCATAGCGAACAAAAACAACGTTTTGAAGCGCTCTCCGGGATCGCCGTCCCCTGCTGTATCACCGCCGCCTGCGGCAACCAATTTAGCGAAGCGCTGTTATTTACCCATCGCGGCTTATCTGGCCCCGCGATTCTGCAAATCTCTAACTACTGGCAAGCCGGCGAAGCGATCCACATTAACCTGCTCCCAAAGCAAGATGCGCTAGCCCTGCTGGAACAGGTGCTGTTACAACACCCCAAACAAAACCTCAAAAACACCCTCAGCCAATGGCTTCCCAAACGTTTAGTCGAAGCCTTGTTTGACCAAGCGCAGCTTGCCAAAGCGCTTAATCAATTGGGCCATGGCGAGCGCGACAGCATTGCCAAACAACTCAATGATTGGCAAATCACCATGAACGGCACCGAAGGCTATCGCACTGCAGAAGTGACCCTCGGCGGCGTCGACACCAATGAACTCAGCTCAAAAACCATGCAAACAACCAAAGTAAAAGGCTTGTATTTTATTGGAGAAGTGATGGACGTAAGCGGCTGGTTAGGCGGCTACAACTTTCAATGGGCCTGGGCCTCCGGCGTCGCCTGCGGGCTGGATTGTTAGTTGTATTGATGAAATTAAAACGAAGATAATTTGAATAGAACGAAGACAATCTTTTTAGTAAAAGCCTCTAACACATTGAAATTATAGAAAATAGATTGTCTTCGTTTTGAAAAATAATTGTTCTAACCGGAAGCGCTAATTTTCCTTCATCAAAAAAACTAGCCACAATACGTGTTATCAGTTGGCTTAGTTTTGTAACTCACTTTTGGACATAAATGAGTTACACAATTTCCTAAAATGGCATTAAATGGATTACTTAATGTATTGCAAAATACTCTAACCTATTAGCCAAGTTTACTCTTCCACCACACTTGTATGATTGGCCCACACCTGCGGGCCAATCATAATCTATCTCACCATCAAACCATGTTGTGGCAAAAGCTCTCGCAATACATACCAACGATGATAAGAAGCCGCTTGATAGTAACGATAGATAGGATGTTCCATCGCCTCAGAGCTACTGCGATGGCTAAGAGCTCCAAAACCATCATTCCAATCTCTATACTCTGGAATATCTTCCGCGATATTGAGTAATTCACCGTACTGAGCTTCGTGTTTCCACTTATCAATGCGAGCCCCCCCTGCACCTTGGAAAGCGAGAACTTCCGTTATCTTGTTTTTCAGCGCCGTCCAGTCCTGTCTTTGCTCGGGTTCAGTATACTCTTCTGGTAATGCTGCCAGCATAGAGTGAAGTTTGTGACAATACTCAAGGAAAGTCGCAGGGTTATCCCTCCAACCAGAATCGTGGCCACTGTCGTATTCAAAACGCCACTTCAAGTACGGCCTGTCAGGAAATGTCACCACGCCCCCATGACCTAACGCCCCAGACAGTTCCTCAGCGAGATGAGACTTAATGTTGCGAACAATTGGGTTAAATCGTGCAAAAAAACTGTCTTTTTTACCAACAATATATGCTTCCATTTTTTCATCTAACTCTCTGAACTCAAAAGAGTCATTACCTACCCGATTGTGTCGAGAGCTCACTCCTGAGAAACCGTAGTGCGCGAATGTGTCAGCGTATACGTGAGCCATTACCCCTAGCAACTCCAGAAAGTAAGGTTTTGCAGCTTGCTCTAGGTGGTTTTGACACATTTGCTGGGCAATCACGCTATCTTTGCGACATACCAACCGCTCAGTGAATGAATTACCTTCATTTCCCGGTAAGAAATGGTAAGGCACCCAAACTTGTCTTTGGTCATCAGGGTCAATGTTGCTTACATCCGCAGTGTGATGCGCTGTTGCTTCGACTCGACAAGCCGAAGCATCCGCTAAATCAATGCCGTTTTGCTGTGCATTGTCATCTACAAACTGAGCTGCGGTCGCTATAATACGTGCCGATTCTCGGTTTAGACCTGCGGCGCGAGCAACGCAGAATGTACCGTAATAGTGCATATCAATTTGCATAGTTCCTCCTATCGAACGGCTTTCACGATGTCTTGTGCCAGCAGCCAAGTCTCTTCACCAAGCTGTCGGATATTATTTTCAAGTTCTGCCACACTTAAATTTCGATTCGTAGCTACTTGAATCACCTCCATCAACGCTTGATATTGGGCATGCCCTTTAATTGCAGGACTTAACGTCGCCAACTCAAAACTAGTGTTTAACAATAACTGAAGCTCTCGCTCTGCCAATTGACTGTTCGCGTGAGCAACAGACTTCTTAATTCGATTTCTCATACTCATTTGACTTTCTCCATATAAGGTTGTGCTTTCTGTTCGAGTTCACGAACCTTATCTAAGCCTTGAGAAGCCTGATCCGATAACTCACTAAGTTGTTGATTGATATTATTTCTTAATTGCTCTAAATCGACACTTTCAAGTAGGTCATTCTGCACATCTTGCACCTCTCTGATGCTATTCAGGTGAGCAGTAATGGTTTGATTCCCCTGCTTCATTAATGTGAAACTCTGGCGAATATCAGCTAACATCACATACTCAGCTTCTTCCAATGGCACTATGAGCTCAAGGCGCTTCGCCTCAATTTCTTCGGTAGCAACTAGAGCCCATTCCTTCACCCCATTTAACTGAGCCAGCCTATTAGGCTTATCCACGGCGACAAAGTCTTCCACTTGGTTGTCATAAACCACTTTCCCCTGCGCCATTTCAATCAGCATTCCTTCGACTATCCAGTCTTCCAACAAGGCTGGCACCCACTCTTTGTACAAATAGTCTTCTCGTTGCTTTTTAAGAACACTGATGTGCTGACGAACCAAGTCCATGTATGCTTGTTCGACATGCGTCATGTCCTTATCCATTTTGTAGGACAGCTCAACGACTTCTTTAGGGATCGAAGCAGAACAAGCTGAAAGAAGTACAGAAAGTATGAGTATCCATAATGACTTCATATTACTTCTCCTATAAAAGTTATGATCAGGGCGTTAACTGCCTCAACATGAAGTAGATATAACGGCATTGCTAAAACAATGACCATCACACCTATCTTTTGAAGGTTTTTCGCGAACCCTCGATCTGCATGTGTTGTTCGAATTGCATGAGATGCAAACACAGTGAGGAACAGAGCCCCCGCTTGGCTTATCGCAGTTAAAATGATTTGAAAAGGGAGGTTATCCAAGCGAATAGCCTCGATATAGGCTTTTAACCCTTGACCTTTTAACGCTTGGACGATACTGACGTAGTAAGGGTCTATGGGCGATCGATAGATGGAATAAAGAATGTAAAACAGAACACCATAGGCTAAGGTCTTAATAACTTTAGTGTTCTTGGACTCAAAATAACTGAGCGTAAAAGCGGTATTGAAAAGAAGGAAAAGTAGACTAAAACCTAGAGCCCATTCTCGATGGCGAATATAGAGAATCGCGGCGATGACACCTAGCACTCCAAAGATGAACACCTCACCATCACCTTGCGATTTCGGTGATTGGCCGCCGTTGTAGTTGTGATTGGTAACGTTGTTGCCATGACCAATCTGGATGTTACTGTCATCACTCGCGGTTATTGTGCCGCTATTCGAGACTCTAAAATGGCCCTTTGACAGCCCCTCACCGTTGCGAGAGTCTGCATTAAGTATTTTAGTCCAAACAATGCCAGCGATCGGACCAATTAGAACCGCGAGCACTAAGGGATCTGTCAGTAGATCTAACATAGATGTAGTACCTTTCTGCAAGGCGGGTACCCCCGCCAAACTAAATTAATGTTACTTAAAGTGGATATGAACGTTTATGCTTACAAACGTATTCGAGTCGGCCGAAACGGCGACGCACATACGCGCATACATCAACGAGTTTTGGTCGAATACTCATGAGAGATTCCTCCATACTTTTTAATAAAGAGGGAACTCAACGATTGAAGTGAATGCTATAGAAAGGTAATATCGCAATTGTCACCGAGCGATTGGGTTTCTATAGAGACCTGAGACCTCTTAGTGTTGGGTCTTGTAATCGATCACTGCAATGACGACTACATTTCACTTCGCTAGTAAAAAGGCACTTTTAGTATTTTACTGAAAGTGCCTTTTTATTTTTCTTTCCGGATGCCTTTAAAAGGCGCGCCATCTTGCTTCACATCCATAAAACGCCCAGTATTCGCGTCACGCTTCACCCAATGCCCTGAAGGTGTTTGAGTTTGTGAACGTTCGCGAACCATACCATGACGACGGTTATCGCCTGTTTTTCCGTTAGTTGCCATTTGGCCCCTCCTACAAATTCAAATGAAATTTCATGGAACAAAGCTATCTAGCATTGACCACACTAATATTGTGCCATAAAAACCGATCAAAGATCAACCAATATATAAAAATTTAATTGACGCAGGTTAATATTTTAACACTGCACACTGAAAAATATTCAAAAAAAGTGGGGTAAAAAATCTTTTTTTGCTATGCTATGGTTAAATTTAGTTAACAAAAAACTGAAAGAGACATACAGAATGTACACTATCAATGGCTTAATGGAAGAAACCGGTAACCAATCAAGAGCGGTACGACTCGCGTTTATCGATTTTAAGGTTAGATTTAGTGGAAAAATATTTAGAACAGAAATAGTAGACGAATTTGGTGTATCTGAGCCTTTAGCAACTAAAGATCTCAATGAGTACAAGCAACTTACTCAACAAAATAATATTCACCCGAAGTCTCACCAGATCAAACTCGATACTTATTCCCCTCTGGTTGATATAGATGCCCGTAAGGCTCTCGAAATGCATTTTGAAGGTTTCTGTCGCCATAAGCTAAATACTAATGAATCCCCTTATTATAAACGAGCTTGTGATTTGAAAACCGATCTAGATCCAGGTTCAGTAGCTGTCATTACAAGGGCTATTACAGACAACAAACAAGTTGTCGGAGAATACATATCTGCTAATAGTCTTAATCGTAACATTCGCAGATTAGAACCCTCTACAGTTTTCTTTGATGGTTTAAACTGGGTTTTTCGAGCAAAAGATATTAAAGAAGACTCTAATCACTCCATATTCAAAAGTTTCCATTTTTCACGCTTTAAAAGTATAACGTCTACGAATGAAAACTCACTATCATCAGTTAATGATGATAGTGAGTGGAATACACTTATTCCGATCCAATTAAGCCTACATCCCAACCTCGATGATAAAGGGAAAGAAGCTATTCGCATCGAGTTTGGCATGGGTAACAATGACGACCTAGTAGTCGTTGAAAAAGCCGTATTTGCTTGGTCATTACTAGAAAGGTGGTCCGTTGACTCAGGGACAACTCCTTGCAATGTCCCTACGGAAGCGAACAGGTTCAATTTTTACTTGAAGAATGCTGATATGTTAAAACACGTGAATAGTGTCGAACGAATGATGCATGACTATGTGATAATAACTGAAATGTGGTAATCCTCCCATTATTAACCGCATTTATTCGTAGAATTCATGCTGCCGTTTTTAGTGGTGGGAACCCTCCATTTGCAAGGTGTGGTCGTTGATGATTGTAGAACCATAACCATTGGGTCGCCCGATCTTGAACATCTTCAAGTGTGTCAAACAAATACTTACTCACTAAGCCAAACCTCATAGTACGGTTGAACCTTTCTATATACGCGTTTTGTTGTGGGTTTCCTGGCTGAATATAATCGATTCGAATGTCGTGGTTGTTGGCCCATTTAATAAACGCATGGCTAATGAACTCAGGACCATTGTCGCAGCGGATCGCAACAGGTTTGGTTCGTTGTTCGATGAGCTGCTCTAAGATCCGAGTGACTCGTACTGTGGGCATTGAAAAATCAGGTTCTGACGCCAGACCTTCACGTTTGTAATCATCTATCACATTGAATAAACGGTACTTCCGGCCATCAGATAGCTGATCATGCATAAAGTCCACGGACCAAACTTGGTTTGTTTTAATCGGCTCTTTAAGAGGCTCTGGCGTATGGCGATTCAGGCGTCGTTTTGGCCTAATACGTAAGTTTAGAGCCAATTCGCAGTAGATCCGATAAACCCGCTTATGGTTCCATGTATACCCTTTAACGTTCCGCAAATGGTGAAAACACAGGCCAAAGCCCCAGTCAGAGCAGTCTTCACTGTTGCACAGCGTTACTAACTCCTGAGCTATCAACTCATTCTCAGGTTGAAGCTTCGATTTATAGCGATAGCAGGTCTCGCTGATCCCAAACCAATAGCATGCACTTTTAATGCTGATGTGATAGTTCGCCACCGAACGCTGAGCCATCAATCGACGCTCACAGGGCTTCACCACTTTTTTGCCATCGCCTCTGAGATCACCTCTGCTTTAAGGCGTTCTTCCGCATACATCTTTTTAAGCCGTCGATTTTCATCTTCGAGTTCTTTCATCCGCGCCATAAGGGATGCGTCCATACCGCCGTATTTCGAACGCCACTTGTAAAAGGTTGCGTTGCTCATTCCATGCTCACGACAGAGCTCAGGAACAGGTGTACCAGCCTCAGCCTGCTTGAGAATAGATAAGATCTGACTGTCCGTGTAACGTGACTTTTTCATGTTGAATCTCCTGTATTTACTATACGAGAAAATTCTACTTTTGCATGGGATTAATTTTCGGGGGGATTACCATGTAAATGAACAATAAACTAGACACCCATTCTAAAAACAAAACCAACAATAACACCTTTTTGCGACACTTACCTAGGCTATAGCTCAAAAAAACTAAGCAATTTAATGAGATAAGTTTAAGTCGAGGATTAACTTAGCCCTAAAAGAATTATATAAGACACCCATGATTAAATGAAAACAAGACAGCCATCTTGGATGCAACGCCCCATTCAGGGACTTTTTATTGTTGGCTAAGACCCGAACGCAGTGAGAGAATCCAACTGTAAAAATCCCAGCACTGCAATGGCTTGTTATGTTGTTTTACTACTTATCTGCGGAATAAGGGTCTTCTGCCAAAAGGTAAGCTCTTAAATCTGATTTATGTTCTTGTGACATTAACCAAGCACGCATTTCTTTTAATTTAGAGTAAGTTTCAACACCAAATTTAGATTCATAAATATCTGCAAGATTTTGCTTTGCGCTATCTTGACGAATATTACGCTGCCAAGTTTGTGTTACTACTGAATTTAAACAACCAGCTAATCCCTCGCTTTTTAATAATTCCCATTCACCTTTATCTAACCATAATCCACCAACAACAGAGCTATAATCGACTTTATGTTCATTTTGAGAAGATATTCTAAATTTTCTCATTATTGTCCCAGATGACGGACACAACATAGCTTTTTTGTTATCCATTACTTCAGATTCTTCAATCGAAATATCTTCAGAAAATTTGTAGTCTTGATTTCTTTCTTTCCATGAAACGTAGTCTTCGATTAAAATCCAGTTACCACCGCAATTTGAGCACGTATGTGCACGAAATTGGCCGTCAATAAAACTCGGAAATAACGCTCCATTTTTACAACTTGTACAATTCATAATTTCCCTCGTGAAAACTGAATAAACTAGACACCCATTCTCAATAAACTAGACACCCATTCTAAAAACAAAACCAACAATAACACCTTTTCGCAAAATTATTCAAGACAGCCATCTTAAGGCTTCAATTGAACCACCAACATCATGCGATGAGTATCAACTCCTCATACACAGAAAGCGACCTGAATGTAAAAGTTGTAGCATTAATAGACGTTTTTATGGCGAGATAGCGCAATAAACAAGCTCGTGGACGCAGTGTTTCTAGGTTTGCTAAAGACCTACTCGGTCGACAAAAATCAGACCATAAATTACTTAGCCAACATCGAGCCAGCGCTTGGCAGCTGCCATACCTTTGATGCGAAGTTGATTGTGCTCACGCTTGTAGCGTTCTAGTGAATGCCCAGCCCCAACCACACTGGCGAAGTGATGCTCTAAACCCGTGCTCAAGGCTAACCAGCTTTCCTCATCGATTTGTAAGCGCTGTAAAATGGGCGCTTGTGCATCATCGATATAACCACGTTTATCTTCTCTGATAACGCGACCGGTAAGTTCCACCAGTTGCAGGTAGTCTTGTAACTCGAAAGGCAAGCCTTTAGGCATGGTTTCTCTGGGATTACCGACAAAAGGCATTAGCGGCTTGGGTTGCTGACCTTGTTTGGCTTGCTGAATGCGCTGTTTGATACTGGTGTGGTCCGAGGTTTCAGGCGTGCTCGCTATATTTGAGCGAATGGGGTTTAAATCCACATAAGCCATACAAGCTGCTAGGGCTGCTTCATCTAATAGGGCTTGAGATTTAAAACGCCCCTCCCAAAAACGACCGGTACATTGGTCTTCTTTATTGGCAGCTCGAGCAATGTATTCATTCAAATGGCGCATAAACCAGCTTAAATCAAAAAGGCGAGTCCGATAGACTTCAGCTGTGGCGTGAATGGCCTGTAGTTGCACCTCACTTAACTTCGGACCTAACTCAGAATTGAGATACATCTGAGTCAGTAAGGTGCCCTGATGCAGACTATGCCAGCGTTCTAACACTTCATCCATGGACCAAGCTTTAGCTTTGGCCTTATCGATGTGCAATACCACATGAGTATGATTACTCATCACTGCATAAGCACAAACATCAATGGCAAACACCGACGTCAATTTGAGCAAATAATCTTCCACCCACTGGCGACGGTGCTCATAGCTTTTACCTGTGTGTTGGTCTTTACCGCACAAAAAAGCCCGCCGAACACAGCGGGAAATACAATGATAGTAAGATGTATCCGATAAGCTCACTTGCGACTGTCTTGACCGAGGCATGGCAATAACTCCCAAAAATCAACTATTGATAGTTTAGATTATTACTGGCATTTGGCTAGTTGGGGTGGATGTCTAGTTATCTCTCTAGATTATTACTGGCATTTGGCTAGTTGGGGTGGATGTCTAGTTATCTCTCTAGATATCTCTTTCTCATTGAGTTCAATCCAGCACTCAGAACTGCCTTCAGCATCGATGTGTTCATCATGCAGCACTTCTACTCGAACGATGACACATGTCTTCAGCATTTGGCGGCACCAGATTTAGCTTGAGTTTTGCCTACCTCACTTGACAAACAATCAATTATTTAATTTCGATAGCCCAAAACTATCGTACTCATCGAAACTATCCATTTTAAGTAATGCGAATAATTCTCAATAATATCCACATCGACATAGAGAAAATTCTTAGGGGCAACACGATGATCAAGACAATAACTTTTGCAGCAATTCACTTTACCATTGCAACCTTGGTCGCTTTTACTTTAACCGGTGACTTCTTGCTCGGCAGCTTAATTGCCATGATTGAACCTTCAATCAATACCTGCGCTTTTTATGCTCACGAAAAAGCTTGGCAGAACATCTCATTTCTAAAACGTCATGAATCGATGACACAAGTGAAAACGATAAGCTTTGCGGTGATTCACTTCAGTGTGGCATTTATGGTCACCTATACATTAACCGGCGATTCTTTCATTGGTGGTCTGATGGCGACGATTGAACCAACAATTAACTCGGTGGCTTACTTCTTCCACGAAAAAGTATGGCTACGCAGAACTCAGCAGACTGATTTTGCTAAGGGAAGTATGCACTACGCATCATAAAGATGCTGGCATCCTCTTTTTTAATCAAAGCCTTGATGACTGCTTATTGATGCAACAGGCAACATTAGCGGTCGATTTAAGTATTGCTGGTGTTTTAGCATGTTAGCCAGCATTCAGCTGGCTTGAAGCGATATCATTCTGCGTATTTTGTAAGCCAAAGATGATTTATGTGCTAAGTAGAAACAGCATGTTTATGTTTTTCAATAACTCACAAACTCTGGGTGTGAAACCAGCAAAGCTGCCAGCCTAAAAGGATTAAATCAATTTCTTTGCGGTATGAACATCTACAAATAAAATATCTAAATAACCACCGGTAAGTGCGCCTTTAATCGCCGCCAATTTATCTAAACCACCAGCTAAGGCAACCACCCGAGGACAGTCTCTAAGTAACTTAAGATCCATACCTATCACCGGATCTTCATCTTCGGCTAACACGGCGTTCCCGTCAGCATCAAAATAATGCAAGCAAATATCACCAACCGCACCGCGTTTAGAGAGCTCTTCCAACATGTCAGGGTTATAGTAGTTACCAGAAGACTTTAATAAATGAGATGGCTCCAGCATGCCAATCCCAACCAAGGCATAATCCACTTGATTAAAGAGGCTGACCACTGAGCTGACTTCTTCGGTATTGAGTAGCATTTTTTTATAATTAACTGTTCTTTCGATACTCTGAGACGGCAATAAATGAGGCTGACAATTGAGTAGTTCGGCTAATGAATGAGTAAGCATAGAAGCCTGAGCGTTGCCATTTACTCCAACCCCTCCCAATAGTTGAACAACACCATTTGCTTTTACATTAAGCGGATGTAACTGTTCAACCATTTCTCGAATGGTGCCACTCCAAGCGGAAACGCCCACTAAGGAGCTAGCTGGTAAAGAGGTTTGCATATAGTGCGCGGCAGCCGAGCCGATTGCCCGTTTGATCATATACTCATCGGCATTTTCTGCCACATCCACCACAATCGCCTGCATCAAAGAATATTTATTTTGCAATTCAGCTTCTAGATTTAGGTACACGTTGGCAGGTTGAACCACACTAATTTTAACGATGCCTTCTTTGGTACAACGTGAAAGCGCCCGAGAAACAAATGATTGAGAAAGGTCGAGCTTCTTCGCGATCTCAGACTGTTTTTTACCTTCGTTGTAATAAAGTGTGGCAATCTTGACTAATAATCGCTGTTCGTCTCTCTTCAACATAATCATCCTTACAACAAATATACGGGATATACTTGCCCGCAATTATATTCAATTTTGCATATAAATTCACGAAAAGCTTATGTTTAAAAAAGACCAACTTGCGAGGCAAGTTGGTCAAGGCCCTCAACAAGCTTTCAAAAACTTATCTTGGATGGAAATCTCAAACCACTAACTATGTTGGTAGCATTCAACCCCCAAGTACTTGGTGAATGCTTCATAAAGCACATCCCCAGTTGACGAGTGATTCATTGCAACATGGTGCTCAAAACCATTATTACAAATATGCGAGAGTAGGGTTTCCAGCTCTTTAACCTGAACCACCGCGCGGCAGCCAACAGTATCTAAGTCATCATCAACGAATTTTCCTTCGCCAACGTAAGATTTTACTTTCCCGGTAAAGTCATCGGTAGAAAGGCGGAAATAAGTAAGCGGACCTGGTTTCATCCGGCCATTTATCGCGCCACAAGTATTCCCACAACCCACCGTGGTGCCAATAATATCGGCGGTGCTCATAAAAGGATTATCTAATTCTGAGGTCGCGAAGTTACCACAGTGGAATAACACACACTTATCGCGATCTTCACCAAAGTTATTGTTCCAATCAGCTATCGATGCTGGTTTTTGCGAAGCCATGGACAGCGCGTACATCGACAACGCTCCCATCACGTCAACTTCACAGGCACTTGGGATCAGCTGGCCAGACATCACGCTCATAATCGAACAAACATTTACCCCCAGTGTTTTCTGCAACGAGGTCCAACACTGAATGGCGGTGGTATGAATGTCGTTTTCGGCAATCCACTGGCTAATCACCACAAACAATTTAGCCATTGTTAGCAACTTGTCTTCGGCGATCTCTTGGGTATCTGCATTCGACTTCAATAAGCTCAGCTTCTCGGCAATCCGCAAATCGTTATCTTGCACATTGTCTACGCTTGCGAAAATTTCCGACAAATCAATCGTTTCAACGGTAACGCCCAAACGCTCAAGAATTTTTTCACTATAACGAACAGTATTAAAGCTGGCAGGTCTGGCACCAATCGCCCCCACACGGCAACCTTTCATTTTGCTAACAACCCGGCAAACATTTTCAAATTGAGTTAAATCTTTTAGAAATACATCGCTTTTCAACTCACATACGTGCTGAGTTGTCAGTGAAAAAGGAATGCCATATTGGCGAAGATTATTGCACAGTGAAATCTTGCCACAGAAACTGTCACGACGGGTGGCTAAGCCCATCTTATCTAGCGAATCGGATTCCGCTTGAATTAGTACCGGAACATTCACACCAGATATACGGATGGCATCGGCAATTGCTTTTTCATCACCAAAGTTTGGCAAGCAAACTAAGATCCCTTGAATGTCATCTTTATGCTGTTTGAGCATTTCGGCGGCAATTTTTGCATGTTGATAGGTCTCCACCCCTCCATAGGGAGTTTCGGTATCTGACAACATAATGGTTTTAATACCTAAGCTTTCACACACCGTTTGAGTATCTTTGCGGGCATCATCCAGCAGGTAACTTGGGAAGAAATTACGGTTACCAAATAAAACCGCTAAGGTAGTTTGTTGTTGGGTATCTTTCATTCTAGACCTCTCCGTCATTAGCTTGAAAACGAGTTCGCTGAACCGCTCGCTTCCACGACTTATAATTATTGTGAATATGGATCATATTTGGATTTGGAGTGATGACTTCACTCGCTGGCAAAAGCTTCGATAGACTGGCGGCGTCTGGCCACCAGCCTAAAGCTTTACCCGCAAGAAAAGCCGCGCCAAGAGCTGAAACTTCAACAACATCGCGTTTCACAATCCGTTTTTGTAGTAAATCTGCTTGAAATTGCATCAATTGACGATTTTGGGTAGGTCCACCGTCAACCGAAAGCTCATATAGTGAGATTTCGGCAGAAGCTTCCATCGCAAACAATAAATCAGCCACTTGGTATGCGACCGATTCGAAAGCTGCTCTGGCAATATGTGCGGGTGTGACGGCATCGGTTAAGCCAGTAATTAAACCTCGCGCCTTCACGTCCCAATGCGGCGCTCCCAAACCCGCCAACGCGGGCACAAAAAAGACACCATTTGCATCCTCGACCGACCAAGCAAGCTGGCTGAGCGTGTCGATATCCAAGATCCCCAATATTTTAGAGATGAACTTAATCGCCGAGCCGGTATGGGTAATATTTCCTTCCATCGCCAAACTGGGTTTACCATCATCCCAAGCCACCGTAGTCGACACGCCAAAATCGTGTTTAGGTGCCTGTTCGATGCGCACCATCAACGAACTACCAGTACCATAAGTCGCCTTCACAACTCCGGGATTAAACCCACCCTGACCATATAGAGCCGCATGAGAATCACCCGCTTGCGCCAAAATAGGCACACCATCGGCAACAAAGGATAAACCTTGTGTTAGGCCTCGCTCACCGCTAGAGGCAACCACTTTTGGCAAGCATTGCACAGGGATCTGGTACAAATCTAACAATAAGGGATCCCATGCAAAGCGATTAATATTGAACAATTGGTAACGCGAAGCGTTAGAAGCATCGGTAACAAATTGCTTACCGTTACTCAATTTCCAAACCAACCAACTGTCGACCGTTCCGGCACATAACTCACCCCGTAATGCCCGTTCCGTTCCGTTGTCGATATGATTTAACAACCAACGGATCTTTGATGCAGGAAAAAGCGGATCGATCACCGATCCGGTTAAGGCTTTGACTTGTTGGGCTTCCGGCTTTTGGCCGACCTGCTCACAAATTGCTTCCGAGCGACGGCACTGCCAACTCACCAACGGTGTTAAGGCCGCTCCAGTTTTACGATCCCAAACTAACACCGACTCGCGTTGATTACTGATCGCGATACCAGCGAGCAAATCAGGCTCAAGCGCCACCACGCATTGCTCGATGGCTGCAACAGTTGCCCGCCAAATTTGTTCTGGATCTTGCTCCGCCCAGCCCGGATGAGGGTGAGTCAATTCAAGACCCACACTGCCCTTCGCCAATACCTCGCCACTTTGGTTCACGGCAATCGCTTTGGCATTGGTGGTCCCCTCATCAATGGCGAGGATAAACGGCTGAGACATATTAGTTCTCCTTGAGCATCTCAAGCGCATGGCTCACGATGCCCTTGGCATCAATCCCGTGATGTGCGCGTAATGATTTACGATCGGCCGCTAAGGCATAGCCACCATCTGGGATCCCAAGCCGTTTCAAACGACTTGCCGTACCAAATTCAGCAATCACCTCCGCAACCAAAGCACCGACGCCTCCATTGACATTATGTTCTTCCACGCTAATCACATGTTTTATACCTGCCAAAAGCTTGGCTAACTGCTCAACATCGCACGGTCGGATCGAAGAGATACACAGCACTTTCGGCGAAACTCCCTGCTCACGAAGTTGCTCGGCCGCCGCGACAACTTCATGCATGGCTGAGCCCATACCCACGAATACCAGGTCAGAGCCTGTTGCTAATACATCAATCTGTCCCGGTTTAAACTGATAGTCTTGCTCAAATAACTCAGGGAGTTCTTTACCATCCATCCGGATATAAACAGGGCCTTGTTTTTCAATCGCATAATCGATAATTTGACGACACTGTAAGGGCGATGCCGGCGCAAAAATCTCAATATTGCCAAAACCCCGCATCACCGAAATATCATCGATACTATGGTGAGTACTGGCCAAGGGGCCATAACTAGCGCCCGAATTAAGACCAAATAACTTCACATTAGTATTGTTATAACAAACGTCCACCTTAACCTGTTCATTCGCACGTGAGATCAGAAATGGCGCCGCATTACAGGTTGCCGCGACCTTTCCGCCAAGCGCTAAACCGGCCGCCGTTCCCACCAAGGCTTGCTCGGCGATCCCAACATTGACGAGGCGATCAGGAAAAGCCTGAATAAACGGTGCAATCTTCGCGGTAGAGGTTGAATCGGCAACCACCGGCACAAGATCGACCCCTCGATTCACAGCTGCGATAAAACGTTCAACCATAATATTTGCAAAATGCTCTGCGTTAGCCATGATTCAACTCCTCCAACGCTAAAGTGACTTCTTCCCCTTTCGGAACTCGGTGATGCCATTCTGGACGCCCTTCAATAAACGAGATCCCCGCACCTTTAATGGTATTGGCAATCACCACATGCGGTTTTCCCTCGGGCTTCAAACTTTCCAGAGCCGAGACGACCGACGCAATGTTATTGCCTTCACATTCACTCACCTGCATTCCAAA
This sequence comes from Agarivorans sp. QJM3NY_30, assembly GCF_050870855.2. Taxonomy (GTDB): domain Bacteria; phylum Pseudomonadota; class Gammaproteobacteria; order Enterobacterales; family Celerinatantimonadaceae; genus Agarivorans. Next base: position 248,276 of record NZ_CP194038.2, on the reverse strand, counting down.
GGCTTGCCATTTCTTATCCAAGGGATCGGTTTGCAGAATGTCTTTGGTAAAGCCCGCTAACTGCAGCTTATTTTTATCATTGATAATAATTAAGTTATCCAATCCATAATGGGCTGCCACTAAAGCCGCTTCCCAATTACTTCCTTCGGCCAATTCACCATCCCCAGTCAATACATAAATCTTTCGCTGGCTACCCGACTTTTTGGCCGCTAATGCAAGCCCAACGGCGACTGGTAAACCATGACCAAGCGCTCCAGTGTTAAGTTCCACGCCCGGCGTCTTGTGTTTCACCGGGTGGCCCGGCAATTTGGAATCAGGGTGCTGGTAGCTCGCTAACCAATCACTTGGAAAGTAACCCGCCTCAGATAAACAGCAGTAGTAGCCACCTGCAGCATGGCCTTTCGATTGAATGTAAATATCACGCTCTGGATCATCGAGCCGATCAGGAGAGCAATTTAAAATTCGAAAATATAAAGATGTGACGAGCTCGACTTGCGATAAGTCAGCACCAGTGTGTCCACCAGCGGGACTTTCCGCATTTAGCACCACAATTCGTTTGCGAATATCGGTGGCTTTCTTAGCAAGTTCATCAATTGATAAACGATAAGGATTCATAACAAACCTCCAATATATTCAATACTGAATATATATTCATGGGGAGAAAAAAAATAGCGTCAAAAGATCAAAATGTGAACAAGACGATATTTTGCTTCTCCAACAATAAACCTAGTCAACAGACTTCTGAGACGTAATCGCAGCTTTGTACTGCATCTTGCTTTGCATCTGATCAATAATAACCGCAACAATGATGACGATGCCTTTGATCACCATTTGCCAGAATTCACTCACCCCCATCATGACTAGGCCATCAGCCAAAATACCAATAACAAAGGCACCAATAAGCGTCCCTGTAATCGTCCCACGTCCCCCGGCTAAAGAAGTTCCACCGAGAACCACGGCAGCAATCGCATTCATCTCAAAGGCAGTACCAGTTGCAGGATGACTTGCAACTAATTGAGATGTCACCACAATACCTGCAATCGCCGCACACAAACCGGATATGGTGTAAACCCAAATCTTGACGTTTTTCACTTTCACTCCGGAAAGCTCAGCCGCCCGCTCATTGTCACCAATCGCATATACGTGTCGACCAAAGGGCAGTTTTTTAGCCACATATGCAATAATTGCCGCAACCACAAACATCATCCAGATGGCATACGGAATACCAAACAAATAACCCGCACCAATCTGGTCAAAGCCCGTATTACCCAGTAACGCGTTCCCCTGTAGCCCTGGAAATGTCTCTCCCCCAGACAACAACATGGCAGCTCCCCGAATCACATACATGGTGCCCAAAGTACAGATAAAGGGCGCAACGTTGTAACGCGTGATAAGAACTCCATTCAATGCACCAATCAGGCCCCCAACGACCATTACAGTTGGCACGATCACCCACACACTGGGAAATATAGCAATGCCAAACATGGGTAACACGATCCCCTTAGAAATCATGAAGCCTGCAACCATGCCACAAAACCCAAGGGTTGCACCGATCGATAGATCGATACCTGCGGTGATGATGACAAATGTAATTCCCAAGGCGAGAAAAGCATTGATCGAGATATGTTTAACCATGATGATTAAACTACCCGGAGCAAGGAATCCATCCACGGTAAATGAGAAAAATCCTAAGATAATGAATAATGCTATAAAAGTTCTTAACTTCAATAACATCAAACCGATGTTTGCTGAATTAAACTGAGATGTTGGCATCGCCATGCCCTCGATTACTTTGGCTTTCATAATTAAAATCCCTGCGCACTTGCTAGTACTAATTCTTCTTCGGTGGTCTCTCTACGCAAAACATTTGCTGATAGCTTGCCGTTAGACATCACCAATATCCTGTCCGAAACCGCCATGATTTCCTTCAGATCGGTGGTGGAAAACAACACGCCTATCCCTTGCTCGGAAAGTTTAACCATCATTTCAAACACATCTGCTTTCGCCCCAACATCAATACCTCGAGTGGGCTCATCCAGCAGCAGCACTTTCGGCTCAGTGAGCAATGAACGACCGATCACTACTTTTTGTTGATTCCCGCCACTTAAAGCCTGAATTTCCACTTTCGGTGAAGAAACTTTAATCGACAATTTATCGATCGCTTCCGCAACCGCCTTGTCTTCTTCTTGCTCAGAGATAGCGAGCCCCTTTAAACGCTTCCAAAGGCTTGAAATTGTCAAGTTACTGGCCACCGAACTAACCGGGAAAATACCCGATTGTTTGCGATCTTCCGGGACCAATCCAATGCCCATTTTGACTCGGTCGGGAGTGGTGGTAGTGGCTCGAATAATTTTTCCATTTAAAGAAAAACGGCCAGCGTAAGTCGCTTTCCCAACCAAACACTCAAACAACTCGGTTCGCCCTGCCCCCATCAAGCCATAAATACCAACAATTTCCCCTTCTCGAACATAAAAGGTCACATCGTTGACCACTTTCGCTTCAGACTCATTGATATAAGTAATGCCCTCCGCCTCGAGAACTTTGACTCCAAATTCTCTATCTTCCGGAAGAAAATCGACCACCGGATCACTGCCTAACATTTGACGCACAATCCAGGGAACACTGATATCTTCAACCGCGGCTTCGGCTTGGAATTTGCCATCTCTTAAGATCGTGATGTAAGTGCCAATTTCCATCAGCTCTTCTAAACGGTGAGAAATATAAATTATCGAAACGCCTTGCGCGGTAAGGTCACGGATCACCTCAAACAGAATGTCGACTTCTTTTTTACTCAAGGCCGAAGTCGGCTCATCGAGGATCAAGATGTCCACTTCAGTTGAGAGTGCCTTCGCTATTTCAACCAGCTGCTTTTGACCCACTTTAAGGTTGGCAACTAGGTCATTCGGATTAATATCTTGTTTCAGACGTGTCATGAGTTTTGCTGCAAGCTCACATTGACTCGCATTATCGATGGGAGAAATACCCTTCTGTTTCTCACGCCCAAGAAAAATATTCTCTGCAACCGTAAGATTTTCTGAAAGGTTCAACTCTTGATGAACCATACCAATGCCATGTTCAGCCGCACCACGAGTACTATCGAAAGCGATCGGCTGATCTGCGATAAACATTTGCCCTTCGGTTTGCTTCTGTACCCCTGCGAGTATCTTCATTAAGGTGGACTTACCAGCACCATTCTCACCGATAATCACGTTCACCGCGCCACGGTATACATTGTACGAAACACGGTCTAAGGCCTTGGTGCCAGGAAATACCATCGAGATATTTTCTGCTCTCATGATGATGTCTTTATTCATCGAATTCATGCCGACTACCTCTTCATAACTTCAAGAGGAATCACTTGTGTGACACCCATATTTTTATAAGTCACGGCCGCTAATACTTCGACCGGACTCCCGGCCCAAGAGCTATCAGGACGAGCAAAATTTTGGATTGCTTTTTTATTCAGCTCTTTTGATAAACGAGCAAACTGAACTTGGTTCTTAAAGTCGTCAAAATTAATGAAACTGGTCGCATCTCTAATGGAGTTGCCACGTACGATCGGGCCAATCTGTAACACCACATGTTGGTCACCGGTCACCACCGTCATTGTCGCGGCTTTTTTACTATCATCAACCTGGTCAACCACTCCACTAATGCGAACAAACTGGCTTTTGAGGCCGCCACTATTCCCCTGTTCAAGCGGTTTAGATTTGACCTTTGCTTCTTTTAAAATGTCCCCCCAAAATTTTTCTGCGAGCACCTCTGGTGTTAAATTTTGAAGAGATGCAGCCTCTTTTGCAGTCATCGGAATAATTGGTTTGCCATTTTGGTCCAACTTAACGACATCACATCCCAATAGCGCCACACAAAACAATGGAACTAAAGAAAACTTGCTTAAATTCATCACGCTCATGTTCTAACTATCCTTTACATACCACTGGATATTGCCGAGTAGAAAAAGGAGCTAAAGCAAGCCTTAGCTCCTATTGGATTTACTTCATTGCAAAGGTATCTAAGTTTTTCGCATTGCTTTCATCGATCAATAAACAATCCATTAATTGTTTTTCATCTAAGCCTGTGCTGCCAGTTTTAATATATTTGTCGGCCTGCACCATCGCCATTTGCGCTTGGTCCCAGGCTGGTTGTAAGACCGTTGCCTTAATATTTGCGCCCGCAATAATGGAATCTCGAACATAATCACTGCCGTCAAAACCCACCACAATCACATCGCTCCGGCCAGCCGCTTTAAGCGCAGCTTCGGCACCAAGAGCCATGGTATCGTTCCCCGAAATCACACCTTTAATATTTGGGTTGGCTTGTAAAATAGACTCCATGCGATTAAACGCTTCTGGCTGGCTCCAGTTTGCAGTTTGTTGAGCCACCATTTTCATGTCGGTGTAATCGTCGATCACATCATGGTAACCCTGAGAGCGAACATGGGCGTTGGTATCAGATTCACGACCTAAGAGTTCAACGAAATTCCCCTCTCCTCCCATCAATTCCACAAACTTCTCTGCGCCAAGCTGAGCACCTTGATAGTTGTTGGATACGATTTGAGAAACCGCAATACCTGTTTTATTAATTTCACGGTCAATCAAGAAGGCTGGAACCCCGGCTTTTTTAGCTTTTTCGAGAGCCCCGATAGTCACATCAGAACCCGCATTGTCGAGGATAATGGCCTTGGCATTTCTCGCGATTGCAGTTGAAATGAGCTGGTCTTGCTTGTTGGCATCATCATCGTGAGACGCTACCAAGGTTGTGTAGCCCAGCTCTTCTGCTTTCGCTTTTGCCCCCATCGCTTCCGCCTTAAAGAAAGGGTTATCGTGGGACGGCGTAATAATTGCTATTAAACCGTTATCAGCCATAGACAAGCTAGAGAAGGTAGTCGCTAACGCTAATGCGCTGATAGTTAGTATTTTATTTATCATTATAATCACCCCTTGAATATATATTCACGTAACGTTATTTATTCAAAATCAGCTTAGTGAATGATCTAAAATCTGTCCACATCGAGATGTACAAAACCTGAGCAGCATCACAGTCATTGAATATAAATTGCTCGTAACCGCACATCAAACGGTCCAAAAATAATACTGATAACGATCCATACGCCAGCCTGTTGGAAAGGATGAAACCAAGCCTAAATAATACTAATTAACTGATTTAAAAGGATTTATATATTGGAATAAAGTTGTATCCAGATAACGAAACATGCACAAATGAACTCATGAAAATCGCACCTGAAAGTGCTAAACTGCAACGCTAGCATATATATTCACTGGTAATTTTAAATTCAAGCGAGCACGAAATATGACTTTAAGTAGCATTGAAGACATCATTGAAGATATTCGACTCGGGAAGATGGTCATCCTGATGGACGATGAAGATAGAGAAAATGAGGGTGACATATTAGTTGCTGCCGAGAACATCACTGCAGAGATGATTAATTTCATGGTGACTGAAGGTCGCGGACTACTATGTTTAACTATTACCGAACAACGCGCCCAGCAGCTTAAACTGCCCATTATGGTAAAAAATAATACCGAACAATATGGCACCAATTTTACCATTTCCATTGAAGCCGCCACTGGAATTAGCACAGGGATCTCCGCTCAAGATAGAGCTCATACCATTAAGATGGCCAGCCGTGACGCTGCGCAGCCTTCAGACATCGTCTCTCCTGGACACGTTTTTCCTATCGTCGCCAAACCTGGTGGCGTATTAATCCGTGCGGGCCATACTGAAGCGGGATGTGATTTGGCAAAACTTGCAGGTCTTGAACCATCTTGTGCCATTATCGAAGTTCTGAATCCGGATGGCAGTATGGCCCGCCGGCCGCAGCTAGAAGAATTCGCAGCAAAACATGATATCAAGTTGGGAACCATTGCTGACTTAATCAAATTTCGATTAAAAACCGAAACAGTCGTGAAGTGTATTTTAGAGCAACATCTGAATACTCAACATGGCAGATTCAAACTCATGACCTATCAAGATACCATCGATCAACAGTTACATTACGCGCTAGTAAGCGAGCACTTTCAAAGTGACCAAGCCTGCGCCCCGCTGGTGCGAGTGCATGCGCTTAATTATCCACTCGATCTATTTAAGATCGATAGCAAGAAGTGGAATATTCAAGACGCCTTGGAGCAAATCCAAAGCAGTCTCACTGGTGGCATATTGGTACTCATTGGTCGACAACTCAGTGCCCAAGCTATTTTGAATCAGCTGAATCAAGGTAGCAACAACAGTCCATATGCAAGCAGTGAAATAGGCATCGGCTCGCAAATATTGCAACATTTAGGAGTGCATAAAATGCGTTTGTTGACTTCAAGCACGGTTAAGTATGGCGCGCTCTCTGGATTTGACCTCAGCATTGAAGATACCTTTCACAAATATGAAATCAGCCAAGATTAGCCCGCAACTACCGAACAACAATATAATTTGACCACCTTTGAAGCGTTTTTTTGACAGAAATGAGCTGGGGCAGTCACTCATGCAATAGCATCTTAAGATGGCTGTCTCGATAATTTCCTCTTGACAGAAATGAGCAGGGGCAGTCACTCATGCAATCGTATCTTAAGATGGCTGTCTCGATAATTTCCTCGATAATTTTCTCATTAGCAGGGCAGAGTATTTTCAGCAATGGAGCATCATGTAGAACTGAACCCTGCGCAACATATAAAACCATTTGTTCGTGGTAACAAAATGAGCTTAAGGACACCTTGGCAGCTTTTGAGGCCAGTAATAGACGAAATACCCGAGCAGCTTCCGTAAAAACAAAAGTTCAACAAGAGATGTTGATCTTACACAGACTTCGAGAGTGTCTACTGACAGCCAAAACCGCAGCATCAGATCAAGCCAGAGCTTGCTTGTCGATTTTGGGATTGTGATTATAGTTAGGCATAAAGCCTTTGGAGAGACGATGATTGCGCTCGGCAAGGCCTACCAAGGTCGTGCCGAGGTGAATTCAATCATGGCTCATCTTGAGCCCACCGTTATTCAAAAGGAGTCAAATCAATCCCTTCTAACTGGCAAACCGCTCGAATTGTTGGATGCGCCGACAGACGTTTTAAATAGGCAGCCAAATCTTCAAAATCTAAAGGCGAGATCTTACTCGGTAATGACCATTCGGCCAACATAAACAAGAAGAAATCACATGCACTGATCTGCTCACCCAACAAGTATTGTTTACCCACTAACTGAGCATTAATCACTGCTAACGCTTCCGCGATCCGCTCATCTTGTGCCGCTACAATATTCGGAATGGCGCATGCATCGTCGGTGTGTCGGTGCGGATAGTAACGAACCATCAATTCCGCTTGAAGGGTATTATTTAAATAAGCTAACCACTGAAAAAACAAGGGGCGCAGCCTGCTCCCCAAGTCAGGAATAAGCTGGTGCTCGGGATGCTGTTCGCACAAATGTATGCAAATGGCAGTGCTTTCAAAAATTGCCCTCCCCTCATCAATCAGTGTCGGTATTCGCCCCACTGGATTTAGCTTTAGATACTCTGGCGATTTTTGAAAATTGGATTTCCGGTCAACCAGCAATAATTGATACTTGAGCTGCATATGAAACAACAAAAAATGCGGGGCTAAGCTTGCGTTATTTGGATAGTAGTAAAGTTGATACACGCTGATTTCCTATTCAATTTGTAAGCAATTCATATTGACCGATCCAAGCAAGGATTACACCTAGGCTTGATGACTTATGGCTGCATTTTTCACTAGCGCTGTATTTAAGCAAAGTTGAAAACGCTAGGTGTCGCCGCTGAAATTAATCCAGCGGTTACCCAGAGACCAGCCACAAACCCTACCGGAAGGCCCCAGCTTAAATGAGGTCGGGGTCAAAGATGTGGTATCAACGTTGACTCATCAGGAAAAACTATCAATAAGATAGTTTGAAACAATTTCTTCTATCCACTCTTTATCATCATAATTACCTCATCGAAATCGCTTAAGGTTTTGTTTAAAGAAAAGAATTTATCTTATTCCTAAGCCATTTGAGTTGTTGTTTTTCTGCCAAATCGGCTTCATTCAAGCAATGCTAAGCGGCTGCGGCAGTCTATCCATACACGATGACCCGACAGCCATCTCTTCACCACCAAAGTCTATTTTTCTAGAGGTTTTATTTATGAGTTACGCAAGCGTGAATCCTTATACTGGCGACCTAATCAAAACATTTGCTGACGCGACCGACGACGAAGTCGAGCTGGCGCTAAACAATGCCAACCAAGCTTTTTTAAAATGGCGTGAAACATCGTTTGCTCAGCGCGCAGAAATTTTACAACGCGCGGCCGATATACTAAGAGAGAACAAAACTAAATATGCCAAGATCCTAACCTTGGAAATGGGCAAACTGTTGCTTGAAGCTGAAGCCGAAGTCGAGCTATCCGCTCAGATCATGGAATACTATGTTAAACACTCAGAAACACTGCTCGCCCCAGAAACATTGCCAGTAGCAGACTCCAAAGCAACCTTACACCATGAACCACTCGGCGTACTGCTAGCGATCGAACCCTGGAATTTTCCTTTCTATCAAATTGCCCGCATTTTGGCGCCACAACTATCTGCTGGCAATACTTTACTACTCAAACATGCTTCTAATGTTCCTCAAGCCGCAGCTGCATTTGCTAAATTGATGTCTGAAGCGGGTTTACCCAATGGCGCATTCCAACAGCTATATGCCACTCGCTCTCAAGTTGAAAAAATCATTAGCAGTCCACTTGTTCGCGGCGTAGCCTTGACGGGCTCAGAAGGAGCTGGGGCAGTTGTGGCCGCTCAAGCAGGTAAAGCAATGAAGAAATCAACCCTTGAACTTGGCGGCGCTGATGCTTTTGTGGTACTGCAAGATGCAGAACTCGAAAAAACCGTGAAATGGGCTGTATTTGGCCGTCACTGGAACGGTGGTCAAGTCTGCGTATCCTCTAAACGCATGATTATTGTCAAATCTGTCTATGATGAATTTCTAAGCCTGTATAGCCAAGGGGTTGCCGCATTAAAGGCTGGCGATCCGATGGATGTGGAAACAACATTAGCGCCTTTATCATCGCAAGCCGCCGCAGATGAAGTGAAACAGAAGATCCGAGAAGCGGTGGCTTATGGTGCTACGGCAACTGAAGTCGGCCCTAAAGTCCCAGAGCAGGGAGCTTTTGTACAGCCAACTATTTTAACCAACCTTACGGCCGATAATCCGGCTTACTATTGGGAATTCTTTGGACCAGTATCAATGATTTTACCCGCTGAAGATGAAGATGATGCGGTAAATATTGCCAACGATTCGCCATTTGGTTTAGGTGGCTCAGTATTCACTGCGGATGAAAAACGTGGCGAACAAATTGCCCACCGCATTTCTACTGGAATGGTTTTCGTGAACCATCCAACCATGGTAAAAGCAGATCTCCCCTTCGGAGGAATACGCAACTCCGGTTATGGTCGCGAACTGATTGGTTTAGGGATCAAAGAGTTCGTCAACCATAAACTGGTGAATGTGGTTGATATCGACGCCCCTTTCTAGGATGAGCAGGAATTAAAAAACTGGGTGGTTACCGCCCAGTTTTATTTACAATGAATAAAATCCACTGACTTTATAAAATTAAATGCTCGCTATCACCCATAACAGACTGATGAATGCTTAAGCGGGATGATTAGAAAACACCTTTTCTAACCACATCGCGCTGAGATACTGGCCATTTTTCTTCGCATACTGATCAAACACTCCCACTTGGCTAAATCCAAATTGTTGATGCAATCCAATCGATGCTGCATTTGGTAACGCAATACCAGAAAGCGCTCGATGAACATTCTGAGTAGCCAGTTCGCTAAAAAGACGCTGGTACAATAATGATCCCACGCGTTGCCCTTTTGCCCGTTCAAGTAAATAAATGGTCACCTCGACAGTATCGTCAAATGCTTCAATCGCCCGGTATTGTTGAGAGCAAGCAAAGCCCAAAATGTCATTCTCATGGCAGGCAACATAAAGCTGATATTTTGAGTCGGCCCGAAATTGCTCAAACCATTGCTGGCGATCCTCCAGCGTGAATATGCGCTCTTCAAAACGAGCGTAACTGTTCAATATATAAAAGTTAAATATATCGGTAATTGCAGCGATATCTGACTGCCGTCCAAACCTAATTTCCACGCACAATCCTTCTCTATAAGCCAAGCTAAACAGACGCCAGCATCTTACAATGCGACAACTTAACTAGCGACTGTTTTGATGAACACATGAGCGGGCTAATAGGCTGAGCCGTCTTTGTGTAATACCGACCAGGAACCATCCTTTTCATGAATCAAAGCGAGGTCATCATCAGGATATGCAACGGCATCGTCCAGCGTTCGATCCCCCACTTCTAGATAACTCACCTCAAACGCAGTCCGATTGATGAGTTGGTGAGCGATGCCTGTATTCGCCTTAAAACCCATACAGTCTCCGGCAGACATGAGAATTTCTTTTTCACCGTAAATCAAGGTTGGAGTTCCGCAAACAATGTATATAAATTCATCCTGTTTAGAATGATGATGCTTGAGTGCAGAGATCGAATGAGGTGCTAAAGTCGTCAAATTTACACCAAAATTCATCAATCCAAAGTAGTCACCTAACTTTCTTTTACGCCGGCTCTTAACCATCGACGCAAATGGCTCAGGATAGAGTGCTTTTGCGCTATTTTCTGGTATTAATTCGACATTGATCGACTGAATATCCATCATTTAGTTGCTCCATTTGCTGCTCGAATCCAGCCAAAAGTGTACTTGCAATAGCAGCCAAGTGCACTGAATTCGGCCTAAAATGAATGAACGCCCCACTCATCCGATTAGCCAACACAGCTAAAAACGCGTATACCCACGGCCAGTCACGCAAATTTCAAAATCCATTGGTCCGTCAATAGTACCCGCCCAGAGAGCTGGCTTTTCATTCCACTCAAAATAGAAAGGCCTAACTCATTGTCAGGCCCCCAAGCAGTCGTCAAGTCGTACCCTATGACTAATTTGCAGTAACAAACACATAGCGTTTATCTAAGTAAAACTTTAGTAGGTAGCCCATCGCCAAGCCAACGATACCTCCCACATACTTGGCCCCCTCTAGATCGACGAAACACAATGCAAAAAGCAATTCGGTCCCCCAAAATAGTACGGTGGTGATAACTCCCATAAAACTATATAAGATGAACTTTTGTATATCATCACCACGACTTTCGGTTTGAAAATAAAAAATGTAAGACTTATCTAACCAATATTTAAGCAATAACCCAACAAAAGTTCCCGTAAACAACGAAATATAAAACTGCCCCGGCCCTTTATAAATCTGATCACTCAACCACTGAGTGGTCAAATTTCCCCAAGTCGCGGCGATGGCGAATAAAATATACAGAACGATTAAACGAGAACTCAAAGCGACATCCTCTTAAATAGTATTTCTGGGATGAGCCGAATAATACTCATAATAAAGAACCAGAATCCAGGTAAGTAAGCCACGGAACGTCGCCGAGTAACCGCTTTTTTAATCCCTAGCCCAACTTGATCTGCCGATGCCCATAACAACCCCTTTTTAAAGTCTGCCGTCATGGGCGTATCAACGAAGCCAGGCTTAATGGTTAACACATCAACATTGTTGCGGTATAGCCGATTACGCAAGCCCTGTACAAAAATACTCAAAGCGCCTTTCGCCGCACCATACACATAATTGGATTGACGCCCCCGATCGCCAGCAACCGAGCTAATCACGGCAATGGTGCCGGCTTGCCAAGTCACAAAGCGGTTCGCAAGTTCAGTGAGTAGCGCGGCGGTACTCGTAAAGTTTGTTTCAATGGCGGCAAGAGTTGCATCCACCGACTGGCTGCAGTCTTGTTGATTTGGGAGCGTACCATGTGCAATCAGAGCCAAATCGAAACGTTGTAACTGAACTTGAGCATCATCAAGCGCTTTGATTTGAAATGCTAAATTATTGAGATCGCCACAACAGCTATGCACTCGCGATGCGCCCAATACTTCTGCGTTAGCACACACCGTTGATAACTTTTCTGCATCTCGAGCAATCAAGTAAATTTCGGCCTTTTCGACAGCGTACAAACGAATGACCGATTGAGCAATTGCCGAGGTTGCGCCAATGACTAATATTTTCATAATTCTGTTACCCGTCTCCAAAAACTGGAGCTATGTCTAGGATCCCTCAAGGCTTCCAGTTGACGCCACTGTGGATAATAATGTTGGAAATGCTCCGCTGACATGCGTGCATCTTTCGCTGGATACACCCGCCCACCATGATTGAAGGTGATATCGTCGAGCTTTTGCATTAATTGACGCGTTTTATCGCCTTGATTAGGAAAGTCTAAGGCTAGGGTGACTCCTTCTTGAGGGAACGACAGCAATCCAGGGGAGGCGACGGCACCAAACATTTTTAATACCGCCAAAAATGAGCCTAAGCCAGAAGCAGAGATTTCCGTTAGGATCGCTTTCATCCCTGCTTTCGCATCAGCCAGAGGGATCACACACTGATATTGGTAAAATCCCTTAGGTCCGTAGATCCGATTCCATTCACCCACAGCATCCAGAGGATAGAAAAACGGTTGATAATGAGTACGTTGTTGGTGAACCTTCTCCATCTGCTTATGGTAATAAGCAAAATTGAAGGCCTTCAGACTGAGTTTATTGATCAGTGAAATTGGCGGGGTCAACGGCACCGATAAGGAAAAACGAGGCGCTGACTTGACCCCTTGCGAGGCATGATTACCACGCATGAAAATACCTCGGCCAAGTGATGCGCCACTGGCCAAACAATCTATCCAAGCCACGGTGTAGTCATACTGTTGATCAGAGTCTTCGGCCAAAGAGAAAAACTCATCAAGATTACGGCATTTCACGTTCTCTGAATCAATCATATTCGAGCCGATCGCTTTAAGCCGAAACTCCACCCAAGTAATCACTCCAGTGAGACCTAGACCACCAATCGTGGCACGAAACAATTCGCTATTTTGTTGCAATGAACAAAGCAAACGTTCACCGTTAGAACGCAGCAGTTCAAAACATTCAACATGTACCCCAAAGGTACCATCAACATGGTGATTTTTGCCGTGCACATCATTCGCAATCGCCCCGCCAACCGTGACAAATTGGGTACCGGGCGTCACCGGTAAAAACCAACCATGAGGAACAATACATGCTAAAACTTCACTCAGCAAAACCCCTGCTTCGCAAGTTAAACGCCCTTGCACTCGGTCAAATGACAGTAAACGTTTCAGCGGTCGAATGTTTAACAGACTTCCAGTGTGATTCAAACAACTGTCACCGTAACTACGGCCATTGCCATAGGGTAAAATATTGGTCTGCGCATCAACTTCCGGATATGGATTGTGATGACGCCAAAGAAAGGGAGACACATGCTGCTCAGCGTATGGCACCTGCCCCCAAGACTGAAATTCACTCATAATTTAAATCGCCATTAATATAATTGAAACTATACCCGAGCCTAAAACCAGGCTAGTTGGATCTTTGAGCGCAAACATAATCGGATCATCATGCATGTTGCCTCGGTGGGCGATCACCCATACCCGACTAATCCAATACAGCAGTACCGGACAAACCAGCCAAATTAATTGCGGATGAGTATAAAGAGCAGTAATTGTGGGGCTGTTAATATATAGCGCTAGTACCAGCACCGATAAATAACCGCTCGCCGACCCTAAGGAAGCAATCAGCGTAATGTCGTCGGTTTCATAGCCTCTTCCGCGCAACTCCTGCTTCTGGGTTCGTTTCGCAACCATGAGTTCGGTATAGCGTTTCGCAATCGCCAAACTTAAGAAGAAAAAGACCGAAAACGACAACAGCCAGAAAGACAACGCAATGCCAACTGCAAAACCACCCGCGATAATCCGAAAGGTGTACAGCATGGCCAGTGCCAGCACATCCAGCAGCACCACCCGTTTCAAGTAAAAGCTATATAACATTGTCAGTAGATAATAACCCGCTAAGACCTTGCCAAACATCGGCGGGAGCCAGCTCACAATAACCGCTGTAACCATTAACAGCAGCGGGATCATAAGCAAACCCAAAGGGATCGGCGTTTGCCCTGCGGCAAAAGGGCGTCGGCGTTTACTATGATGATGGCGGTCGTCGGTCAAATCGAGTAAATCGTTGAGTAAATATACGCTAGACGCACATAAACCACAGGCAACAAAAGCCGCTAAGGCTTTCAACCAAATATTCGGGTCGGCAAACTGATGAGCAAAAAATAAAGGAACCATAACCAAACTGTTCTTTGCCCATTGATGCAAACGCATCGCTCGAATAGCACCACGCCAAACCCCTCGTTCTGGCAAAAAAACCCGATCGATTGGGGCTAAAACACCAGCTTTTTTAAGCACCCCTTGCTTCGCATTCACCACTAATGCACGACGCGCAGATCCCCATATCGACAAATCACTCTCGGAATTTCCGGCGTAATCATAACGCCCGGCACCATAAAGTTTATCGAGCAATACACGTTTGTTATTACCCACTAAATTTAGATGCAAGCTACTGCCAAAGGTGCTATCAAAACACCCTAAATGCTCTGAGACCTGAGTGGCTAAACCAAAATCCGACCCCGTTGCTAGGATCAATTTGCGCCCTAAGTTTTGTTGTTCCTTGAGATAATCTAACAATTCTAGGTGGTAGGGCATCACGGTCACATCCAACTCAACCCAGTTAGCCAACTGATGTTTAAAATAGGCCTTCCCCCGAATTACCCACCAAAATAAACGTAAAACTTGCAGTGGATGGCGGCGTAAAAATGCCATCAAAGATTCAAATAACAAATCAGTTTTTAACAGCGTTCCATCGAGATCGACCACCAAAGGACAAACACTCATCGTTGGATTTCCTTGTTGCTTATACCGCGATTCATTCTCAACATTTCCTTATTTCTTGTATGCTTACCGATGTTTAAAAGACGTCGGTAAGCAAATTAGAACTATCGAGGCTTAACTTTCTTCGCTCGCGTCCAAGGCCGCGAGAGCTTCTTGCTCGCTGGCGAATGTCGTCCCGAGCGATTCGATATACCAAGTCTCAAAGCCTGCTTGTTGTGGTTCTAAATCCACGAATTCAGTTTCCCAGCGTTGTTCTGTTGGCAGGTAATAGTGAATAATCACTTGATGAAGTTCTTCTAAGGTGAGTAAAGGCTTACTCTTATTCGCAGCAAACAAAGTAAACTGGTACACCCCGTCATCCACCAGCGTCATACTTAAGTTACCGCTGTCTGCCGCCGTAACCAGCTCAATCTCTTGAGCGATGGCGACTGAAGCATCGCCGCCAATATTGCTGCTTGGGCCCCAACTTTCATCAGCCAACTTAAACTGATAAGTCCCTTTGCTGAGATATACGACCAACGAATATCGTTTGGCCCCGCTGTACCCCATCGGTAAAGAAGTGCTCCAGCCATTCATCGAACCCCGTAAATATAGGGTTTTGGCATAAGGACCGAGATCAACCTTGCCGTGAGTATCTTCATAAACCAGTAAGCTAGGATGCTCGAGATCCTTAGCATCTAAACTAAAGATGTAGCTGCCTGGATGTTCCACCGCAATAGTTAAGTCATCCGACTCGCCAGTACTGACAGCGACTTTCTGATCAACTTTAATATTTTTATTGTCTGATACGGCTATGCCATCCATTTTTAGTGCATAAGTCCCCGCTTGCTCAATACGAACTTTCAACTGATATTTATTTTTATCAAGATAAGCAAAACGTAAATCGCCTTTAATTTTCCAATGTTTCGGTAGGTATTCTAAGGCCACAGGTTTCGCCAAAGGCCCAGGTACTGGCTGCAAATGATGAAAGCGATACACCAGCCCTTGCTCATCAGACATGGTGAACAAACGAAACTCAAAGAGCTCATCACGAACAAAGATGTCGTTAAGATTTGCTGGGTTATCACTCTGCACTAAACCAAGTTTTCCATACGCCCCTCCCAAATTGAACGCCGTCCAATTAGCGTCAGAAAACTTGAATTCACTGCCTCCCATTTTAACCAGTCTAGTGGCTGCATAGGAGCCGTCGGCTTGCTTAATCATTTGGTCAACGGCCGCCCATCCGTTCATCGAACCTCGCAAGAAAAAAGGTTGTTCAAGCGGGTCGACCATATGTGTCAAGGTCGGGGGTAAGGCTTGATCAACCGCATGCTCTTGTTTAGTCAACTGTTGCAGATTATTCACAAAAATATCGGATTTAAGACCGCCATCTTTGAGTTGGTGGCTTCCTTGTACTAAATGAGAGCGCTCAACCAAAAACGGTCGGTCATACTGATAGCGCCCGGTTTTGACATCGAAAGACTCAAACACCACAAATTGTGCCGCATCATTATCGCCCCACGGTAGTTGGATCTGGTTCTGTTCCACCGCAAGTGGTCCGCGAAATGCCCCTTGGTCGCTAATCGCAAATGCCTGAGTGCGACGATTGCCATTTTGGTAGTGCAAGGAGATTTCGTCAGGGATCCGTCGATCAACCACTAAATCAATCGACTGACTGAGTTGCAGACCCTGGGTATTCACCAAAGTAGCGGTCAACTCGACTTGAGTCCCATCGTCAATGCCAGTAGGCGTCCAAAAAATCCTGTAAGGTGCTGACCAATCAGCTCCTAATTGAATTTCTTCTGTGCTCCCTTTTTCGTGATATGAAAACTCAATTTTAGCCAAATCAACTGCCGCTGGTTTCAATCCGTCAACCGTCACCTCTATACGACTGCGGGCACTAATCACATCCCCTCTATTGACCCCAGTAAATGAGAGTGCCGCCTCTGATAAATCCACCGCTTCGAGAGCAGTCTGCGACTTCCAGATAGCAAAACTAAGTGGAGCCAAACTTACTTCAACTTGATTATTTTGTTGCCGCGTTAGCTCTGCGGGATCCTCTTGATAGACTAACCGATAGCTCTGGCCCGTCGCATCCAAGCTCACTTGCTTAGCTTGATTGGCGGTATTAAAGACCACTAAATAATCCAAGCCTTCTTCAGGGATCACCCGTGAAAAGGCATATATGCCAGCACTTTCATCGTTATCGTCATAATAGCGCTCGAACTGCTTGCCTCGGCGTAACGCGGTCTCTGACTTAAATACATCAATGTATTTTTTCAGACTTAAGTACAAAGGATGCTGTCGATCGAAATTGGCTTCTGCAGTCGTGGCATCTGTGGCCAACAGATCGTTGTCATTAAAAGACTCGGTTTGACTGGCCAACATATCTTCGCGCGCATCCCGATCCTCTCCGTCACCGACAAAACCCTGTTCATCTCCGTAATAAATCACAGGAACACCACGCGCGAAAAACATGAAAGCATGGGCCAACTTAAAACGTTTAATCAATTCGGCTTCAGAAGCTTCAGGTAAGTCCTTACGCAGGAAATAAGCAAACCGGCCCATATCATGGTTACCGACAAAATTGACTAGGGTGCCTGCACTCGATTTAGCACCAATATAATAATCGTCAGAAGAAAATAGATAATGCATCGCTTCGTTCGCTTGACCATTCGAAATAACGGAACGAACCACACCTTGAAAACTAAAATCGAATACCGAAGGCAAATTACCGACGGTCATGTACTCGCTGCGATTTTCGACGCTGTAATCGTAAACTTCCCCGAACATAAAAAAGTTTGGCTTTCCCTTTTGCTTCGCGTAATCCAAAATTTGCGGCGCCCACTCACGCCAAAAGCCAATATTGACATTGCGCACCGTATCGATACGAAAGCCATCGATCCCAGCATCAATCCAGTGCTTAAATAATTCCACCATGCCCTTGACGACCCGCGGGTCTTCGGTATTAAGGTCATCCATCCCTTCAAAATCACCATTCAAGGCATCTTCACCGGCAAAAGTCGTATCACCTTGATTGTGATAAACACTGATATCGTTCAACCAAGTGGGTTTTTTAATATTGGCAAAAGCTTCTGGCACAAAAGGGGTATAGGGTGATGTTTGACTTTCTTCGAGAGAGCGATAAGGACAAACCGTTTGCTTCGTCAAGAATTGACCTTGAGCATTATGACACTCTCGAAACTTGATGATGTCAGCGGTGTGATTGGTAATAACATCAAATAGTACTTTGATCCCTCGGCGATGCGCTTCATCAACAAAGTGCTGAAGATCTTGATTGCTCCCAAAGTGTGGATCGATCTGGGTAAAGTCAATGGTCCAATAACCATGATAAGCGGCAGACTCTGTGCCATCGGGCCCCACCTGTAAAGGCAGATTTTTAAGCACTGGCGACATCCAGATCGCGGTAATGCCTAACTGTTGAATATAATCGAGTTTTTGTTGTAAGCCCTTTAGATCTCCACCATGGTAATAACCGGTGTCGGACGGATTAAAGCTATGTTGGTAAATTGTCCCCTCGAGACCTCCGAGATCATTATCTTGGTCGCCGTTATAAAATCGATCGGGAAGTACAAAGTAGACCACTTCATCTTCCATTTTTCGTTCATTCATATTTCGCGGATCATAAACGTCCGCATTGGCGCGACATAACACCAATAGCGTGAATAACATCAAACCGTTCAGGCATAACCTTCGCCGAGCATCAATTTGCATAAATGTTGTCCTTATTAACTAAACGTATTCCATTCGGCCGGACACTACCGGCCTCGCTTAGCTTGTTAAGCTTTTGAGTGAAGGCGCAAAAACTCCAGCGCCTCTTTCTCACTAAAAAAAGTTTGCTGAAAAGGAGCCAAGTACCACACCTGCATCCCCGTGGTCTCTCGATCCAAGGGGACCAATTCTCGCTCCCAGTGATCAACTTCGAAATAGTTCAAAATAAGGTGATGACTGGATTCAAGTGACAAGGTAAACGCAGCATCATCAGCTACCTCAAGTAACAGCGTGTAAACCCCAGCAACTGGGATATCAAAACTCAATTTTTTACCCTGTTGACGCAATTGGCTGGATGCCAAACGGATGTCTGAGGTTTGTATATCTTTAAACTGAAAGTCGTAATGTCCTGGGGTTAATAGCAACACCATTGCGTAGCAATTATCCCCCTGATAATCCATCCGCGAAGCTTGATTCCAGTCATGCAGACCGGCTAATAACAACGGTTTTTTCAAGGGCCCCAATGCAGGTTTGGTAGCGCGGCTATAAAAAATAAAATGTTGCGGAACTGAAACACTAAGAGGCTCGTAAAGGTGATATTGCGCAAAGGTCTCACGTAATTGATAACGACTCTTCAAGGCATTGAGTATGTCTGAACTAAACCTCGCTTTGGCGTAAGCTGGCACGTTATCGAGGTCAAACAATAAAACCGCCCCCGCATAACGACGATCGAGTAACGATTCGACAACTGGCGAAGGATCCCATAGGCCTTGCCCTGCTAATTGCGTCATAATAAATGGTTGAAAACTTAAGGGCTGGCCTGCAACCGAGAGCAAGGTCATGTCCTCAGATATTACCTCCCCAGTGCGACTACGAAGCCAATCAACGACTCGATCTAACTGCTGTTGATGCGCCACTTCATTTCGAATATTTCGCTCCCCCATTGCCACTTTAAGACTTCTATAACTTGGTTTGAATTGACCGTGATATTTCAAACTATGAAAAGTTGTGACCGCGACAGCGAACATCAGCATCACGACTAAACCAGCCTTAGAGGCAATAAGCTGCGATTGGCGAATGATAATCAGCAGAACCAGTCCAAAGGCAATGCAAGCAAGCGCAAGAAACTCAATGTAATAGTTAAAATTAGAACCCACTTTACCAATTGAAAGCGCGGTTAAAAATGCAATCCCAAGGTAGATGATTATCAGTAAAATACGCGGGTCGAGCTGACTTCTCAGTGCTCGATATAACCAAAATGTTAACAACAACAAACTCGCGACTAAATATAGCCAATTGTCTCGAACCATTAGCCCGAGATACTTAGCGACATCCGACCAATAAAAATTATTTTTGTTCGCAATCACTAAATTTTGCCATGCTCCCCCCTCGCTGTTCCATACCAGGAGAGCCAAACCACTCGCGCCTAAAATTCCTATAGCGATGCTAAAACGGAATCCGTCTTGGCGCGATTTCAACAGAAGGTAAAGAGCAACAGCCATCGGTGCGGCTAAAGTCGATTGCTTAGTAAATGCAGCCAAACAAAACCACAAGATAGCCACCCAAAGCCCATCTTGTTTTGGATCACGCCAGATAAACCAAGCCAATCCACAGAGCGTTAATAGCAACGCGAGCATGTCTACCCGCATCAGCGCGGCCCACATATATACGTAGTCCAATCCTAGAAATGCAGCCCCACTCAGCATCGCGACAAATAGCCGTGTTTTTTTAGAAATATCTAGATTATTCGACAAACTGAATACACAACAGGCGATGACCGCCGCAGCACCCCAGGTACTCATAAATGACACCAGCCGTCCCGCTTGTAAAAACGACCCAACGAACGGAGTGAGCGCAAGAGAAAAGTAATGAAAAACAGGAGGGTAGTTGGCCACCGTATAGGGAGCTTGCGAAAAGTCATGATAAATATTAAGCCCCTGCCCCAGTAAAATAGTCTGAGACAAAATTGGCCCTTCCCCATAATCAAGCTCATAGGGGTAGGCAAGCGCTAACATCCCATCTTTCAACAAAATATAAGCATCAAAAAGTAAACTTCCAGATAGCAATGCTAAAAAAAAAGCACCGGCCCAAAACCGTAATCTAAAGCCGCGCATATAACCGAACCTTTTCGAATTTAAGATAAGCATTCATAAACCATTCGAGAATGGCATCCATAAATAAAAACTAACTAAACACAGACAAATAAATAAACGCAGGTTGCAAATAACAATAAAAACAATAAAAACAATAAAAACAATAAAAACAATAAAAACAATAAAAACAATAAAAACAATAGCAAAATAACAAACTTATTACAGATGAAATTAACAAATACACAAGAATAAAAAATAAAATAGCGTTGAAAACGCTTTAGCAAAGTACAAAATAAACATGAAAACGATTTCCTGACTTTATTATTAATAATAACGTAGACACTAAATCAAAGTTAACTTAGAATCCGTCACCAGTAACATAAACCAAATAAATACATTAGTGATACTCATATAATATGAATATCACTAAGAAAGAATCACACCTCTAGTTATATATTTATATATTAAATACTGGTGAAAATGGATTTAAGATCGACGACAGGGATAGATAAGAAACAATGAAAATAGGATATTTTGCAAGCATAGCGCTGCTAATTTTTATGAGCCCATTATCTATTGCAAACAATAATATCTATAAGGATATTTCGGACCCCAATAGATCGCCTGAAGACGAGTTTATCTACTTTGTTCTACTAGACCGCTTTGCAAATGGAAATCCAGATAACGATAACGCTTATATTAAAGGTTCTCGCAGCGAACATGGTTTTGATCCAAGCAACGAAGACTACTACCATGGCGGTGACCTCCAAGGACTGAGTGAGCATTTAGATTATCTAGAAAATTTAGGCGTTACTGCGCTGTGGTTGAGTCCTGTGTTCAAAAACCACACTATCAGAGTTAACTCAGACTTAGTTGAATCAGCCTCCTATCACGGCTATTGGGTCGAAGACTATCTCAATGTAGACCCTCATTTAGGTACCAATGACGAGCTCAAATCACTGATTGAAAATGCTCACGCAAGAGGGATTAAAATATATCTAGACCTGGTACTCAACCATACGTTTGATGCCATCAAGTTTCGAGAATGTCATGATGAACAAGGAGCATTTGCAAATCCGCCTTTTGTAATAAACCATGGCAATACACAAGTAAATTATTACGACTGCACATATCGCGGGCCAGATTCCGCCCACCCTTATACCCCCTTTCTACCTGAGCCATACAAATCTATCAAACACCCAGCCTGGCTAAACGATATCAGTAATTACCACAACTATGGTGATACTAATCACGCTGGTGAAAGCGCTCTGCTTGGGGATTTCAATGGTGGCGATGACTTAAATACCAGCAAACCAGAAGTGATCAACGGACTGATTGATATCACAAAGTTTTGGATGAAGAACTTCAATATCGATGGATTTCGAGTCGATACGGTTAAAAATATCGAAATCGAATTTTGGCAAACCTGGAATAATGAGATCCAGTCATACGCCAAACAACTGGGTAAACCCAACTTTTTTATTTTTGGCGAAGCTTTTGATTACAGTGCAGCGGGTCGTAGCAAGTATTTAAAAGCCGGGCATTTCCCCTCTTTACTCGATTTTGGTATCCAAGGTACCATTCGCAGTGTGTTTTCAAAGCATGAATCGCCGGAACAACTTGACTCACTATTTTTGAATGATGACTTCTATATCACGCCAAATACCCAAACCAATACCTTGGCGAATTTCATTGGAAACCACGACATTGGCCGATTTGCATATTTTGTTGGCTTAGAAAACAAGGGCATCTCAGCGCAAGAGCAACTCAAGCGAGTAGAAGTCGCCAATGCCTTTATGTTTTTTGCTCGAGGGATACCAACCCTATATTACGGCGATGAACAGGGTTTTGTTGGCACAGGGCCTGATAAAGAGTCACGTGTCGATATGTTCAAAACCAAGACTCAAAGCTATGCCACAACCCCACTACTTGGCACCAACAAGACCGCCGCAGACTCAAACTTTGATTATAACCATCCGCTATTTAAAAGTATTCGAGCTTACGCCCAGTTATATAAAAATGAACCCGCGCTACGACGTGGAGCAATGTATCCCTTGTATCACGATAGTGATGGTCCCGGTATTTACGCCTTCTCTCGAGTGTTAAAACAAGAGAGTATCGATTATCTCATCGTATTTAATTCCGCCACAACAGAGAAACAAGTCTCACTGCCAGTAAGCCGTCCCAGTTACCAATTACTACTGACAAATAGCAAGCTGAATGAAGCCATGAAGCCAGACCAGAACGGGAAACTGAACTTACATCTACCAGGGCTCAGCTTCGCCGTATATAAGGCCGAGCAAACCGTCCCTTCGGCCCCCAACACCGCAACAGTAAAGTTTGACACCCCTATTAAAACTGAAGTTCTCAGTGGTCAAGTTCAGCTCAAAGTCAGCCTGGATGGCCTCACCACCCCCCTACAAAGCAGTGCCGTTCGTTTTTATGTAAATACCGGTGATGGGTTTCATTTTATCGGCACTGATACCGCACCACCTTATCGCTTGTTCTGGGATGCATCGCATACCAACAACGGTGCTCAAGTCACATTCAAAGCCATCGCCGAACTCAACAACCGAGAAATAGAAGTAAGCACATCCAATCTGGTTGATAGTCGCTTACCTTCTCCAATTACTCTGTACTACCAAAACGGCAATGCACGTGACTCACTGTTTATCATTGATGATCATGGACAACTCGCAACCGAAAAGGCTAATGCAAAGCAGGGTGCCCACTACGTTTGGCATGACAACGTCAAAACTATCGGCTTGTTCCCAGCCACTCGCAACCATCATCAATTCAGGTTCGATCGGCCAATCTTTATTAATCGTTCACAATTACTTCAGTATTCAACAGAGGATCCTGACGGCAGTCTTAAGGCGACGCTCTTCATCGACAATAATGGCGACATTTCTCAGCACAAGCAAACGAGCAACAATAAGCCGCAAAGACTCAAGTTTTCAGCGGATCCTACAAGCCAGTTTACTGACTTAACTTTCTTCCTAAGGGGGTCCATGAACGGATGGGGTTTAGCCGATGAAATGATAAACCAAGGCAATGGACAGTATTCGGTGAGCAAAATGCTTGATAAAGGAACCATAGAATTCAAATTTGCCGACCAGAGTTGGACCAAAATGAACGTAGGACTTCCTTTCGCAGAACAAGGTTTATCGAATTCAGAAGTATCGGAGAATATATTTAGTTCAATAGATAAGCGCCAATTATATAACTTTTACTACTTTGCCTATGATGACATTAAGTTCCATTTATTACTGCCTGATCCAGGACCATTCGGGCAGACAATTCAGCTATACAGTGATCTTTGGCATGATCAAGGCGCCAAGAGTCTTCGCTATATGGGGGACAACTTCTACCAATTAAACTTCTCCACATTAAAACCAGGCTTGTATCAGATGGGCGAACATTCAAATCCATTATCCTCCGAGCACTCGAGCACAATCCAACTGAAGCCAAATGTTCGAACGCCAATTAATAATTTCCAGTCTTTAGTACTGGATATTCCGGCCGCAGCCAATTACAGCATCCGATTTAACTACCAAAATGGTGGTCCTACGATTGCCGTGATGACACAACAAAATAAAAGTATTGATTATGGTCCCCTTAACAAAAACGTTTTTGTTCGCGGCAGCATGAATGCTTGGGAGACAACCATTCCCTTAAATTACGGAGGAGACCTTATTTACCGTGGTCTGTTATTCCTAAAACAGGGAAATTATGAGTTTAAAGTTTCCGACAACAATTGGAGCACAGCGGTCAACATTGGAACTCAGCCTACCGGAAATCATACGCTGCAACTCGCTCAGGAAAAAACCTTATACAATGGTTCTGATAGCGAGAATATTAAAACCCAAATTAAGCAAACCGGTACCTACAACTTTACCCTCAATGCATCAAACCCCAGCCTCCCGACCTTAGTCATCGAAGAATCGAATAAATTCATCATTCATTACTATTTGCCAAATAAGCAGCAATGGGACATTCAAATATTGGATTCCGGCGACAATACACAAGGCTCGGAAATCTGGTATATCGACCAATTACAGCAATACTTTGAAACCCAAGAAGAAGCAATGACCGCCTTAAACAATATTCACTAATGGAGTCTATCAATGAAAAAAATATCTTTAATTTTGTGCGTATTTACCATTTATTGTGGCAGCTCAACTGCATATGCCGATTGTAACCCGGCTTCAGGGACAAAAGCCGCTTGCCAACAGATCCAAGAAAACGAAGCGATTAAAGGCGCGGCCAAGAAAAACATTCTTGAAATGTTAAAAAGTAAACCCAAAAAACAATAGTTGGAAGTAGCACTATGGCAGCCAATCCTCACCGAGGGGCGGGTTTCGCTTGAGTGCTTTTTCAGCCCTATGTTATTTATTGAGGTAAAGCTGGCCATGTGTCATCGAGTTGAACCATGGCAGCGCTAAATAATCAATCACCAGCCATCCGCTCAAAGCGATTTACGTTTGGTTACACCCCATTTGCTTAACGAACCAAATGCTATACCTCAGACTTCAATTAACTATTTTTGTCTCCCGCGAAAATTAAATACAAACAGCACTCTCTATTCTGCAATGGCCAAACCTCAGCGAGGCCTTTTAATTAGACTCGCTAAGAAGCTGGCCAAATGCAGTGGTTTACGTCCACTGAGTTGTTTTATTTGATAAGCACAGCCAAAGCCATTACTGATAATCGTCGCCTCGGTTTGCTGGGCCAGTGCAGGAAGCAGACCTTGCGCAGCCATGGCATGAGCCTGATCGATGTGTTCCGACTCTAAGCCAAAGGTACCTGCCATACCGCAGCAAGTGGACTCGATCATCTTAAACTGTAGGCCTGCTACTAAGCGCAATACTCGACGCATCGATTTCATAGCGCCTACCGCCTTTTGATGACAGTGACCATGCACCAGCAGCGGCTTTGATTGCGGTTCAGCAACCAGCTTTAAGGCGAAATCAGCCATCAGACTTTCGCGAGCTAAAAACTCTTCAAAAAGCAGCGCTTTTTTAGCGGTTTTTTCAGCCGCCTCCCCCAAACCAAGTGTTAAGAATTCATCCCGTAACATCAGTAGCGATGAGGGCTCTAAACCGATAATCGGGCGCTCAAAATGCACATGGACCGCCAGTGCTTCCAACAAGTAGCTGGCCTGTTGACGAGCGCTATCAATCAAGCCTTTACTGAACAAAGTTCGACCCGAATCCAAAACCCTATCGGCTTGCGACTCCGGATGAACCAGCCACACCACATAACCGGCGCTACGCAATACGTGCAAGGCGTCATCAGCCTGTTTGGGGTGAAATAATGCAGTAAAAGGGTCAATCCATAACACCACCGAACGCGGAGGTCGATCGCTCAATGACTGATAGGGATAGTAAACTCGTTTTTCTGGAGCAAAGCGTCGAGTCGCCAGCTCAGGCAAGGCGATACGCGCGCTAATACCCAGCCAATGATCGCTAAGTTTCGCAAGATAAGCAGCCCGATTACGCAAACCAATCAACTTCCCCAACCACCGATGCCGATAGAGCAACTGGGGCAGATGCGCAAATAGCCAATCGCGCCGCGACAACGGCTGTTGCACCAACTTTTGAGCCAGATATTCGGCCTTAATTTGTGCCATGTCGAGGTTACTCTCACACTCGCGCTTGCAGCCCTTACACGCCACGCAACTATCCATCGATTGATCTAAAGCGGCCATTAACTGAGGCTCTGGTTCACAAGCCAGATCACGATTCAAATATTGCTTAAGTAGCCGAACTCTCCCTCCAGGAGACTGCTCTGGATCCTGAGTGATCCGAAAACTAGGACACATCACACCACGTTGATTACGCTCACAATGACCGCTGCCAATGCAAACCGCCACCGCTTTAGCAAAATCACCACCCTGCTTAGGGATCCCAGCATAGGCATCACCCATGCCTTGCTCTGCAAAAGCTGACCAATCCAGTTTATTATCCATTGATGCGACGCTCGTGTGTTGTCATAGTTAAAGAGCGTTATCAAGAAGTATGCCTAGAGGAATCAGGGGGTAGCCCGCCATTTAGCCCTTGGCAAGCGAGCTTTGTCGTTTGTCATACCCACAATTGAAGGTCAATGTCACAATCCAGACACATCGCAAAAATGAGTACCACTGTCGCTAAGCCTAGCCGCTGAAATAAGCGGCCTCTGGATCCAGAGGCCGTGAAGTAAACTATTTAAACGTGGAAATTCGCCAATAATTTTTTAATGCTATTGCTAAGATCATTCAGTTGCTCACTGGCTAACTGCACATTTTCTGCATTAGAGGTAATTTCATTAGACAAGGAAAATATTTCAGTTACGTTGCGACTCACATCAGAAGCAACCATATTTTGCTCATCCGATGCGGCAGCTATTTGCAAGTTCATATCATTAATTTGATTAATATTCTCGAGTATCTCTTCTAGAGTTTGGTTCGCCAGTTGTGACTCTTCAATGGTTGATTGAAGCGCCTCTTGACTGGATAGCATTGAACCGCTTGCGTTAGAAGAGGCTGCTTGTAACTCTTCAATAATCCGTTCTATTTCGATGGTAGATTCCTGAGTACGTTGTGCGAGATTACGAACCTCGTCGGCGACCACCGCGAACCCCCGACCTTGCTCGCCCGCACGGGCTGCTTCAATCGCCGCATTAAGCGCTAATAGATTGGTTTGCTCTGCAATGCCCTTAATCACGTCGAGCACCGAACCAATGGTGTCACTTTGAGTACTCACATGAGTAATTTTATCGGCAGTTGCGGTCATTTCATCATTCAGTTGGTTAATTTGCGAAGCAGTATTTAGCACCATTTGGTCGCCTTTTTTTGCCAATTCCGAACAACTTCGCGTATGTTCGGCGGTTTTGTTGGCACTTTTGGCGACTTCATTAGTCGCTGATGACATCTCATTCAAAGCCGTTGCAGCTTGTTCTGTTTCAGATAATTGGCGCTGAATGGCGGCTAGGTTATTACTGGCAGAATCTTTGATGCCAGAAGAGGTGGTAGCCAGTTCCGTGGCATTATCGACCACATTGCCAATCAAGCCCTGCAACTGCTCAATAAAATGATTAAAGTTTGTGGCTAGCTGTCCTACTTCGTCATCGCGTTTCACTTCCAATCTTTTGGTTAAATCTCCGCCCCCCGCCGCGATGGTGGCTAAGGCATCCGCGACCACCTTAATCGGACCAACCACAAATTTAGACAACGTAAACCAACTGGTGGCTTGTAAAGTAATTAACAAGACAACCGCAATCGCCACAAAAGTAAATTTGACCATGTTAAGCAAGGCATCATTGCTATCGGTTCTAAAGGTCACTGCCAGCTTACCGATCGGATCGTTACCACTCCAAACTACCTCGACATCTTGGCTCACCAGTGCCGAGCTATCGGGAGTGGGGCCACTTTCGGTCACTTCGGCCAATAACTTACCACGATGGTCAAAAGCAGTGATCGAATGAATAATTGGATCATCAATAAAACCTGCGGAAATATCCCGAATAAGATCTTTATCATAAGAGAAAATCGGCTCACGCAGAACAATACTGAAGGTCTTTTTCAGTCCAGAGATCTCTTGCGCTTCGACTCGCTCAAAATAATTGATTGCGAGGGAATAACTCACTGAAAAGACAATAAGCATCACCACAAGCGAGGTGCTTGAGAGCATCAGCATCGACTTATGAGTAATTGATTTCATCACTTACCTTCCTATAATTTATTAATATCAAGCCAAAACTCAGGACGATCCGTTGGCGTGTCTTGGTGCATGTAAGGATTGTCGATATGGATCCGGATCCGCGGACCTAAGTTCGCTTGTTCGAGCACCGCTTTGATCATTGGATGGTTAAAAAATAGCGTATCGAAGCTGCCATCCTCGATTGCCATTTCAAAACCTTTATAAATCAAATCATGTAATTGCTGGTTGTTTTTGCCTACATAGAAATACATCGCGAAGGGATAGATCAGCATCAAATTTTTTTCTACCGTTAAGTTAAGCTCTTGATGGCCTTTCACCTCACTCCAAGGTTCATGCACGGCTCGCGGGAAATAGTCATAGCGCCCCCCTTCAAGCATTGGGAACAAATTATTATATTTGATGGTGGTAACGGTAGGGATATTGGCGGTTTTAAGCACCTGAGTATCCCCCCAGAAGGTGCCTTGACCAGCTTTTAATTGTTTTAAATCACTTAAGTTTTTAATGTTATCAAAGCGATGCTGGTCGCCATTACGAATAATAAAAATCCGATGTCCGAGTAAACCCTTCAATACTGGAATACGTACCACCCGCATCTGTTCTTCATTGGCCGTAGAGGCCCCGCCCCAAATTACATCAATATTGCCAGCGATCACTTCATTAATTAACCGACTTTCGGTCATCTCTTCATTGGCTTGATTAAAACTGAGCTCCGGTGAAGATTTACTTAGCGCTAGTTTTAATATGCTAAAGATTAATAGCTCCTTATCACCCTCAACTTTTTTGACGTTTATCTGCTTGGCGACAACCAAAGGGCTCAGCAAGATCATCAGAGAAAGGGCAATTGCCGATAAAACTTTATTGTTCATATGAGGACTCTCTATCTAGCCATTTTATGCTAATAACCTAAACTAACGATTGAGTTGCTATTTTATATATAGCAGATCCGCGATGTTTTGCTGCAATCGTGCGGGTTTAATCGTGCAAAATCACAAACTAAATGCTCCATTTGTCTTCAAGATCAACTGTCGCTTCCTTAGAACTCTGCCTATTTATTTACAATAACAGCTCACTCGCTTATTAGGCAGAGTCCATCAACATAGACCAAGCGCACCAAAAAAAACCGAAGAATAATCAATCCGCAACAAACAAAATATCCAACTTAAGTGTCAAATGCTATTGAAACTATTTTGTTAAAAATAATCCTCATTTTAAAATCAACAAATTTAATTTGTAACTCAATAAAAAATTATTTCTTAATCGAAGAACAAGATATTTATACTTTTTAGATAGAGTTCGTGATGAAAATGGTATCGTGATTATTGCTGGTAATACCTGCGGGATGAATAAGCTTATTTTCCAGATAAACCGATGTAAACACCATACTTTTAATTGTGAAGTTACCGGATTGATAAATAATAGCTACCGACGGCCATTTTACCGAGAGTGATTGGATATCTCTATTTTATCAATGCCAATGATTACTGCTCGCGCACAGAGTCCTTATTAAATTGGGAGCAATACCGAACGATTCGCTTTGATTTGAGTGTCACTTATTAACGTTCAAAGTAGGTGTTGTCAGAATAGTCATATAACCAATGCGGACAGTAGACCACCATCAACGTCACCGCCATGCCATTCAGTAAGGCTTCAGGGAAACCCAATAATGGAATAATTAACAAGTAGTTCTGGTTCAAGAAATCCCAGCTGTAGTCTTTACTCAACCACAGCCAAACCGACCATGCCAGAATATGAAAGATGATCGACAAAAAGGCATTCAAAAATGCCCCACAAAAAATATAAACGAACAAGTGATGGGGTAAATACTTAAATACCTGACTATACACGGCAAAACATAAAAAAGTCGGTAAGGCGACCACCAACAAGCCATAAATAGCAAAATCGAAGGGCTGTTTTAACATCAATGTGGCGAAAAACATCGTAGGCAACATCGCCATCACCGTGGCCATTCGCCAACCATACATCAACATTAGGGTGACTAAGCCCAGAAAATGAACATGGATCCCCTCAGTCACACTCCCGTCGAGTAACCACAATCCATTCATCGCCGTCAGCACGAGCAATAACTTGGTTTGCTTATTACCATCCTTGAGCAAGGCCTCAATGGCCTTGGCTGGCCATATAGCCCATAACCATAGCGCTAAGAGTAACATGGCAAACAACTGCCCTTGATTGCAACTCCAATCGATTTGCACAAAGCGTTGTAGCAAAAATTCCTTCATTGCTCAGGCCTCTGAAAAACCATCTTGGTTCGTGATATTTTATTTATAGACTACCACGACTTGAGTATTGCACCGTGATCAACCAAACCATGACTAGCCAACGAACTCAGAGAGGAGTCAAATTCACCCTCAGTACCCCATAAGCTACTAATCTTTCACGTAATAACTGAAACATAAATTAAATAAAAGTGAAATATATATCCATTAGCATCGCGACGTAATTAATCGACCAAATGGATAACCAACACATGAAGTTCAGCAGTAGTAACAAACCGCTCTTTAAGCTCAGCACTATCGCACTTGCTGTGAGTTTACTCTCCGCCTGTAATAATGACAGCGACACAGCAGTAACCATCACCGAACCAGCTCAGCCTCGAGGTGTGGGTTTCGAACAATATGTGGCTATCCCCGATGTAAGCGATCCACTCCCCAGTGTTGCCTATATTCCACGCAGCGATGGTAATGGCCGTTTCACCCTCAGCAGCAATCCGATCAATACTTTATTGAGTGGGATTAACGATGTATGGAAAGGAACCACCGATCATTGGCAGGAATATGCTAAAGATTACACCGATGCAGACAATGGTTACAAAGCCGGTGATGGCCCCAATCCGCACAATGCAGCCAATGGTCAGCCGAGTGATTATGTAGCCGCGGGTAGCGAAATTAAAGACCCGGCCACCTGGCAAGCCAACATCAAATATGTAGTGGATGTTACTGCTCAGCGTACCGAACAACAAACGCTCTACGCCTTCTTAGATGATATTCGCAGTAAAAACTACAGCACTATCGATGGTTTTGGCCCACTCACCGAAGACTACGCGGCAAACTCAGGTGCTTTTGCCAGTTTTCAAGAGATCTTAGTCAGCGATGTCACCGACAATACTCGTTACAAGCCTGGCGACAACGATAGCTTTTCCACCTATGGTGGACTTGCCGACTCAACCTTAGGCGATGTGGTCAAGCTCGCCCAACTGTTTAGAAATTCTTACGCGTCCACCAGCGGCCCTAAATACCTATTTGGCACGCCGCGTCCCTGGCGCATGAATGACCAAGGAGAAACGGACTTCATCGCCGTGGAAACCTTTAGCTGTATTGATGGCAGCAGTGCCAGCCGAGCCAACGCCGATTACCGAATTGACAAGTACACTACCAGTGTCAAGGTGATCCCAGGCCTGTTCTGTGCCCGTCGTGCCCACTCGAGCAGCCATGAAGCCGACTCTTTATATACCCCTACCACCGAAAACCGTCGTAAAGATAACGGCTACCCCAGTGGTCACACGAATGCCGGTATTCTGGCCTCTTTAGCCTATGCCTACGCCTTGCCCGAGCGTTTTGATGCGCTGGTTGCCCGTGGCTCGGACTTGGGTGAAAACCGCATCTTAGCCGGTATGCACTCTCCGATTGATGTGATTGGTGGACGAGTACAAGCGATGATGATCGCAAGCTTTGCCTTAAATACTCAACCAGATGTTGCCGCGGCAGCCTTTAACAAAACACGAGACTACTTCGGCGGCAAAGCCACCGCTGCCAGCATGAGCCTTTATGACTATGCAAATCAAACCGTCACCAACGAAGGAAGCTTCAAAAACGATGACGGTACCCTCAACGTGAATGTATTTAACAACAACCGCTACCGCGATCATCAGGCCCTAAAAGACGCCTACACCTTCCGCCTCACCTATGGCCTACCGCAAACCGGCACCAAAGGACTAGCACCAATCGTTCCGGAAGGCGCCGAAGCCTTATTGGCCACCCGCCAACCTTACTTGAGTGATGCACAACGCCGCGCAGTACTCGCCAGCACCGAAGTCGATTCAGGCTACCCAATGTTGGATAAAACCAATGGCTGGGGACGTATCAACCTGGTTGCTGCCGCCGATGGTTATGGTGCCTTTGATGGCGATGTGCATGTCACCATGGTTCGCAGCGAAGGTGGTTTCGCCGCGCAAGACTGGTGGCGCAACAACATTAGTGGCGAAGGCATGCTCAGCAAAGATGGTACAGGCCAACTCAACCTAAGCGGTAATAACAGCTATAGCGGCGGAACTTTGTTACTTGGCGGAGTATTAACAGCGCAATCACCAACAGCCTTTGGTCAGGGCGACCTCTACCTCAGCAGTGGTGAAGTTCAGGTAGATAGCCGTGGCGCGCTGGAAATTGACGGTGACTTTACTCAAAAATCGGGGGTGCTTAAACTGGTACTCGACGCCGATGCCGAGCAAATCAAGATTGCGGGTGTCGCTTATGTTAATCAAGGCAATATCCAGCTTGAAGCCGGCCAACAAGCGCTTAAAGCAGGAGACAGCTTTACCCTCATCAACGCTGCCAAAGGCCTGAAAGGTGAATACGCCACGGCAAGCTTAGCCGGGCACTCGGTCACCCTGGAATACACCGCTAATTCTGTGATTGCCCACATTAATGAGTAATGCTCAGCAACCAAGTATAGAAAAATAGAAAAAGGCCCCGAGAGGGGCCTTTTTTATTGCGAAGATAAACCTTGTCACTTGGCTTAAAGGCTCGCAGGCAAGCTTAACTCTTGTCCACCGCCGCCGCATAACCACCCAAACGTGAGGTTTTCACGCCTAAACGCACCAAACTTTCACATAGTGAGATCGCACAGGACACCCCATCGAGTACCGGTAAACCATATTTGTTGGCAAGCGTTTCGGCCAAGTCAGTCATTCCGGCACAGCCCAATACGATGGCTTCGGCACGCTCCTGCGCGATGGCTTGCTCTATCTCTGAACAGATCTTGGCGAAGGCCTGCGGATTCGCTTGCTCCAGCTCCAGCACCGCCACTTCCGAAGAACGAACCTTAGCGCATTTTCGTTCCATCCCATATTTCAACAAGTTATGTTCCAGTGCCGGTACCGAGCGCGCCAAAGTCGTCACCACCGAGAATTTATTGGCCAGCATCGAGGCCACATGAGTGGCTGCCTCACCGATCCCCAACACCGGTTTATCGGTGACACAACGCAGGGCGTCGAGGCCAGTATCATCAAAACAGGCAATCACGATGGCGTCATAATTCACCACCGTTTGGATCGCCGCCAACATCCCCGGCACACTCATCGCCTCATCATAGTAACCTTCGATGGAGGCAGGGCCCTGCAGCGAATGCACCGCCAGCACATCGGTGCCCGGTGCGGCCACCAGTCGGGCAGAGGCGGCAATTTTTTCGGTCATCGCCGCCGAGGTATTTGGATTCACTAGCAAAATTCGCATCGCGTTTACACCTCGCCCCCCAGATAAGCGGCTTTCACTCGCTGATCATGGATCAATTCTCGGGAAGCACCCTCCAATACCACCGAGCCGGTTGATAAGGCGTAGGTGCGATTGGATATCGACATCGCCATACGACTATTTTGCTCCACCAGCAACACACTTACCTCCTGATCGCGGGAAATAGCAACAATCGAGCGGGCAATGTCCTGAACCAGCTTCGGCGCAATCCCCAGGCTGGGTTCGTCGAGTAATAACAACTTCGGTTTCGCCATCAGGGCGCGTCCGATCACCATCATCTGCTGCTCGCCGCCAGACAGGGTACTGGCCTGCTGATGATAGCGCTCGCGCAGGCGCGGAAAACGCTCTAAAACACTCTCCAGCGTCTCGGCGATGCCCGCCTTGTCACTGCGAGTAAATGCGCCCATCAGCAAATTATCTTTAATCGACATCAACGGAAATACCCGCCGCCCTTCCGGTACCATGGCAATCCCCTTTTTCACGATCTCGGCGGCGGCAGTGCCATCGAGGCGCTCCCCGCAATAATTAATCGACCCTGAGTGAATGGCAGATAAACCGGTAATCGCCCGTAAAATCGACGACTTGCCGGCACCATTGGCCCCAATTAAAGCCACCGTTTCCCCTTGCTGAAGATTCAAACTGACTCCCTTCAGGGCATATACGTGGTCGTAATACAGTTCTACATTATCCAAACGCAGTATTTCGCTCATAGTTTACATCCCGATCGCGGCGTCTTCAGAGCCCAAATAGGCCTCGATGACTTTGGGGTTATTTTGAATCTCAGAAGGGGTGCCTTCAGCGATTTTCTGGCCAAAGTTAATCACAATCAGCCGATCTGAAATCTTCATCACCGCTGGCATGTCATGCTCGACCAGCAACACCGTCACCTGGCGCTCATCTCGCAGTCGTTTCACCAACGTCACCATTTTCATGGTTTCGTCGTGATTCATCCCTGCAAAAGGTTCGTCGAGCAATAACACCGCCGGATCGGTGGCCAGGCCAATCGCCATGCCCAACGCTCGAAGGTGGCCCTGAGGCAGGTTGGAGGCCAGTTCATCCGCAATCGCCTGCATTTCCAGAAATTCGATAAGATTATCTGCCGATTCACCGAAGTTGCGCTCGTCGGCACGGGCTGCCCTAGTGCCGAAAAAGAACCCCAGCAAGGAAGCTTTAGAGCGCAGATGATGGGCGGCAATAATGTTCTCGCGCACCGTCATTGACCGAAACACCGTGGTTTCCTGAAAGGTGCGCACAATGCCCTTACGCGCCACAATATGCGGCGC
This sequence comes from Agarivorans sp. QJM3NY_30, assembly GCF_050870855.2. Classification (GTDB taxonomy): domain Bacteria; phylum Pseudomonadota; class Gammaproteobacteria; order Enterobacterales; family Celerinatantimonadaceae; genus Agarivorans. Next base: position 213,161 of record NZ_CP194038.2, on the reverse strand, counting down.
GAGATTATTGACTCGCTGCCCCCTGAACAAGACCTCGCCACTACTGGTGTTCAGGAACGATGAGATCAGCTGGAACAGGGTCGACTTCCCCGCGCCGTTGGGGCCAATCACCGATAGGATCTCGCCCTCCGCCACCGAGAAGCTAATATTGTTAACCGCAGTTAAACCACCAAAACGCTTGGTCACAGCGCGCAATTCGAGTAAGGCTGTCATGAGCGCTCCTTATTTCGTTCCAGCAGGCTCAGCACGCCGTTGGGCAGCGCCAACATCAAAATAATCAACAAGCTAGAGAAAATCAGCATTTGATACTTACCCGCGGTAAACAACAGATCCCAGCCAAAATACAGCATCAAGGTGCCGAGCATCGGGCCAAACACATAAGCCAAGCCGCCCAAAAAACAATTCAGCATGAAGTTCACGCTGTCGGCGACCTGGAATGACGAAGGATAAACCGACTGCGAAATTGCCACAAAACTGGCACCCGCGATCCCGCCAAAGCAAGAGGAGATGGCATAGGTCACCACACGTAAGTAGGCGGTATTCACCCCTATCGAGGCCGATAGCTCTTCGTTTTGCTGGAGCGAACGGCACAGATGACCCAGCCGAGAATTCACCAAACGCCACACCACTCCATAGGCGACGATCATCATGCTCACAGCCATCAAATAAAAAGCCAGCTTGGGATTTTTCAGGCTGGAAAAATCGGGGATCAATCTGAATCCGAAGATCTCCAGCGCCTGAGGCAGCGGAATGGAAGTAATCCCCTTCGCTCCCTGAGTCACCGGAAGCGCCAGGGCGGTGAGTCGCATCACCTCAGTCAACACCAGCGTGACCATAGCAAAATAGACGCCACGCAATCTTAAGATCGGCAAACCAATGCATACCGACAGCAGCGCGCAAAAGATGCCCGCCAGCGGCAGGGTGAGCCAGAAATTAAGCTCAAACTGTGTCACCAGGATCGCCGAAACATAACCCCCAGCCAGTGCATAAGCGCCCTGGCCGATATTGATCCGACCAATCGAGAAGGTTAACCATACTCCTGCCGAGGCAATGGATAGCAGTGCCACCGAAGTGAGCGTGTAATAAAAATCACTGCGGCCACTGAGCATGATCAGCAAGGGCACCAATAAATAAACCGCGACCAGAAATAGCGCCACGTTCAATACTGTTTTTCTATTCATTTGCTTAGCCCCAAGGTTTGCCCATCAGCCCCTGCGGGCGAATGGCTAAAAAGACCATCAAAGAGACAAATATCACCAAGTAGGTAATATCACCATATTCCGAAAGCACCGATAGGCCGACACTCTCTAACATGCCAAGAATAAATCCGCCGGCTATCGCCCCCGAAATCACCCCCGCTCCGCCAATCATGATCATCATGAAGGCTTTAATGGACGCCGGTCCGCCCATACCAAGATTAATCCCGGTAATGGTCACCAGTAAGCCGCCCACCACACCAGCAAGACTGGCGCCCAGCGCAAAACCAATCATCTGATAGCGGTCCACATCCACCCCCATCAACTGAGCGGCCACCTTATCTTGAGCCAGCGCTCGCATGGCTCGCCCCGGCTTTGAATACTGCATTAATAAAATGAAAACCACGATCATGGCGATGGCAATCAGGCCTATCACAATCCGGTCATAGGGCATAATCACTCGAAAATCCCAGTTGAAAACACCCTCTACAATTTTCGGGACGCCACGCTGCTTCTCACCAAAACTCAGCAGGATCACCGCATCCAGAAAAAACGCAATACCGGCCGCCAGTAACATCGAACTCTCGTCTCGTTTGGATTTTTTAATCACTGGTCTAAATAAGTATTTTTCGATCAGCGCTCCCACCACAGCTAGCGTCAGCGCCGATAAGATCAAGCCCACCAAGAATGGCAACTGAAATTGCACCACGATGGTATAGGTGACAAATCCGCCTAATACATACATCTGTCCGTGGGCGAAATTGAGTACATTCATCAGCGAGAAAATTAGGGTAAGTCCTAAGGCAATCAGTGCGTACTGCGCCCCAAGGTAGAGACCATTTACAATAATCTGTTCCATAACCAAGCCTTCACAAAGCAAACTTATAAAGCGCCTGATCGCTCCTGCAAGCGACCAGGCATCGGCAGCCTAAAGCGCTGCCAGCAAGCAACTAGTCGACATTGGCGACAAATAAGGTCTCAAATTTGCCATCACGATAGACATTCACCACCAGCGGCACCGACACTTGACGCTTTTGACCAAAAGACGACATGCCGACATAACTCAACTTGGCATCACCCACCATATAAGGGTTGGGCGCCTCAAAGGTATCCATGGTGGTTTGAAAAGCCGCCACATCGTCAATCGCGCGAGGATTGGCTTTCAGCGTTTCAAGAATGTACTCCAGGGCATAAACTTTGGTATTTGACTCGTCATTATATTCACCAAATTTCTTGGTGTAGCGCGCGACAAATTCACGCATGGCATCAGAGGCCAACTCAGGTGTCGATGCGCCCCCCACCGAGATAAAGCCATCGGCCAGCTTGCCGGCACCTTCTTGGAGTACGTTGGCATCTTGCGCCGTTTCGGTGGAGATCAGGCCGCTGTAACCTAACTCACGTGCCGAGCGGATCAACTGCGGTGCGTTGGCCGGAGAGACTCCCGATAATACCAATAAGTCTGGACGAGATTTAATCACTGGCAATAACACCGGGGTAAAGTCGGTGGTATCCACCTGGTAAGTCACGTTGCTTGAGACCACGTCCAGGCCCAGGGCTTTGGCTGCCGCAACCCCACCGTTTCTTTGACTCAGCGGATCGGACTCATTGGCAGCCACAAAGGCGACCTTTTTTACGCCCTTTTGTTTCATCAGGTAGGCATAAATAGCGGGCCCCGACTGATAGTTCGCCACCATGCCCAAGACCGCATTTGACGCCGGTTTGGTATATAAAGATTTGGGGAAGGCATAGGGAAAATACATAATGCCCTTTTGCTCGGCCACCGGTCTAACCGCTGCTGCGCCGTCATCCACGTTTGGTCCCACCACATAGTGAATGCCTTCCTGCGCCATTTTCTCCATACCGGCAATCGAGCGTTTTGGATCTTTTTGATCATCGAAGGCAACAATTTCGATATCGTAGGTCGTATCACCGATGGTGACGCCGCCGGTTTCATTGAGCCAATCGGCGCGTGTCTCCATGGAACGTTGGTTAGAAATCCCCCAGGCAGCCGCCGGACCGGAGGTCACCCCAACAAAGCCAACTTTAAGCACCGGATTGGCGGCAAAAGCAAAGGTAGAACAAGTTATACTGATAGCACTGGCTAACAGGCCATACTTTATAAAATTGCGATATTGCATTGGATGATCTCCTTTAAAGCACACATTTATGCTTCTCACTGAACAGCAAATAAAAAATGATTGGTTTCGTTTTCCTTGAAACTCATGGATCGTTAACCACAAATAATACATTGTTAACAATACACGCTTCGCATCGTTAACAAGCAAGGCTTATGCCATGCACTGGTTAAGCCGTTCATTTTTTACGCAATAGCGCTAGCAGCCCTGTTTTGTTGGGGATCGCGCGAACCGGCCTCCTCTCGGGCAACAAAACAATGCAGGCTAATTCAGTGAAATGTCGTAAGATATGAATGAAAATAGTGCAGCGTGGTTTAAAATGTTGCACCGCTTGAATCGCCAGGAAGGTTAACAATTATCCATGAATGACAATAAAATCGCCGATAGCGCCGAAGAAGAAATGATTGTAGAGCGCATTTATGAAGCCTTAATCGACCAGCGCCTGGCGCCCGGCACCAAATTGGCAGAGTCTGAACTGTGTAAGGCCTTTAGCGTGGGGCGCATGCGAGTACGGCGGGCATTATTAACCCTGGCCAATCGCCAGCTGGTGGTGCTGCAACCCAATAAGGGCGCCTTTGTCGCCAGCCCTACCACAAAACAGGCCCAAGATGTATTCGAAGCCCGTTTAGCCATCGAGCCCAGTATCATGCGTTTAGCTGTCCAGCGAGCCCAGCCCGGCGACTTTGAGCGCTTAAGCCAGCACCTCGAACAGGAATCTGTGGCGCATGCCGCAGGCGATCGACGTAAAGCCATCACGCTTTCGGGGCAGTTTCATATTAGCTTGGCTCAGGTGGCAGATAATGCGGTGATGCTGCGTCTGGTGAAAGATTTAGTCACTCAGTCTTCGTTAATTATTGGTATGTTTGGGGCGGTCGGCATGAGTAATTGCCGCGATGATGAACACTTGCAAATTGTGCAGGCGATGCGTGCTAAGGATGAAGCGCTGGCGGTGCAGTTAATGCAGCAACATATCGATCACATCAAAGCCAATATCAACCTGACCAGTCGGCCTGATCATCGCCCCGATCTCGCCAGTCTTTTTTCAAATTAGTGTACCCAGCCCATGATTAAGGGGCTGGGTAGGCAACAGATGCTGCGAGTGGTTCTTCGCGAACTAGCCAGCGCATCACTGTTACCCACCAGCCACGCGGTCCTCAGCCGATAAAGCTTAAGAAAGCATGAGTGATGGGGATGTTTGCTCGCTAGGCTGAAGTGGGCGCTGAAAAATGTGCGGCCAGGGCCGCAATATGCTCCGGCCCAATGCCGCAACATCCGCCAATCAGCGAAGCGCCCTGGGCTTGCCACTTCTCCGCCCAGCCAAGATAAGCCGAAGGCGATAGATCTTCGCGCAACTCATCTAAGCCGTCATTCGCCGTCGCGTCTTTAGGTTGCGGCGGGAAGGCATTCGCGTAAGCACCTAAGCGGATGCTCTGCTCCGGATGGGCAGCTAACTCGGCCTGGGCCACCTGCAAGGCTGCTTCAATAATTTCGGGCTGACAACAATTGAATAAGATTGCTTCAATCCCCAAGCCAAACATCGCTTTCACCGCTGCCTGCACCGTTTCACCGGAACGCAGACAAGGTTCGGCGGTCGGCTCTGCATCTTCCAGGGTAAAAGATACCCAAATAGGCTTTTGCTCAGCGCTAAGCTGTTGAATAAGTTGAGTCACCGATTGAGTTTCTTCAATCAGACTCTGCGTTTCCAGCAACCAAAGGTCCACATACTCGGCTAAGCCACGAATTATCGGGGTCGCCACCGTCTCAACCTGCTCTGCACAGAATAAATCGGCTCGATAAGAGCCAAATAAAGGAGGAATAGAACCCGCCACCGCGCAAGTCGATTGAGCCTGCTCTACCGCTTGGCGAGCCACCTCACCTGAGCGCTGTACCAACTCGAGTCCTTGTTCGATGAAACGCTGCTCGCCAATATGAAAGGGCACCAAAGCATAACTATTGGTGGTAATAACTTGCGAACCGGCTTCGATAAAGGCCTGGTGTACCTGTTGCACCATGTCTGGCGCTTCAATCATCGCCAGAGCAGACCATTCGGGCTGACGAAACGGCGCCCCACGTTTAGCTAATTCGCGGCCCATGCCGCCGTCGAGGATGGTGATGCTAGTTTGCGACATTAATTTTTCTCTTTAACTGTCTTTAAGATTTCAAAATTCTACCGATCTGGATGTATAGATGTCCATAAATAACAAAAACAATCTCAAGATTTTCTCAATCGCTGTCTCTGCGAAGGGAAGCTTTTGTGGGAGCGGCGCGTGACAACGGTGAAAACATCGCGAATGTCTGAAATAACAAGACGAAGGAAGCACTCAAGATAGGCGGTGATCTAGGCGAACAAGAATGAAGCGATCATTAGTTAGATTGGTATTAAAGCAAACAGCAGCTCAACAGTCCCATAAAAAAACCAGACAAGCTTGGCTTGTCTGGTTGATTCACAGAGCTTGGCAAAGCAATTACTCAGCTGAAGCTCACGCGACGCAAGAGAGTCTACTAATGAAAACTTACACTCAAGGAGATCAAATCATTATTGTCGGAACCAAAATAACCGCGGTCCCAACCAATGCCAACGGCCCAACGCCGTGCAACTTTCCATTCAACACCCGCACCAAGCAAGACATCAACGCCACTTGAATGACTGGTATTGATTAAATCATTACTTGCATTCACCTTGGTCTTCCAAAAATAAGGGCCAACCCGACCATAAACCGACATGTTATTCACCACTCGGTAAGATGGCCGCCAAGTTAGCGCGAATCCTCTCGCAGAATGTGGGAAATTGTCATTCAGTGCTGCTTGTAGCTCATCTGGATCCACCATGTCACCACTGATAGTCCCCTGAATGTCACCAAAGTCGACATAACCAAGCTCCACACTATGGTGAGCAGACCATTGATAAGCCAACCAAGCACTCAAACCTAAGCGACTATCATCAAAATCAGACACCTGAACATCTTGCCCTGCTTGACTCAAGCCTCGGTTTATCTCAGACACATCGCTATTACTGAATACCCGCCCTGCTCCAAGGGTTAGTTTCCAAGGACTGCCCTCATCATAACTGGCGGCTTGCACCGAGCCCATCCAAGCGATGATCGCCAAAATACATCCATAGACGAATCGTTTTTTCATTCTCAAAAATATCCTTATCACTGCTTACGAAAAACGACGGCGAACCATCACCAGCACAACCAATAGCAAACCCGCCACGCCACCAAATGAGCCGCCACCAGAAGCACTCACCCCTTCGGTAATTGGCTGACGAGTCGCCATACCACTTGGATCGACAATGCTTCCATTGGCTGTCGCATCATCATCATTGGGACCTCCATCTTCGATCGTTAGCTGTATACACCAATACCCGCTCACCAAGCCAACTTCAAACGCAGGATCTCCAGGGGGGGGACAATAACCTTCTGAGCCTGGGGCTGACGAAATCAGATTGTTAGCATCTTCCACATAAGTACGCCAGCCACCCTCCGGAGACCATTTACGATAAACCGCATTTTCCGGGATCTGAGCACGCTGAGGGATCACCACATTCACCGATTGCCCATGCTCAGGAATATTGTGAACTTCAAAATCAAAGATCCCTCCAACATGTGTAACCACATCACTGTCAAGCGATTGAGTATCACTATACATGTCATTTTCTTCCACTAAGGTGCCTTCACGACCGAGCTGCAGCGCACCTTGACCCAGCCGTAAACTGGTTCCGGGATCTGATTCAAGTAAGTTATAACTGCCTTCCGAAATGAGATGACCGACAACATTAGACGATAAATTTTGATTATCTAAGTAATCATAAATACCGTCTTGGTCTGTATCCTGGTAACCCTCTTCAAAGTCGGACAAACCATCTTGGTCACTATCGACACTATTCGACAAGGCTGGCAGGATCGAAGTGACAGTAAAGCTAGTCTGCACGCTGTCACTTAACGAAGGCGAACCTGAATCCGTCACCACCACCGCGATCGTATAAACACCAGCGGCTAAGTCACTTGGATCAACACTCAAAGTATCGCCCTCAGGTGCTAGTCCCGTTAGGCTGTCGGATAAATCCCACACCATAGTATGAGTATCCGTTGCATTTGCATCACTCACCTGTACTTGAATGCTGACCATGCCTTGATCTTGTGCGATCACTGCCCGTAATTTCTCATTTTGACGGATCGCAAATTTCGCTTCGGGCGCGATATTCTCTTCACTAATTGTCACCAGGTGGGAAGTTCTATTTCCCATATTCAATTCAGCGCTATCACCAAGCAAGCTTAGTTCGATAGTTTCGGCGTCATCGGCAATCGAATCGTTTAAACTATCAAAGCTAATTTGCGCTTGTTTGCCTGATTCAATAACAAAGTTGCCATCCTCTAGCACATAATCCAATCCATTGCTCGCCGTACCAGACACAACATAAGGAATCGTGAGTGGATAAACCGGCGATTCGCCATTTAACACAACGCCTACCGTTACCGAATCCCCTTCAAAAATGGTTTGGTCCTTCGTAAAGTTTATCAAGGGTCTCACATTCACAGTTTGATTAACTTCTGCGATATTACCCGCCGCATCACTGGCGCGATAAGTCAACGTATGTACCCCTGGCTCCAGTAAGGTTTGTCCGGCGACCATCTCAACTGCAATTTCACCATCTAAATGATCGGTGGCTGAAACAGCAGTCAATTCAAGCTGAGTAAATAAGCCTGTGGCATTAAACCAAAGTTCAGGATCAAGCGTTATTACAGGCGCCACGGTATCGCGGAGCGGATCACTGCCCTTGGTAAATTCTTCCAGGTTACTCTCACCGTCACCATCAGAATCTAAAGCAGCATCAGCACTATCGAGAGGATCAAGACCATTAGCAAGCTCCCATTCATCACTCATGCCATCGCCATCGTCATCGGTGTCGGCATTATTACCGGTACCGTCGCCATCAGTATCGACAGATTCCCCAGCATCAAGTGGGAAAGCATCGTCCGCATCTAATACGCCATCACCATCATCGTCGGTATCAGCATTGTTACCCGTGCCATCACCATCGGTATCGACAGACTCCGCAGCGTCAAGTGGGAAAACATCATCAGCATCTAATACGCCATCACCATCGTCGTCGGTGTCGGCATTATTACCGGTACCGTCGCCATCAGTATCGACAGATTCCGCAGCGTCAAGTGGGAAAGCATCATCACCATCTAATACGCCATCCCCATCATCGTCGGTGTCGGCATTGTTACCAATACCATCGCCATCGCTATCGACAGATTCCCCAGCGTCAAGTGGGAAAACATCATCCGCATCTAATACGCCATCGCCATCGTCGTCGGTATCAGCATTGTTACCGATACCATCACCATCGGTATCGACGGATTCCGCTGCGTCAAGAGGGAAGGCATCATCTGCATCTAGCACATTATCATTATCATCATCGGTATCGGCATTGTTGCCGATACCATCACCATCGGTATCGACGGTTTCAGCAGCATCTAAGGGGAAGGCATCGCTGGCATCGGCGACCCCATCACCATCATCATCGGTATCAGCATTGTTACCAATGCCATCGCCATCGGTATCGACGGTTTCGGCAGCATCTAAGGGGAAGGCGTCGGTGCTATCGGCTACGCCATCATTATCATCGTCGGTGTCGGTATTATTACCCATGCCATCACCATCAGTATCGGTAGATTCCCCAGCATCAAGTGGGAAAGCATCGGTGCTATCGGCTACGCCATCACCATCATCATCGGTGTCGGCATTGTTACCGGTGCCGTCACCATCAGTATCAATAATTTCACTACCATCCAATGGAAAGGCATCACCAGTATCGGCAACCCCATCGCCATCATCATCGGTATCGGCATTGTTACCGGTACCATCACCATCAGTATCGACAGATTCCGCAGCATCAAGTGGGAAAGCATCATCAACATCTAACACACCATCGCCATCATCATCGGTATCGGCATTGTTACCGGTACCATCACCATCGGTATCGACTGATTCAGCTGTATCGAGTGGGAAAGCATCATCCGCATCTAACACGCCATCGCCATCGTCGTCGGTGTCAGCATTGTTACCGGTGCCATCGCCATCGGTATCAACAGATTCCGCTGCGTCAAGCGGGAAGGCATCAGTGCTATCGGCTACGCCATCACCATCATCGTCGGTGTCGGCATTGTTACCGATGCCATCGCCATCGGTATCGACAAATTCGGTCGGGTCTTCGGGGAAAGCATCCTCCTCATTAAGGACACCATCGCCATCAATATCTTCATCCGCCACATCCGCTGAGCCATCGCCATCTGAATCGCTGAGAATAGTAAATGTCACCGTGCTAATATCCGAACTGTATTCTGAATTAGAACTATTCCAGGCCTGCCAGGTGAATTGGTCGGTCCCTACAAAATCTTCATCGGGGGCATAGCTAATCAGATTATAATCGGCGCTATTAATCTCTAACGCCTCACTGATCGTGGCTCCATTTAATGTAAGTGCGCCATTTTCTGGCAATGAAGCGATACGAATTTTAGCAACAACATTTCCTTGAGCATCAACAAAGTCTTCATCTTCGAAAGCCACCGGCACATTTTCAACAACGTCTTTCCCCTGAGCCGCGTCATAAATGGTCTGAGCCAAAGCTTGCAGTTCAGATGAATCGCCGGCGGCGTAATACCAAGTAAAGGAGTCCGTCTCGCCGGGCGCAAGATCCTTCATTCGAATATAAAAAGCATAGGAGCCATCTCCGCTGGCTTGGACAGTCGAGATGGCAGGGTTTTGATTAATGACATTAGTAAAAGAGCAACAATTATTCTGCACGAGATAGGCTGCGTCAGACTTTACATAAAACAACACCCCACTAGTGCTGGAGCCATTATTACTTTCAATTTGTAAGCCTTGCGCTTGCTCCGCTGACGTAGAAATTGGCGTGAATACACCATCCACTAAATTACCACGTGTTTTAGTGGGGCTATCATCGGTCCCCACATAATCATCTCGCGTCCCCATCCAGAAACGAAGATTTTCGACGTTGCTAGTCCCCAAATTGCTCAGGCTAACAGTAATCGAAACATAGGGAGAGTCTTGCTCGACGGTAAAGCTCGCCTGATAGCCCAAATTAGCTCCATCCAAGGCGAGCGAGCCATTTGTAGTAAGGGTTCCATAACCCTTCACGCCATCATACAAAGTAAAAGCCGAGCTATCGATGGTCTGATTACTTAAAGTAGGATCTTGAGTAATAGTGCCATTATTATTCCAAATCTCGGAGCCATCCCCGCCAAACCCAATCGCACTACTCAGGGGGTAGCTCGAATAAGTCAATTTGTACCATGTGCTATTCGCATCGTCATAATAAAAAGGTTGTTTTAATACACCAGAAGCAGTGATCGATGTTTCTGTACCAGTGCCAAAACGCAGCTGGCCACTATCGAGGGCATAAGTGTCATTAGCCGCGAAGGCCGGAATAGATAGCCCAAATAATGCTGCTACAGCAATTGAGGATAAACTTGATATGCGCATAAAACTCCCTTTTAACGCCCGACATTGGATCATCCTACTCAATGATGATGGCAATACTTAGTTAAAGCTTTGAAAATATAAATCGAGAGACAACAATAGAATAGATCGATAAAATGCAACCCATCATTAACAAAATATCTGAATTTGATTTATATCATGTTTCTTGAAATAGATTCAAGTATACAATGAGTTGCACGAACTCAAATAGATGAAAAAGGTTGATTCGTCGGTGTAGAAGTAATTTTTCAACAAAAAATAAACAAAAATCTTGGTAGGTTCTATCTGGCCTTCAACTTAAGAATATAAAAATGACTAAAGCGAATGCCTTTTTTACTCCCTTAACCTCAGATCGGTTTAAACCATCGCCATCAACCCTATTTTCTCAGCGCTCGTGATATTTAGCGATGGCTTTTCTGGTTTCAGACTGTATGCGATTAGCCCTCCAAGTAGGTTCAACATAAATCCATGCAGGCTCCGATGGCGGGAATGCTCTATCTGAGAGATGTTTTTCAGTTGGTCATTAATGGTTTCGATAATGAACCTTTTTGACAACATCGCTCTATCCCAAGCGGCAAGTACTTTCGGTTTCATGTTCTTACGGTGGGTCGTAATTAGGGTAATTCCGTCCTCTTTTAAATCTTCGGTAAGTGCTTTACTGATATAGCCTTTGTCTGCATACAGCTTGTCGAAAAGGCCTTTTGATAGTTCCCGAACAGGCTTTCTATCATCGGTATTAGCAGGTGTAAGTTTGGCTGCAACGATATCGCCGAGATGGTTGGTAATGATGTGAAGCTTAAACCCATAGAACCAGCCCATTGTACCTTTACCTCTTGCCGCAGTTCCTTTGAAAACCTTATGCCTTGGAATGCGTAAATTTTGGCAGACCTTAATACTCGTAGAGTCAATAAACTCAATGCCTGTCGGCTCTCCTTTAACATGAGTAAAAAAAGAGCTCAATGGCACGAGCACAGAAGACATTACTTCAAGAAATCGTGTGTAACTGAGTAGTGTGGGAAAATCACTCTTGTAGTGACGGCGTACGATTCCAAGGTAAAAGTTTTTGAAATCACGCTGATGAGACATATGGAAAGCGATAATGATTGTCATGATTTCGCTTTCGGACATTCGACCTTTGCGGTTTCGCTTACGTTCGCCGCTTTCAAGCTGAAGTTTTTGCCACTGAGGTAGAAAAGCCTTACAAAAGTCATCGACATGACAAAATAAGTCCACTAATTTATGCATAGCTGGTTTCTTTGCGATGGCTCTCTCTTGGTCGAAAGATCTGATCGCAGAACCAGCTTTTAGTTCCCTTCTTTTTATCCCGAGTTCAGGTTCCCTTAGAAAGGCTAGACAAGCTTCACAAAGGTGTCGACAAACCAAACGAGTACCTTCTATATCGATAGTTTTAAGGAAGAGATACGGCGGGAAACAGGGGCAATTATTCTGCCCCTTAATAACAATATAATAGTGTTAGCGGAATACCACTTCGCTAGGTAAACGCCTTACTTTTAACGACTCGCTTAGTCAACTTAATACACAATTCATAGGGGATGGTATCAATGGCTTGAGCCACCGTTTCAATGGGTAATTGACGACCCCAGAACTCGACGCTATCACCCACTTGATCGCCGGCATCAGCGCCCAAATCAACCGTGAGCATGTCCATCGATACCCGACCCACAATGGGGACAATCCGTCCGTTAATATAGACTGGCGTACCTGCGGGTGCCGAACGAGGATAACCATCACCGTAGCCCATGGCGACCACTCCTATCAGCGTATCTTCTGTGGCTCGCCAAATTTCACCGTATCCAATCGGTTCACCTTTGCGGTGATGACGCACCGAAATCAATTTCGACTTCAAACTCATCACTGGTTTTAACTGATGTTGCTGACCAATTTGTTGCTCATTAGGAGCAATACCGTACAACGAGATCCCGGCGCGCACATAGTCATATTGCGCATCGGGCCAATACAGCGCGCCAGCCGAATTCGCAAGGGTTTTGGGCCCAGAATAGTCCTTGGTTAAGTCTTCAAATAAGGCTATTTGCTGGCGGGTGGTAGCTGAATCTAAGTCATCAGCGCAGCTCAAGTGGCTAATAAAACCCAGCTCACCGGCGAGATTAACGCAGCCCTGAAGCTGCTGAACAAAGTCATTAAACTGGGGACGCTCAATCCCCACTCGATGCATGCCTGTATCGAGCTTCACCCACACGTGCAAAGGCCTGAGCAAATGTGCTGCGGTAAACTGTTGTAACTGGAAGTCACTATGGATCACGGTGTGAAATTGGTGCTCGGCAGCGAGCATTAAATCTTCGCTACAAAAACAGCCTTCTAACAGTAGGATCGGCGTGATAATACCTGCTGCGCGCAGTTCCAGCGCTTCTTCAATTCTCGCCACGGCAAACATATCAGCACTAGGCAAGGCTTTGGCGACATTCACCGAACCGTGGCCGTAAGCATCACCTTTAATCACTGCAACCAACTGCTGCTTGGGACAAAGCCGCTTCAAAACCTGATAATTGTGCTGTAAAGCCTGTAGATCGATCACAGCTTCTGCAGTGAGCATCCTTCCTCCTTCACTAGAAAATTAAAGATGGCACCTTGCCAAGGTCGAAGCTTGGCAAGGCTGATTCACACAATAAAATTATGACTCGGTAACCCCATTAGGCGCTTGCTGCTGACTAAAGTAGCGCTTGGTTAACTTAAAGACCACCGGACTTAACACCGCTAAGGCAACTAAGTTAGGAATAGCCATCATTGCATTCAGGGTATCACCCAGCAACCAAACAAAGTCTAACTCCATAATTGCGCCGACCGGCAAAGCCACAATGAACAATAAACGAAACGGTAGAACGGCCTTAGGACCAAACAGGTATTCAGCACAACGCTCGCCATAAACAGACCAACCAACGATCGTGGTAAAAGCAAATACAGCAAGGCTAATAGCAACCAAGTAACCGCCCCAGCCAGGTAAAATTTGCTCAAAGGCGGCAGAGGTCAACGCAGCCCCCGAGGCACCTTCGGTCCAAGCGCCTGAAATCACAATCACCAGACCGGTAATGCTACAAATAACCAAGGTATCAAGGAAAGTTCCTAACATGGCAATCAAGCCTTGGCGAACAGGTTCATCAGTTTGAGCACTCGCATGGGCAATCGGCGCAGAACCGAGACCGGCTTCGTTAGAGAACACCCCGCGCGCCACCCCAAAACGGATCGCCATCCAGACTGTTGCACCAGCAAAACCACCTTGAGCCGAAGCCGGCGTGAAGGCATGTTCTAGAATCGTCATAATCGCTGGACCAATTTCTCCAAGGTTCATCAGCAAAATGATAAGGCCACAAACGATATAGGCAACCGCCATCACTGGCACCAAGGCACCAGCAAACTTACCCACTCGTTTTAAGCCCCCAAGGATAACCCCGCCCGCCAGTACCATAATGATTAAGCCAACCATTAACGGCGAAAATGAGAAGTTAGACTCTAGCACCTGGGCAATCGAGTTTGACTGCACCGCGTTGCCAATCCCAAAACATGCCACCGCGCCAAATACCGCAAACAAGGTGCCCAGCCAGGCCCATTTCTTGCCCATGCCATTTTTGATGTAATACATTGGGCCGCCAACATAGCTGCCATTTTCATCTTTTTCACGGTAGTTAACCGCCAATACGGCTTCGGCGTATTTGGTGGCCATCCCTAATAAAGCAGTCATCCACATCCAGAATAATGCTCCCGGACCACCAATAAAGACCGCTGTCGCAACCCCCGCGATATTACCCGTACCAACAGTGGCTGACATCGCCGTCATCAATGCCTGAAAAGGCGGGATTTCACCTTTACCACTTGCTCCTCGGCCATCCCACATCAGTTTAAAAGCCGGGCCAATATTGAGGATCGGCATAAACTTCAAGCCTACGGTGAGAAATATCCCGACGCCCAAAATTAACACCAACATTGGTACACCCCAAACGATGCCATTGAGCTGGCCAATCAGCCCAGAGATAAAGTCCATTTATTTGTTCTCCATAATTATATTTAATAAAACGATTTAGATTAGTCACAGCAAGTAGTAGACCAATCTACCAAATACCATCCATAACGGCGTGTTATGAGTAGCTTAGCGACGACCAACACTAACAAATGTTAAATAGTCATAACATGGACACAGCTTGTTACTCACTAGAATAATTCGCCATATTACAAGCCAAAAGCAAGAATAAAACGCTATTTATAAATGCTCTATTTAAACCTCTTTTATCGACAAAAGGCAGATAGAAACATACTGATACATTTTATTAACATTTGACATAGTAGTGTAAATCAATTCGAAAAAATAGCTAAATAGCACCAAATATGTGCAACATCACAGAACAAAGCCCCATTTGGGTGCAATAAATAACCGCAGTTCCTCATTCACATTCGATGTACCTACATGAGACGAAATAAAAAGTCAGATGGGATGAATAAAAATATCAGACAGAGGCGCAGAGCATCCATCTACTGAGGAACTTAAGATCAATATTATATAAATCCAAGTTTCCATCATTGCTGATGAAATATTCTGGAACGCAAAATTTTTAAGACATTAATCCCCACCAAAAACAAAAGTAACAGCATTTCCTAAATATGATAAGGCTATCAAAAATACCCTAGTTCTGTCATCTGCCAACAGATCCTCTCATTTTGAGTAAAGTGTTTTTGACCATAAGAAGCACTACATGCGAAATTTTGTCATGTTTCTTGCAGAGAGTTTTTATCAACATTCAAGATCAATGACGCTGCTGATGCCTAAATAGTGACTCACCAGCAACACGTTTACGGAGTATTAATGATGGAACTGAAAAAACCTTATCTATTGTTTCTTGGCGACGCAGCCGATCAACTTGCAGCCAAAGTAGCCCAAGGCATTAAAACCTGGCATCCCGAGTATTGTGTGGGTCAATTTCGCCTCCCTTCTTGTAATGCGGATTGCGGCTTAGAGGACCTCTCGATTGCGGCAGCTGCAACTGCAGGAGCAAAAACTTTGGTCATTGGTGTCGCTAATCGCGGTGGCATCATCTCCGATGAATGGGTTAGTGTATTAATTGAAGCACTAGAATCAGGTCTTGATATCGCGGCGGGTCTACATAACAAACTCAGCGACATCCCAGAACTCGTTGCATGTGCCGAGAAGCATGGTCGCCAATTATTCGATGTTCGCTACCCAAGCCAAGCCTACCCAGTCGCCAGTGGTAAAAAACGCGCCGGAAAACGTCTACTCACGGTAGGTACCGATTGTTCAGTCGGTAAAATGTATACTTCATTAGCTATCGAAAAAGAAGCTCAAAAGCAGGGTTTTAATGCCGACTTTAGAGCCACCGGACAAACCGGAATATTAATCTGTGGTGAAGGCGTGAGCGCCGACTGCGTGGTGGCCGATTTTATTGCCGGAGCCATTGAAACGATTGCACCAGCCAATAGCGCTGACCACTGGGATATCATCGAAGGTCAAGGTTCTTTATTTCACCCTTCTTTTGCCGGCGTAACCACAGGTCTCATTCACGGCTCACAAGCTGACGCACTGGTATTATGTCATGAGCCAACCCGCACCCACATGCGTGGCGTCCCCGACTATTCACTACCTGATATCGAAACTTGTATGCAGGCCAACTTAGCAACTGCCAGCCTCACCAATAAAAACGTACAATTTGTTGGTATTTCAGTGAACACTTCTCAGCTAGAAGAAAAAGAAGCTCTAGATTATATGGCGCAACTTGAATCAAACATTGGCTTGCCAGTCGTTGATCCATTCCGTCAAGGTGTAGGCCGTATTGTTGAAAAATTAGCGGAGCTATAATGAAAGTTCGTTTCTCTACAAAAAGTTGGCCAATTCGCGGAACTTTCACCATCTCTCGCGGCAGTAAAACCGAAGCAGAAACGGTTATTGTCGAGCTGGAAGACCAAGGAAAAATTGGCCGTGGCGAATGTGTTCCTTACGCCCACTACCAAGAATCTATCGACAGTGTACTCGCTCAGCTTGAAGGGATTTTGCCACGCTTACGTGAAGGTCTGTCGCGCCAAGAGCTACAACTGTTATTACCTTCCGGCGCTGCGCGTAATGCCGTAGACTGCGCCTTGTGGGATTTAGAATGTAAGCAGGAAGGTATTTCCATTTGGCAAAAAGTGTCAGCCACGCCAGCGGCTCTCACCACCGCCTACACCTTATCTTTAGATACACCGGAAAAGATGCAGCAAGCCGCGACCGAAAATGCGTTTCGCCCCTTGCTTAAGCTGAAGCTCGGTGGAGCTGAAGATTTGCAACGCGTCGCGGCCGTCCGCCAAGGTGCGCCAAACGCCAAGATCATCCTTGACGCTAACGAGGCTTGGACAGTTGAACTCTATAACTCACTGATCCCTGAGCTGATTAAGTTAGATGTAGCGATGATTGAACAGCCTTTTCCAGCGGGTGACGATGAGGCTTTAAGAAGTCTATCGCGACCGATCCCTATCTGCGCCGATGAGTCATGTCACGACCGCGCGAGCCTACCGGGCATTATCGGTAAATATGACATGATCAACATAAAAATTGATAAAACTGGCGGTTTGACCGAAGCACTGGTTTTAAAAGAACTTGCCGAACAAGCCGGTCTACAAATCATGGTGGGTTGTATGCTCTCTAGCTCGCTTAGCATGGCACCAGCTTTTGTAATAGCGCAGGGCTGTGAAATTGTTGACCTCGATGGTCCCCTGCTACTCAGTGAAGACATCGAACACGGCTTTGAATTTAATAATAATGAGATGTTGCCTTTCACAGCACAGCTGTGGGGCTAAGAGGAAATAATCATGCAACGTATCGTGTATGTGAATGGGGAATATGTCCCTGAGTTAGAAGCAAAAGTTTCGGTATTTGACCGTGGATTTTTATTCTCGGATGCGGTTTACGAAGTCACCGCGGTGCTCGATGGCAAGCTCATCGATAATGCCGGCCACTTGGCCCGCTTAGAACGCTCATGCGCTGAGCTCGAACTGACCTTGCCAGTGAGCGGCGAGCAGCTCACCGAGATCCAACGCGAACTGATCAAGCAAAATGGGCTAACAGAAGGTGGCATTTACTTGCAACTTAGCCGTGGTAATGCCGGTGATCGCGACTTTGCTTTTCCAGCAGACACCGCTCCGACCTTGGTATTATTCACCCAATCCCGCCCACTGATCGACTGCCCCAAAGCCGCCAAAGGCATGAAGGTGATTTCCATCCCTGATATTCGTTGGAAACGTCGCGACATAAAAACCGTAGGCTTACTTGCCCCCTGCCTAGCGAAACAAGCTGCGCTAGCAGCTGGTGCTAGCGATGCCTGGTTGATTGAAGACGGTTATGTCACCGAAGGAAGCTCAAACAACGCTTATATCGTCACCGAGCAAGGGAAAATCATTACTCGGCCTTTAAGTAACGACATTCTACATGGCATCACTCGCGCTAGCTTATTACAACTCGCCGAAGATGCTCAACTGGAAGTGGAAGAGCGCAACTTCACCATTGAAGAAGCTTATGCAGCGAAAGAAGCCTTTGTGAGTTCGGCAACCACCTTTGTATGGCCGGTGATTGAGATTGACGGCAAAGCGATTGGCGATGGCAAACCAGGTCCTATTGCCCAAAAGCTACGTGAAATATACATTAAAGTCGCACAAGCGGCAGCAATATAAGTCGCTCAAGACAATTCTCAGACCTGATACAAATGTGTATCAGGTCTTCCTTCTCTAGCTGAGCTTCAGCGTAAACACTATAAAAACATGCCCCGACAGGATCCACTGAATTTATATATTTCAAATATGGCTTTACAATACTCGAAACTCAGGTACTATTATCTTGCTCTGCTATACAGAGTTATTAGTGAACCATCAAGTAAATGTAAACCTCAGAATTTCTTCGTTACGGTTGTTATCCTCAGTTTTCCCTTAGCTTTATCGTCACATTCAATAATTCAATTTCAGCGCTCGCATTATCGCGATAACTTTATGAATTTTAAATATTAAGGGACACAATATGTCTAATAAAACAACTGGTTCAGTAAAATGGTTTAACGAAGACAAAGGTTTTGGTTTTATCACTCAAGACAACGGCGGCGCTGACGTATTCGTACATTTTCGCGCAATTGCTTCAGAAGGTTTTAAAACCCTTGCTGAAGGCCAAAAAGTATCATTTGACGTAGAGCAGGGCCAAAAAGGTCCTCAAGCTGCTAACGTAGAAGCAATATAATATATGCTATCAACGTAAATGCTACATTGGCATTTACGTTGGCTCTATTAACGATTAATCCACTATTTATTCTGTAACTTAGATCATCAACGCATTTCCAATAACGACTTCTTGTTAGTGTCATGACCTCCTCTATTTACTTCATAATAAATACATCGATAATTTAAATATCGCATCGTACCGCTTCATTAAATAAAAATTATAAGGACACCTATGTCTCGTTCAACAGGTCGACAACGGTTTTGGTTTCAACAATCACGCCAACAAAATAATAAACCCGCTAAGTAGCATATTTTTTCTCAAACTACATCCTGTTCTAATAACGGCAAACACAAATAGCCGTTGTTAAATCATTGTGAGCATCGATATTGCTCAAACAAACATATAAACCAAGCCTTTACTTATCAAGACCTAAGATAGCTCCCATTTTGAAGAATACGGCGGTGGCGATTGGGCTCGTACACATACCAGATAAATTGGCCTTGGGCGGTGATTTTACGGCTACGGCGACCTTCTTCCCGCGCGCGTTGTAGCGATATTCGGTCAGCCCCTGCTCCGGGCTGTGCTCGGCCACCAGGCGGCCGCCGTCATCATAGTCCCTGCGCCACTGCCTGCTGCGCTTTTCAGCCAGCTTGCCGTTATAATTCGGTTGGGTGTCTAGTTAGGCAGTAGCATAGGCACAAACATCGATGGCAAACACCTGAGTTAACAGAAGAATTCGCTGCTCTACCCACTCTATGCGATGCTCATAGCTCTGCCCAGAGTGAGAGGCTTGCCACAAAGAAATCCACGCCGAACACAGCGGGAGACACAGTGATAGTACGGTGTATCTTGGAGACTGACCTGTGATTGACGTGAACGCGACACAAACAAGCACCCTGTATATTTGGATATGAATATAAGCATTGTTGCTTATGCCTACTTTTACCAATTAGGGTGGGTGTCTAGGTTATCTTCATACCATAGAGGCGGTCCATCGTCAGTTCCGTAAACTGACCAAAACTAAGGGTGGTTTTCCGGATGAAAATAGCTTGCTAAAACTGCTGTACGCTGGGATATTGAATGCTTCTAAGAAATGGACAATACCAATCCAGAACTGGAATATGACATTGTCTCAACTGGCGATCCGCTTTGAAGGGCGTTTGGATGATGCCTTAGCTGACACAGAATTCTGAACGCCCTCTAGAAAACAGACCACGCTCTTCATCCAAAAATATAAAGTGACTCTGATCCCTTTTATTCCCTAGCTGCAAGGCTCCAACACTTTGCCTGAAATAATTTTTTCTTAATCAATTACCCTAATGCTCAGTAATTTTAGTTTGTTAGCTAATTGATCGGCAAAAGGTTTTAGTGAGTGCATTTCGTTATGGCTAATCTGCTCCATCGACTGAATAAGCTCTAATCGAGTTTCTTCTAACGCTTCTTCTTCGCCACCACTAAAATCTGTCAACAACGCGCTTTGTAGCTCTTCCAGCCACTTTTGATACTCTTCAGGATACTCACTCAATATAGAAAGCATAATATTAGGTTGCTTAATCAGTAAACTGGCGATCAACGGGGATACTTCTCCCGAGGTTGCACCGTCACGCTTTAACCAAATTAACCCTAATGTATTCGCTATAGGTACAGTCGTTTTAGAATTGCTAGATTTTATATCTTGCTTAAGTTCAAAATAATTTTTATTTAACCAGTTTAAGTTAATGTCATTGACAGCAGTTGTGGCGAACACCTGTAAAGAAGCAATAAGAAGCCCCAATGCCATTAAACTTTTCTTAATCATTATTTAGGTCCTCTGAATTAGTAATCTCAACTGATGTACTACTGGCTGCTGCAATATACTCAAAAATTTCTTTCATGGCAGTGCGGCTATTTCCAACATTGTACTCACCACTACTAGACTTACCGCTAGTATTTCCGGGCATCAAGCAACCTAAGGTATCCTGATGATAGTTTCCAGCATGTATCAAAATGTTTGTTCTACCCGGCACATTAAGCAACTGATAAACATTCTTATATTTTGGAGAGTTATAAGGTTTTAACTTATAAGAACCAGTATTTATTCGTTGATCAGACCCTTCTTGCTGGGAATCTGGTCCTCCGGGCTCTAGCACGTACCAACTTTTCGCTATCCCATCTATTTTTAAAGAACCCAATGTTGATTTAGTTCCTTGCTTAAGACGTGTAACTTTTATTTTCAAGTTAGCTTTAGCAGAAAGAGCTATTAATTTGTCATTAATTTTTCGATGACTTCGCCCATTCACGTCAATTTTCCCATCGGGACGCACCATACCCACCACTTTCTTTTGAAATACTTTAATCGCCGCAACGGTTTTAGAGTTTTCTGGTTTTGCCTCTAGCTTTCCATCTTCGGCTAACTTTTTAGTCGGGGGGGAATTAAACCTAGCAATTGATTTAAGGCAGCTTGTACTGCTTTTATGTCTTGGGGTGTATTTACGCCACCCAAACCAACAGATTGGGTGATTTGCAACTTAGCCATTGTTACACCTTGTACACAGTTATATTTAAAATTTCGTATGGTTACTTTCGAACTACAACGCTAGCGTTACCTGTGCGCGAAAAAGCTAAAAGCAACTCGGACCCATTTACTATGCAAGCTACAGTTCGATAGTTTTCTGTTCGCTAGTGTTTGGCTTTGCCTCTATAAAAGCCTCCCATGAAACAAGAGCATTTCTAAATTGTTGAAGAGTAAACTCCTCAAAATAGGTCTCATCATGCATTGAGTATATTTTGGCAACGTCTAGAGTAATTAATACTCCCCATGATTCTCTAATCCAGCTAGAAGATACTGTTGTACCACTTAAGACTGAGTCGACTTTCATTATTCCTTCCTTAATCCAAGGAATAGTCTGAAAATAAGGAATACCTCCATCATCCATTAAAAGGCAAGAAAGGAGACTGAACCCATCACTATGAACAGTTTCAGTTTTACAGCTTGGGGAAAGAGTGCTCTCTGCTCCTTCCCATAAATACGTAACTTTCATATTTCGATCCTAATATTTTGGATAGACCGTAGTCTTTGGTATTAACCATCCCTCGACGGTAACACCACTAGGTGTTACACCGCTCCATTTATTTCCAGTAACCACCTTATTTTGGTAAGCAGCATCCATCTCGACTTTAATTCGATCTGCGGACCACGAATCTGGAAACATCGTAGATATACCACCATTACTAGTTTTAGGTAAGAAATCACCAGGACTAGACGGGTCTGGTACTTCTATCTGAGCGGTATATACGCCTCGAGCATTTGGTTGAGATTCAGTTCCTAGTATCACACGTACATTACCTGTCGCTGTCGAATGACCACCAACCACATTTCCATTTGGTTTGACTTCTCCACTCAGAATGTGACCATCGAAATCAATGGGTGCGGTAACATTACCAACATCTCTAGTCGCAATTGCATTTAAATCGACAGACTTATCTGAAACACTATCCACCAACTCAGAGGGCTTACCACGAGACTTCCACTCTTCAATACTCCCATCGCCACCATTCGCCAACCACGTGCGATGTCCCAGCTCATCTTGCTGAGCTTGTTGCTGAATAAAACCGGCTACATCATCTGAACCCGCACCTACTTCAGCCGAATAAAACAGCAGTGCCCATGGTGTTTTGGGTATCAATGACGCCAATAAGGACCTTTCCGCAACAGCATAAACCGCTTGGTTGGCGGCTTGCCGCGTAGCGTATTGTCCTAATACTTGCGAGCCTGTTGATGCTAAGGGCTGAGCAGCCGGAGCCAATAGAGGGAGTCCAGCAACCAAAGGGGCACCATCCTCTTTACACAAACCCAATGGGTCTACCCAGTTAGTCGGGCTTGGAGTGTATTGGTAGAGGTTTAAGCCACCGAGTAGTTCAATCGGGCCTTGCTGGATGTAGCGCCCTTGCTGTGGGCAGTAGTAACGGTGATGGTTATCATGCAGGCCGCTTGCACTGCTTTTATGTCATTAGGTTTATTGACACCACCCAAGCCAAGGGATTAGGTGATTGCTTACTTAGCCTTGTAAATATAAAAATCTATAAATGAAAGTTGAATCATTAGCCTCGAACAACCCCCTTAATTAAGGCGCGGGGAAACATTACATGCTCATTCATGGATGCTTTAGGAGTGTCAAAAAGCGTGACTATTAAAGCCGCTTCAAAGCACCAGTAGCCAACGTAATAGTCGGTGTATTCAAATTCACAGTCACATAAATGCTTATCGAACCAATCTGCATCTTCTAGGCTGTCGTACCACTGCCTTATAAACACATTCAGATGTTCTGCTTGAGCATCGCCTTTACTATTTATGGCATCCAATAGCGCTTGATATGTGCAGGGGTAGTAAAGTGTGGAAGAAATGGGGCGGTCAGTATCCCCTAACTTATGGGCAATACGGTCTAATAGCGCATCGTTACCCCGCTCTGCGATGATGTCTAGAACTTGTTGAATATGCGTTTGCTCTGCCCCCACCGCAACCAACAAGGCTAACCACCATAAAGCGTAAACATAGCGATTAATATTGGCTGAGCCGCAGGCTTCACCTACCCCACCTAAACGCTCAAAGTCTTGGCGATAACATTGGTGTACAGCGGGCAGTTTATCTGCGGTGGCACTTAGCTGCTGGCGATAAGGCAATATCGCCAACACGGATAACTTAAGAGAGGCCATATCGCTACCATAAGAGTAATGCGCGACTGCACGCATGATGGCAAGCTGGAAGAGTTGCTGGGCCACATCGACTTGTTCACTGAGCGAGGTAAAAACCCCTTCATCTAGCGCCTGTTGGGTTTCTGCTAGCGCTTCGTCTAAATCGCTTAACAGCTCGCTAAAATAGGCCTCATCACGGCGTTGGTCTCGAATCACTGCTCACTCCAGTGAACCAAGTCTTTGGGGTAGTATTGATGGTCGATATAGAGGCGGTCATCTATCTCATAAAGCTTAGTAATTAAAGCCGCTTCCCAGCACCAATAACCATCGTAAGCCTCTCCATCCATCAAGTGGTAATCTGGGCTACCCTCTAGCTTGTACCATGCATCTAAGTAAGCCAACATCAGCTTAGGGCGCTCAGCAGGTTCAGCCTCAATCACTTTGAACAGTTTGTTGAAGCGGCGTTTGAACAAGACGCTCTCTGCAACTTCGCGCTCGGTATCGCCCAGCCTAACCGCGATGTTATCAAACAAGGCATCTCGACCTTGGTTTCCAATTAAATCTAAGACCTCTTGGTAGTAGGCTTGCCCCATATCTAAGCAATAGGCAAAACTCAACCATTTCAAAAAAATGTCTGCCAAATAATCTTCGCGAATTTCTTCCCAACCAATACGATCTTTTTGCTCATTTGAAGGCAAGGCATCTGCGAATTGCTTCTGTTTGCGGCGATACTCAATAGCCATTTCTAAGAGATACTCAAACTCACTTAAGTCATCCCCAAGCGAATAGCGTTCTTGCATTAACACAATATGATTTGTCAGTAGGCGGAAAGACAAATTGAGCTTGGTTGAAACACCCAACTCAGCTTGTGATGAAAGCTTTAGAGCTCTTTTTTTAATCGACTCTTGGCTGTAGTCAACTAACTCTTCAAAATATTCTTTGCTTTTATTCGTATCCCTAATCATCTTGTACCTTATAAAATCAATCCTGAACTAACAACTTTAGCGTGCTTATCTAATCGCTTTGCGACGACTGTGCCATCTGCTTTATTGCGGATTAACATTTTTTCAACACTACCATCACCCTCGTCAAGCGCGTCTAGAATCCTATCACGCTCTTTCCTGCTAGTGATGCCTGCATCCCTTAGGCGCTTGTCCGTCACCCAGTCATCACTCATCTGCTTGCCAGTCGTTGTCTTACCCAAGCGCGATTTGCCGTATTTCGCCTCGGTAATCACAAAATCAGGGGGCGGATTGGGGTGTTGGTAAACACCATCGGGACGAGTACTCACGTTCTGATGTCAGAACCATGCGCACTGCGTGTTCACGGACTTCTGGGGAATAGGTAATTCTTTTGCTCATTGGCTAATTCTCTCAAGAAAGTTAGCCTCCGACAAACTAAGGGCGATTCACCCTTTACAACAACTGAAAACGTGCATAATATGCTGATTAATTATAGCCTTTGGGACAAAACGATCACCCAAAGCAATAGAATGTTTCTAACCACTACATGCAACTGAATGCATAACGAATGGGCAATACATAAGTATATTGGATTAAGTGCCCATGATGTTCATTGCTGTAACCAAACAGATACAGATTTCTTATGCAGCCAGTCATTACACACTCTTGGGATATTACTGAAACAGAAGCCTTGCAACTTCAGCACTCACTTGCAGCTAAAGTAATACAAAAAGATCAATTTGGTAAAATTCATCTGGTTGCCGGAGTTGATGTCGCCTATTCCAAGGAAAGCAACAAACTAATAGCTGCAGCCGTCATTCTTGACACAACTACTTTAGAAGTAATCGAAACAGCGACAGCAACTGATACTGTTAATTTCCCTTACATTCCTGGTCTATTTTCTTTTCGCGAGCTACCACCGCTAATGAAGGCCTTTTCAAAGCTTAAACACACACCTGACTTAGTCATTTGTGATGGACAAGGTCTTGCTCATCCCCGGCGCTTTGGGTTGGCCTGTCATTTGGGAGTGATCTTTGATGTACCGACTGTCGGCTGTGGCAAGACACGATTACTCGGAGAACATGAAAATCCAGATACAACAAGAGGCGCAATTGCGCCTCTTGTTGATAACAATGAAATAATTGGTAATGCATTAAGAACGCAAACTGGTATCAATCCTATTTACGTTTCAATCGGCCACCGTATTTCACTCGCAACGGCCTGTGAATGGGTACTAAAACTCTCTCCTAAATACCGGCTACCAGAGACAACTCGACAAGCGGATCAAACAGTTCGTGCAACCTTAAAAGCTAAATAATAACTTCTTCACCATTAAACCTCACATAACAGTTAGGATGTGCTAGTTTGAAATGCTTTACATCATCATTTGTCAAAATGTCAGATTCCACATACAACTCAGAAAGCTTAATCAGTCTGATTATTTTTTGAAAACTTACATTAGTTATACCAGTATTATATATTTGAAGCTGCTGAGTGTCTTTCAGTCCATCACCCTGAAGTAAATCACTAAACATACTATCAGTTATATTCGAACCAGAGATATTTAACTTCGTTCCGCCACTAATCTCTCTCAAGAAGTCTGGACTATAAAACTTATCAACTAATACTAAGCCTTTTGATGCTTCTATTTCTTGGAAATAGTGACCACGTACAGTCAATAACGATATCTTTTCTTCAGACTCAAAATGCAGGGCCATCTGAAACTTACCTACAGCATGAATACAAAAGTCTTTAATACTTCCACCCTCATCCCATACATAATCTTGTGTCATGCGATCATCCTGTTCAGCATGCTCTAAACTTTGTAAAATGCCATTTAAATACTTTGCTTCCGAGACTTCCTCTCCATTGTCATACTGTTTTACTATCGAATGTTCACCCTTATAAAAAAAGTAAGCAACACCGTTATATAGCTCTCCTCGAAATTTAAAAGGTTCGTCAAATCCGTCTAAAAATTCAGCATCAATTTCTAGTTTACTGGTTTCATAAAGTGGAAATGGTAAGGTGTAATCGCCAACTATTTTCCCTTGGCGACATATTTTTTTTTCAACCACAACACCATCGACAACATCTATAATGACACCACTAAACAAGCTCCCGCAATAGAACGCTTTATTGAAACTATCAAATTCAAGTTCACTTTTAACTACTATCATCATCAATGACCAGTCAATATATCAAAACCCTGTAAAATACCACTACAATGATTACAAGCTGTAAATGGCCCACCTTGACCAGGGCTGTTCTGAAGCTTATAGGTTGAAACTTGTACGTTACTAATATCAAAACCTGGCTTTGCTTTCACTTGATTCAACACATAATTTGCAGACTGTATTTCCGCATGAAGCCCTGGCATACCCTTCAACCCTTTTTCATCACGAAGTCCAAACTCGGCACCTTGCCTCACATGCGCTTTGATTTGGTCCCTTATCACAGGATTTAAATCATTACCAGTTTTCGCATACAGCCTTGTTACTTCATCCAAGTAAGCCGCTTGGTCTGTTATTCTGATGAAACCATTATTTTCCCCAAACCTCTCAGTGCCCGGGAAAGTTCTTCCTTTTTTCATAGAGAAAGGAATATTTTGAAAGGTTTCACCCACAATGCCTTGCTCAGCTATACCAGCACAAGAAAGTGCTACCCCATCCGTTCTACCTGCTGCAATTAATGCATTAGCTTCAATTTCAACTCTAGAATTTAAATTATCTCCAAATATTTTTCTGATAGAAACTATATCATTTTTCTGCCCATCGCTCAGCTTAAATTCATCTGCCAAGCCAGTTTCCTCAGTAACATTAGCCACCAACTCAGAGGGCTTACCCCGAGACTTCCACTCCTCAATACTACCATCACCACCATTAGCCAACCACGTTCGATGCCCCAGCTCATCTTGCTGAGCTTGTTGCTGAATAAAACCGGCTACATCATCTGAACCCGCTCCGACTTCACCCGAATAAAACAGCAGTGCCCATGGTGTTTTGGGTATCAATGACGCCAATAAAGACCTTTCCGCAACAGCATAAACCGCTTGGTTGGCGGCTTGCCGCGTAGCGTATTGTCCTAATACTTGCGAGCCTGTTGATGCTAAGGGCTGAGCAGCCGGAGCCAATAGAGGGAGTCCAGCAACCAAAGGGGCACCATCCTCTTTACACAAACCCAAAGGATCTACCCAGTTAGTCGGGCTTGGAGTGTATTGGTAGAGGTTTAAGCCACCGAGTAGTTCAATCGGGTCTTGCTGGATGTAGCGCCCTTGCTGTGGGCAGTAGTAACGGTGATGGTTATAATGCAGGCCGCTTTCATCATCAAAGTATTGGCCTTGAAAACGCAGCGGGTTGTCTATTTGCTTAACGCTTAGTTGCTCTATTGCGCCGTAGGCCTGATAGTGGGCTTGCCATACGATGTTGCCTTGCTCATCACTTAAACGAATAGGCGTGCCAATATGGTCTAAATGGTAGTGGTAAACCTGCCCTTGTTTAATCATGACCAGTGGGCGGTGACTATTAGGCTCGTACACATACCAGGTAAATTGCCCTTGGCAGTGTTCACCGATTAGCTGTTGGCCCTCCCAGAGATAGTCAGTGGTGCCACTGGAGGTGATTTTACGGCTACGACGCCCAAGAGCATCGTAATGATATTCAGCATGTTTTCCCCCCTCACTCAGCCGGACCAGTTGGTTCAAACCATTAAATACCCGCTGCTGACGCACCTTACTTTGGCTAGCGAGTACTTGATTGCCGTAGCGGTCGTAGCGGTAACTGCGCTCGTTGAGCATCAGCAGTTTATCGCCGACCAACTCGCCTTGTTTGGGGTTAGCAAAACTGTCGAAACTAAAGGCTTGATTGTCACCGCTGTGAGAGGTGGCCTTGGTGAGTTGGCTAAGCGGGTCGTAGCTGTAATTTTGTGCGCCCAGCTCACTATCGTTGACCCCCAGCAATTGGTCGCCATCATCAAAACGGTAGTCACGCGCCAGATTTAATGTGTCGCCCTGCCACTCTTGCTTCAGCAAACGCCCTTGAGGGTCGTAATGATTATGCTGTTGATGACTAGCACTGAGCTCGCGGTTTAGCTCGCTGCCGCTGGCATTAAACTGGCGGGATATCAGTGCTTGGCCATTCAATGTTAGTTCACTTAAGCGACCGTGTTCATCGTAGCGATAACGAAGCATACTGCTGTCAGGTAAGCGGGTTTGGCTGCGCAAGCCTTGCTGATTAAGCTGATGGCGGATATGCCAGTCGTCTTGCCAGTGTTCCTGTAACTGACCATTGGCAAAGTAATTAAAACGAATTTTACGAGCGCTATTATTGGCTTGGCTTAGTTTGCCTTGTAAGTTGTAAGCAAAGTCGTTAATTAAAGTCATGCCATTGGCGGTGCTACGCTGCTCAATCACTTGGCCTAAGCTATTTCGCTTCAGCTGCACCAAACGCTCGCTGTTTTCCACTAACTGTATTAGTTGACCAGCCAGGTTGTATTGATAGGCTTGCTCGCGCCCATCAAAACCGATGGTTTGACGTATACGCTCACAACTGTCGTATTCCAATTGATAACGCTGACCGTCGCTACGCTCAATGGCTGTTAGGTTGCGCTCCTTATCGTAGCTAAAAGCAAGCCATGAACCATCGGGGTTAATCTGTTTACTAGGCTGCGATAATCCTTGATATTCAAAGTTGGTGGTATGACCAAGCGGGTTGGTTCGGGCGCTGAGCCGTCCAGCTTGGTCATAGGCGTATCGCTGGCACCGGGTTTGCTGTGGCTGGTCTTGGTGATAATGAACTACCTCAATCAGCTGCCCTTGGGCATTACGAACATACTGACTAACCCAACCGTAGGCATTCACTTCACCATTACATTCCCCAATAGCGTTATAGCTGTAGCGCGTCAGGGCATCGCCCACTTGCTTGGCGCTCAGCAGACCTTGTTCATTCCACCAAAATAACTGTGCAGGCTGATTACCGGCAGACTTGTTGATTAAACGACTGTGCGCATCGTAGCGATATTGAGTGACCACACCTTGAACGTCGATTTCTTGGGTAAGTAAACCTAAGCTGTTGTATTCCCGTTTGAGTGATGAACCATCGGCATAGTCAATCTGATTCACAAAACCTAAACGATTATAGGAATAACAAGTCAAGCTTTGGTTAGGATGGAGCTCGGCAACTAACTGGCCTGCACTATTATAATGGAAACACGTAGTTGTCCCATTTGGTTCAGTTTGGCTAATTTTTCGCTGGAACTCATCATATTCAAATCGCCAAGTGGCACCATCGGGCGCATTTTTTTTAAGCAATTGACCCTGCGCATTATGCAAGTAAGTCCAACAGTTATTATAACTATCGAAACTACGGCTAATCCCTTGTTCCGGCTGATACTCAAAACGATAATGATAGTGCTGATTATCGCCCCACTGCTCAACACACCGAGCGCGTTGGTCACTACCATCCCATCGGAAATAGTGACGAAATCCCGAAGCGCGTGTTCTTTGGATCAACAAACCTTGCTGATAACGGTAGTGCTCTTGCTGAGCAAAGCGATTGCTTGCGCGAATCAACCGACGCTTGTCATCGTAACCATAATTCGCATAAATTTGCGCATCTTGAGCTCTACTAGAGCACACCTCAAGTAAATGGCCCTTTAGGTCGTAACGTAAATAGATCCGTTGACTACGATTCACCGCGACACCAATCAGTCGATGCGCAGCTGAATAGCTCAACAAGAATGCACGATCCACTCCTTCACTTAATTTGGTCAGTAACCAAGCTTGCTGCGTTTTACTAAAGTACAGTGTTTTGCCATCCGCGTGACTGATGGTAATATCATCACTTTGATGCCGCAGCACCATACCGGATTTAACTTGAATGCTTTTGGCTCCGACGGCAACATATGGAAAGCGGAATACTTGACCCAATGCGTCGGTAAATTGCCAGCACGGCTGTTCGCCGAAATCTTCCTCTAAGCTATAATGAAAATTACTACGCCAACCCAGACCCAGTCCCAGATCAAGGTGGGAGCAACTAGAACGATAAATACGCTGCCAGCACAGTGCTACATGCCCCTGTAGATGAACATCTACCAACTGAAGGACTTCCTCACCACTACTCATCGCAACAGGATCGCCGCACAATACGGTATCTTGATGATCAATCGATTGTGCAACAGGCTCACTTGCGTACTGGTCTTGAGTTTGTACTTGAGTCTTCGAACGCCCTCCCGGAGCTTTGGGTTCATTTTGGACGGATGAACTCCGAGAGGGAGTCGAAGCAGGAGATGAAATCGGCAACTGTTTTACCCGCTGCTGATAACACCAAATTTCGCCAGAGAGTAAAGCATTTACAAGCTGTTGCCGCGGCTGCTTTCGCTTGTTTAAAGGCAACAAAAGATAAACCGTATGCAGCCCTTTTCCAGCAGCATTGACGGCCCCATTAAACTTCGTTAAAAACAGCTCAACGCTCGCGACATCAGTAAAAGAAATTGATGTTGAGGTATTTTTTTTAATGCCTTTAAAAAACTCATAAGCAAAACCATCGTTAGCGGTTACAACTTGTTTTTGGGTTCCATCCATACTGCTGTTTACACCACTAAGCGACCCAACGAAGCGTCATTGCGCTCCGATAGGCATCATCGGAAAGAGCCAGCTGAAAGCTTGTTCCAGCATATTTTTGCTGCTGATACAGCATTAAACAATGGCATAAGTTATAGATACCACTACACACCCCCAAGTCGCCAATCAGTGCATCGGCAAAGATAAACTGGCTGCGCGATGTAAGGCTGTCTTGAAAATACTCAACACTGTGTAACCAGCCATCCCTCAAAGCTTGCGGCAACGCAGTTGGGAAATAACATTGGCTGAGCGACTTGCCGCATTGACGCTGATAGCGCTGAATCAGTGCTGCAATCGTAGCTTGAGTGCTTTTATCTGAAGTCTGCACTTCGTAACCGGTCCAAGGGATCACAAAGCCTTTGTCTGCTGGACGCAGTCGGCCGGCAATAAAACATTGGCTGGCAGGAGTGCTCGGTTCTCTCACAAGAGTGATTAAACGCGGGTCCTCATGGTAGGCAATGAGCTGAATATCACTCACTTGCTGTTGCGAAAACAGCTTAACCGCTTGACGCATAGCTAATTGCAAAGCACTCCGGCCATAGGGGAACAAATACACTTTGGCTAAACCTTTTATACTAGGGATCAAGTCAAGAAGCCGCTGATAGTCTTTCCCTTTAGCCTGAACAATCGGGGCCTCGGGTAGTAATACGAAAACCGCATCGGCATCCCAACGAAGCTCAAGCAAGCGCTCGGTAACTGTGTGGTCAAAGCTAAAATGGCGTAAGCAGCCTTGCTGATGAAGCCTTAATTCTGGCTGCAAGGCCTGCTTCTCGCTAAGCTCAAAAATATTGACTGGGTCATCGTATTGGCCCAACTGCATCGCTTCAATGTCTAGTGTTAACATCATCTTAGCCAATTAACACCGTTGGATTACCTGCCAATATCTTGCCACCATGGTCGGTCGAGTCACCTAAGCGAGCTACCGCTTTTCCCCCTACAGTGACCGAACCGGAGCCCGTAGAAATTGAATCTGGAGGGCCAATGCACACTAATTTGTCACCAACACAGGCAACTGGCATCCCGCCCACAGTGACTCCTCCATTACCACTGGCAACGGGCCCTCCCACATGGGGTACTTTATTTTCAACCTTAGGACACATATGAAACGACCCCAACGTTGCGACTGGCTTACCCATGTAATTTCCTAGTTTAACGAGATGGAAGGCGCCTTAAGGGCGATAGCCGAACCATTAATAGAAATGGACGAGCCCTTAATGTCGATATTGCCACCACTCGATAAAATAATAGAGGCACCACCAGCCTTAATTGTGACCTTGCTTCCAGCGACAAGATCAAGATTTTTTCCAACATCAAGCAGCAGGGTTTTTCCAATCTTCTGCGACTGGTTCTCCGCTACCTCAATCGTCAAATCTTTACCAATTTTTTCGATTTGACACTGCTTAATTTCGGTTTGTAGATCTTTTTCCGCCTGCAGGTAGAGCAGTTCTTTTCCGGCATCATCATCAAAACGGATCTCGTTGAAATTACTTTCCCCGCCCCCTTTAGTAGAACGCGTTTTAATACCCGACTGGAATTTCTTACTGGGTAAAGCGTAGGGCGGCATTTGATCACCGTTGTACAACGCTCCGGTAATCACTGGTTGGTCGGGATCACCATTGAGGAAACTCACCAGTACTTCTTGGTCCACTCTCGGCAAAAAAAATGCGCCATAACGGCTACCCGCCCAATTTTGCGCCACCCGGATCCAGCAAGAACTACTGCTATCTGGCTTGGCTTCACGGTCCCAATGAAATAAGACTTTAATCCGGCCATATTTATCCACGTGGATATCTTCACCAGGATCGCCTGTGACTAAGGCGGTTTGAGTGCCATGGATCAAGGGGCGCGGGGTGACCTGTAACGGTCTGAATAGCACCTCGGAAGGTATGCACGAAAACTGATTGTGTAATACCTGACCACTATTTTTCGCGGCTCCCGTTTGACTAACGATGGCGACACTTAAAGACAGCTGGGTAATCAAATAACTTTTGTTCAGCTGTTTTGGATCTTCATGAGACTTGAAAGTAAAGTATTGGCCTGCCGAAAAAGTCGCGCAAGTACTACCACCAGCACACAACAAGGTATCTCTTTGCATCGCTTCTAAAGCAATATTCGCAGAATTTTGCAACTCCGGGTTTAATTCAGAACCAGCATAGTATTCAAAGACTTCACTACTTAATTGCTGTTTACTTACGGCTACTTTTTGTTGCTCGCCCTTTGGTTTTACTTTGGGCTTTATAAAATCAAATCCATACTTAACCGAGCGTCCAGCAGGGAGCTGAAAATTACCGTTCCAAGAAAAAACATGCGCTTCGGCTAAGGAGCCGGTAGTAAAAACGACCTGCGACTCTTCAGCCTCTCGGTAAGCGGTCAAAGCATCGACTAAAACCACAGAATGCTTGCTCTTACGATGTTCTATAAAATAAAAAATGCCCGCCTCTTCTAATAGGCGATGCACAAAGTCTAAGTCACTTTCGTTGTATTGAACCTTAAATGCCAAACTCGAGTAAGTTGACTTAAGCTCGCTCTGCATCGGTACACCGTGTTCAGTAAGTATCTTTTTGACAATTTGTTCTACACTAAGCTTCTGAAAAATTCTGCAATTGATTCGTTGCTTTAAAAAATGTAAACCCGATACCAGCTGCAAACGATAATCCTGATATTTTTCCCCTTCGGCTTCGCTAGAAATACGAC
Organism: Agarivorans sp. QJM3NY_30; assembly: GCF_050870855.2. GTDB lineage: Bacteria > Pseudomonadota > Gammaproteobacteria > Enterobacterales > Celerinatantimonadaceae > Agarivorans. Next base: position 179,157 of record NZ_CP194038.2, on the reverse strand, counting down.
TACCTAATGCATGGATGCTAGAAACAAAACCATTAAAATAGCGAGTAACAGTTTCTTCAGACTTTTGGTAATCTAATTTAACCGTCACTGATTTACCAATAAGATCATCCTGAGAAATAAGCTGACCATTGCTATAACAAGAAACATTTATAGAAAAAGGAATAGAGATACCTTCTTGAATATCAAATTGAGTAAGGTGGAGTACATCCTTACCTAAAGGTGTTTCTATTTGTATGATATTCTTGCTCTGGCTTGCCTTTTTCATATTTCTCATTTTTCACAATAAATAAAGATAAAAACGGGATAGTTAAAAACTACCCCATAGGTAAGAACAATTACATTTGTTGACCTTTAACACCGCTATAGCCGTAAACAAGTGGTGCTTGAACATTATTTTGATCATCAGTTGGGGTAACGGTCATCATCATTTCAGTGTAAGAAATCGTGATGTGCTCTACCGGACGATCATCTTGAATCGAAACAGCATAACTAGAAATCATCGCATCGGTTAACTCGATTTTCATGATTTCTTCAATTTTTTCACCTTGCTTAGTAATGTGGAAAACTGCTGGTTTACCCTTACCAATAGTGGCTTCTTTGAATAAATCAGGCGAAGCTTTATCTTGCATTTTTGAAATTGTGACATCACATAAGCGCGTTGCGCTCGCTTCACGATCTTGGGCAGTCCCCGTATGAGAAGTGATCTCACGACTCACCGACCAATCAACTGATAACAGCGTAATTAGATCTTTGTACTGCTCAGCGGTTGCTTCGCCTTTAATATCACCATATTTCAAATAAGTATTTGCTTGCATGCTAAGTTCCTTTAGCTAATTTTTAAAAATATACCCATAAGGGCTAGGTTATTAATGCATCGCCTTAAACGAGCAAATTTACTTGTCGCAGCCATCTCACAAATCAATCCAGTAAAAAACAAATTAAAAAGACAACCATCACAACTTCGAATAACACATTATAGATATTTATATCAATAAATAAACATAAATCACTCTGTTTCTACACAATAATTAGAATCACGTATATCGATTAAGATTGATCCGACATTTTTCTTAGAAAAAACAGCCTCCAACACCTTTTTCGATATAATCGGCAATAAATCATTTTGAATATTATTTTGAATCGCCCTCGCACCTATATCTGCGTTATTTGATTGTTGGTTCAAATATTCAGCGACTTGCTCAGAAAAACGTAATGTTCCTTTATAACTCTTGGAAAACCGTTGTTCGACACGCTGTAACTGCAAACGAACAATCTGCTGCAGTGTGACGTGATTTAGAGGAATAAAAGGGATCACATTTAAGCGACCGATAAAAGCCGGCTTAAATACGGCGAGCAGGTCATCGTTAAGCGCCTGTTTTAAGCCGTCAATATCAGGGGCTGTTTCTTGATCCTCAAACAAAGCAGTGGTGGTATCAGTTCCAACATTCGAAGTCATAATGATGATGGTATTTTTGAAGTCTATGTCTCGACCTTCACCATCTTTAATCGAGCCTTTATCGAAGACCTGATAAAATATGTCTTGCACTCCGGGGTGGGCTTTTTCCATCTCATCCAGTAATACCACGCTGTAAGGTTTGCGCCGCACAGCCTCGGTGAGCACGCCCCCTTCACCATACCCCACGTATCCCGGAGGAGAGCCGACTAATAAAGAGACTTTATGCTCCTCTTTAAACTCCGACATATTGATTACCGTGAGGTTATCTTCACTGCCATAGACCTGTTCAGCCAAAGTTAAAGCGGTTTCCGTTTTACCTGTACCGCTGGGTCCCGTGAGTAAAAACACCCCATTGGGCTTACGCTCGTCACTGAGATGAGCACGGGTGGTTTGTACTACTTTGCTGATTAAATCTAGAGCGTGATCCTGGCCGATAATCCGCTCGGCCATTTTCTGTGATAAGTTCAAAACCGTAGTTATCTCATTAGCTTGCATCCGCCCAAGAGGAATACCCGTCCAATCAGCAATCACCTCTGCAACGAGTAATTCATCAACTTCTAAGAACACCATCGGTTGAGCCACTTCCGCTAAAGAGGCTTTCAAATCCACCAGCTGACGACGTAACTCAAGCCGATCGTCATGATCCACATTTAAAATCTCATCAACATACTGCTTGGCTTTTTTCACCAAACCCTGTTCGTCACGCCAAGTGCTTTCGGCTTGCGCAAAGGCAGCTTGAACATCTACCAATTGGCAGCTAAGTTGGCTAAGTAGGGCTTGATGATTAGAACCCGTCAACTGTTCTCTCTCTAATTGCTCAATTTGAGCACTGAGTTGTTGCTGCTGTCGCTGTAAATGCTCTACCTGGCTTGGCGTTGCCGCTTGGCTCATCGCTACCCGGGCACAAGCTGTATCGAGCAAGGCCACCGCTTTATCGGGTAGTTGACGACCATTAATGTAACGATTTGAAAGACAAACTGCTGCCTGTAAAGCTTGATCGCTAATACTGACTCGATGATGCTTTTCCATCGCTGGCAGCAAACCTCGCAACATGACGATCGCTTTGTCTTCACTAGGCTCTTCAACTTTCACCACTTGAAAGCGACGCGTCAAGGCAGCGTCTTTCTCAAAATATTTCTTGTACTCAGCCCAAGTTGTAGCGGCAATTGTTCGCAGTTCACCCCGCGCCAAGGCTGGCTTGAGTAAATTAGCAGCATCGTTCTGCCCAGCTTGGCCGCCACTGCCAATTAACGTATGCGCTTCATCGATAAAAACAACGATTGGGATTGCCGAGTTTTTTACCTCGCTGATCACCGACTTTAAACGATTTTCAAACTCGCCCTTCATCCCAGCACCTGCCTGTAGCAAGGCTAAATCCAAGACCTGAATCCTCACATTCTGTAATGATTCAGGTACATCTTTGGCGACAATACGTTGAGCTAAACCTTCCACAACGGCCGTTTTACCCACCCCAGCCTCACCTGTCAAAATTGGGTTATTTTGCCGTCGACGAGTTAAAATATCGATCATCTGACGGATTTCATCATCACGCCCTAAAATTGGGTCGAGTTGGCCCTGTCGAGCTTGCTCGGTTAAGTCGATGGTAAACTGCTCTAAGTTAGGCGTTTTAGCTGAGGATTGAGTCTGAACAGTGCCATCACCAACGTTATTTTGCAGGCCCGACCAAATACGGCTCAGTTGACTAACCTCAATGGCTTCCAAATGTTGCAAATAATCCATGGTGGTGAAACTTAAAGTATCGTCACTCAATAAAGCGTGAAGAATATGCACTGGAAAAATGCTGGTTTGCTGGTATTCAATCGTCGCGACCATCCATGCTGCACTTAATAGACTCACAATTTGCGGAGACAAACTTGGGGTTTGTGGATTACCCGTTTTAGCTTGTTCAAGACTACGATTTAAATCCTGAATAAAGCCCGCTAAATCAAGCGAATAATACTGAGCGATGATGTATAAATCCTCACTGCGCTGCTCACACATTGCCAACAGCCAGTGCTGAACTTCAACACTAAAATGACTACGGCTATTAGATAGCGCGGCGGCCGACTCTAAACTTTGCTTGGCAGCTGGCGACAGCTTCTCAACCATTGATTTCAAACTCATTGTGGTCATTTTTATTCCCTTTCCTTGCTTTCGAATGCGCTTACGCAATCACTATCTTGGTGTACTGTTCCATGTGCCGACTATTCATGCTTAAGGATGCGCCGCGCCCAAGAGCCAAGCTGCAATGACCTAAACGCCCACTCGGCATATCTCGATAACGTGCACTTAAACTCCAACGAGGACGAATATGATTCGGTAAATATGCGGCCACGGTTTGTTGCAATAGATCCAATAACGGCCCTCCTGGTAACAAACGCTGAGCCGCCGCTTGACTGTCGGCCTGAATATCAATGTCAATGGCTGAGCCCACATCCCATATTTTGCTGCCCAAGGTGGCACTTCTGCCAAGCTGAGCATGCTGACCTTCAGGGGTGAATCGGCCTCCTAACTGCGTTTGCTCAGATTCATTTAAACTCAGCCACTGCCCGACTCGCTGATGAACCACCACCTGACAGCCTGATATCAGCTGAACGATTTGTTTTAAGGCTTGTGCACTGCGTATGGTTTGAGAAAACAGTCCGCCGACATAAAGTTGACTAGAAGTAGAAGTCCCCGCTAATGCGTGCAAAGCCAAAGAAATAGGATCGGATTGCCCAGTTTGTAAGCGACGCAGATATTGCAGTGGGTACTGATATTTCTCCCAAGCGCGGTGGTACAAAGAAATAACGCGGTGATGAAAGATGTCTAAAAAGTCACGCATCGATTCATCTTTTTGTTTGCAACGTTCCATGACCCATTCACTATAATGGCTGGGTAATACGCCACTAGGCCCGGTTAGGCCCATGAAATTGACGTACACCTGGTAAGGTTGCGAGGCCGACTCTGGCACCACCACCTTCGCTAAGGCTTTTCCCGGAAAACCTAAATTTTGCGGCACTTTAAAACGCAGCGCTTCGTGCTTTGGCAGCGTATCGGAGCCTATTCCATGATGAACGCCCCCCCGACTTGCTTGGATCGCGACCACACTATGATGAAAATCTTGTTCGCTGCCACTATTTAAGCCTTCAAAGAGATTCATAACAGCTCCATATCTCCCGCCAAGGCGGGCCAGCGATGCAATGCTTGAGCATGGCCCAGTATTCGAATCGTTAAACGGGTAAAGCTATTAATGGTGGTGTATTGTGCAAAAAAGTGTGCCAGTACATTGCCAAAAAAGAACAGATTGGTGCCAGACAAATCTTGGTTGGTAAATACAAGCTCGATGTCCGAACCGTGGCAGAAACCAACTCGACCATTTTGTACGACTCTTGCGGTTGCTCGCTGAACATCCAGACTGGTGATAGCTTCAATCAACACCTTGGTTTGCGGTAACTGTTTAAAGTCGTACAACTGCAACAACTCCTGCAACAACTGGACTGCATTTGCCTGAGTAAAGTGATTGAGCGTTAGGTGACTGGCCAATTGCCAGCGAGAAGCATCAAACATTGCCGGTCGCACCGGTTCGCTAAATGGCAGCAAACAGCGAACATTTTTTAGAGAGTCAGCGCGACTGGGCATCACGACCGAGGGTTGACCACCACCAAAGGGCAGTCTTGCAGGCAAATTTCGATTACTGCACAGAGCTTTCGCTGAAATCAGCCATTGTTCATGCTGCTCGATATCCAGCGGCTTCGCATTGCCATCAACCACTGATAAATAGCTCTCTACGCCCGGCTCGTCATGGCCTCCCGCCCATTTGTTGAATTCACGACGCAGCGTCCAAAATAGATGACCCGCAGGCACATAATGAGGAAGCTGACTACCATAAAAAGGCGTGACTGCAACACCATTGTCGTGCTGATCAAAAGCTTCTACATCTAATATGCGAATCACTTCGGAGATATCCGCATCACGATAGCGAGGCACCAGACGATGCTCAAACCGAGCGGGATCTAAGCGCAGCGGCTCCAACTCATCTTCGAACAGATTCACCACTGGTACACAACCAAGTAAGATGTTATCTGCACTAAGCTGTTTCGCCAGAATATCAGAATCGGCGTCAAGATAGATATATAGGTCCACTTCATGCTGCTCACCAAACCAATTGGGCTCCAGATCTTGAAGCTCAAAAAACATGAATTTCTCAGGACATAAAAAATGCTCAACCAACAAACGGTAGCCATTAAAACTACGTTGTTCGTAAGGTACGACCTTTTCTTCATCGGCAAAGCCGACCGCATGTATATGCCTTGCTTGCAAATATTGGCGAGCCTGCATACTGTCAGGATTGGCAAATGCCATACCAACACTCGATTGAAAAATTAATTGATAAAGTTGATAGCTCAGCTGTGGTTGGCCGTGAATATAGAATCGCAGCTTGTCGATACCTAAATCACGGAACGACACATCATCAAATTCGCAACTCAGTCTTAATTTTAAAACGGCGCTAACATGCTTTTGAAAATTGGGCCGAGGCGCTTTAAAGGGGGCACTTTCAAAACTCGCTTTAGTAAGCTCTATCGGCCACATTTGCACGTCGTAACACGTATTAAAACGACAACTTTTATAGCCCGGAACTTGGGTATCTAATTCCGTCCCTTTAGGGATCATCAAACTATAGTCAGTGACGTTTTGAGTGCTCATCTTAATCACTGACATCGAGGGGATCGGTGCATGATAATCAGGGTAAAGTTGACCAAGTAGAGCTTCCGTAAGCTCAGGAAAACTGTCATCAAGCTTTTGCCGCACTTGAGCAGTTAACAAAGCAACGCCCTCTAATAAACGAGATACATGCGGATCTTCGACACTTTCTTCGCTGATCCGCAAACGCCCAGCCACTTTAGGATAACGTTCGGCGAACTCGGCCCCCATATGACGCAGATAAGCAAGTTCACGATTGTAATACTTTAATAGTTCATCACTCATGACTTACTCAACTATTTTTATGCCTAAGCAAACGGGTTCAACTTCGGAATCGAAGGTCATCTCTTCCGGTTCAGGATCGGCATGACACAAGGCATGGATCCGCAAACGTAATACTCGATCCAGCGGTTGCTCATCGCTTACCGTCGACACCGATACATCAATAAAGCGCGGCTCAAATTTGCGGATCGTTTGTTCAACAATCTGACAGAGCCTCTCTCTTCCATCCTGACTACTTAAAGGCATTGACGAGAAATCGGGTAGTCCGTAGCTAAATAAAGAAAGATCGAGCTCGTGGTACCACTCTGGCCAGGTATGCCAATGCAATTTAGCATTCAGCAAGGCCTCTAGATCTCGACGAATACTTTGCCGATAAGCCTGTCGACCATAGCTAGAGTAAACGCCGTTTGAAGCCAGCGCGTCATCATGGGTATTACACAAACGATCAAGTAAGGACAGTTGCAAAGCTGGTAAACCACTCATCACTCAACCGTCTCTGTGCAGCTAAGAGTAGAGCAAGACTCAAGCAAAGATATAGCCAGCGCATTATCGTTTACTAGCCACATTTTTAGCCCTCGTCCTTGAAAGAACTCACTATTTAACAAGGGCTGCCAATCTGTTTCGCGACCCAATTTTTCAGCGTCGCTCTCACTAGCGAGGTAAGTCATCGGCAGGAATACTTCACCTGAAGGACCATCTTTTATATCTAATTCAGCACGACGCCAGATCTGTTCGAATAGACTGGTCGCGGGGAGTAACTTTAGCCAAGTCACATCGGCAAAAGACACAAAATAATACAAGCCATTTGAGCCAAACACTTCCAAGTAACCCGCTAAGCTGTCATCTAAATCACGAAGTTCAGTGCAAGTTTGATCGTTGATTGTTAACTCAGCAGATTCACGCAAATGCTCCAACTGCTGCGCTGCACGCGTTAATGCACGCTGATCTTTATTGAGCAACGCTAAACGCAATTCAATAAGCTGAGTTAAGCTTTGCTTTGCACCACTCACCAAACTGGCGGTATCGCCACCGTGCGCAAAATCAACTCGAGATTGAGCCGCGTGTACTAACTGACGCATGTTTAATGCCCCTGGTACACATTGCGGGTGCTGTTTCACCAATAGATCTAACTGCTGATCGGCGCGCTCTAACTGGCCATCAATACACAACAACTCAATAAAGCTACTGCGCGTATCTAAATCTTTAGGTTTTACTTTTAAATGCGCGATAGTCGCGGCAATTGCTTCACTTAACTGTCCCTGTTGAATCAACTGTTTTATTTGTTGTTGCATCTATTTATCCTGCTTGGTGGTAGCTTGGCGATAACTCGGTTATCAAGCGAATACTGGATACCATCTGATCCAGCTGAAAATGTGGTCGTAAATGAATAATGGAGTAGTAATGGCCGGGTTTACCCCGCTGCTCTTTAACCTGGATACTGGCTTCATTCAGCGGATAACGGGCTCGGATTTCGTCAGATGCCTCATCGGAGGCGGTGGTATAGCGATGCAACCAACGCTGTAGATCACGTTCGATCAAGTGGGCACTATCAAATCTGCCGACCCGGTCACGTCCTATAATCTTGAGATAATGAGCAAATCGCGAGACACATAATACATATTGCAACATTGAGGAGAGGCGCGCATTCACCGCCACCGCCATACTGTCATAATGCTTAGGTAGATTCACCGAAGCATTGCTATACAAGACTAAGTGCTCGGTGTGAGGAACAGTGGAGACCGGAATAAAACCGCTATCAGACAACTGTTTCTCTAGTCGATCTCCCACCTGCAAATTAACTGGGGGCTTCGCTGAACGAATATGCCGTGACAGCTTAAAATCTGAACCAGGCAAGTCAAACACCAGACCATGTTTATATTGACCCGGCTGTAAGCCTCTAATTTGACTGAACCAACCCGACTCTCTAAATGCACGTACCGCTACCGAAGCCACACCATAGGCCGCATTTCCCCATAAATAATCGCGTTCCGGATCATTCACTTGCTCAACAAACATAAAGCCTTCTTGACGTCGGCCATCTTGCTGATATGGCTCCCGCATCAAGATATTTGGTGCAGCAATACCTAAGAATCGCGAGTCTTCCTGACTTCTTAACTTGCGCCACAACAGGTATTCATCTTGAGAGAACTGCGCCGCAATATCACGCACCGACGCCAATTCACTGAAATAATCGACCCCCAACATTGAAGGATCTGCCCCCGTGACAAAAGGAGCAAAAGCGGCTGCGGCGGTAAGACTAATAGCCCGCAGCGCTTCTAAATCATTTATCGCAATACCGTTACGCGCTTTATGACTCACTCGATAATCGCCGACAAGCATGCCAAAGGGCTCTCCACCAGGCATATTAAATTCATTGCTATAGATCTGTTTAAATAACTCACTTTGATCAAATTCGATGGCTCTAGAGACATCGCGACACAACTCTTGCCAACTGATACTAATCAACTTCACTTTGGTCACAAGGCTGTGTTCTTGCGGACCTATTTGGGCAGTAAGATACTCAAGCCCCCGCCAACTTGCCTCTAACTGTTGAAAGTGAGGATGGTGAATAATCGCATTCACTTGGTTATTCAGGCGCTCATCAATATCACGAATAGCCCGCAGTAAAATTGGCCGCAAGCGCTCTGCAGACCATGATTCAAGCTGCTGATTATCCTTCTCCAGCCAAATACGCAAGGCGAGATAGGCATCTTCAGTGGCCAGAAATTGATCCACGACTTCACTTTGGGCACACCAATCCGCATCGATCCGCAACGGTTCAACATCAATTTGTTGCAAAGTTTGGCTATCCACAAAGCGCAGAGATGGTAAAGTTTGAGTCATTGTCATGAGAAAACGCGGACCTTGCGGCCCGCTTTTAATTATCCGCCAATTTCTGGAATTTTTGCGACCAGGCGCAACGATGTGGTGAGTTCTTCCATCTGCAACCAAGGCCGTAACCAAGCCACGGCGTTGTAGGAACCCGGCGCACCAGGGATCTCTTTTACCTGAACCTTAGCGTCAGCTAATGGGTATTTCGCACGGATCTCCTGACCGCCTCCCTCAGAGGCGTTGACATAACTTAAGATCCATCGATTCAACCAATTCTCAACGTCTTCAGCTTCCATAAAACTGCCAATTTTGTCGCGAGCCATCACCTTAAGGTAATGAGCGAAACGAGAGGTAGCCATGATGTATGGTAAACGTGAAGAAATAGCCGCATTTGCAGTGATATCTGGATTATCAAAGCGCTTGGATTTTTGACAGGTTTGCGCGCCAAAAAACACTGCGTAATCGGTGTTTTTATAGTGACACAAAGGCAAAAAACCTAATTTACTCAATTCCGCTTCACGTCGATCAGTAATGCCAATTTCAGTTGGGCATTTCAAATCTGGATCGCCATCATCGGAAACAAAGAGGTGCGAAGGCAGGTTTTCAACCTTGCCGCCTCCCTCGGCACCACGAATAGCAGTACAAAAACCATACTTAGCGAAAGCTTCGGTCATCCGCGCACCTAATACATAGGAAGCATTCATCCAACAGTATTCATCATGCTCAGTGGTTTTGGACATGCCAGTTTGCGGATCAAGTTCAAACTCTTCATAACGAAATTCTTCAATCGGCGTTGTCGCTTCACCATAAGGTAAACGCGCCAATACTCGCGGCATAGCTAGCGTCACAAATCGAGAATCATCACTTTCGCGGAATGAACGCCATTTGGTGTACTCTAAAGACTCAAACACCTTCTCAAGATCACGAGGCTTGGTTAGTTCGGTCCAGTTATCAAAACCAAATAAAGCCGGTGATGATGCCGATAAGAAGGGCGCAAAGCCGGCCGCTGCAACATTCGACATCAAACTTAAACTTTCGATGTCCTCTGGATGATTGGTAAACTCATAATCACCAACTAAGGCACCGTAAGGTTCACCCCCTGGCGTTCCAAACTCAGATTCATAAACCTTTTTGAAAATTTGGCTCTGATCAAATTCAACCGCTTTGCTCAAATCTTTATGCAACTCTTTCTTACTCATGCTGAGCACTCGAATTTTCAGAGTTTGACTAGTTTCAGAATTCATCACTAAGTAATTCAAACCACGCCAAGATCCTTCCAGCTTTTGGAAACTTGGGTGATGCATCACCTCAGCAAGCTGCTTGGAAATAAGTTCATCAATCCCGGCAATCGCTTCTCGAAAAGTTACGGTAAGATTTTTATTCCAAGTCACGGTACCTTTCAACGCTTCTTCAGTAAGTGTTCTTAACAATTCTTCTGAGCGAGAGTAGTCCGTCTGCTTCGTCGCGCCAATCGCCTGCTCCAAGATAGAGCCCTGCGCTTGTTCAACACTTGGGTCTAGAACGGTTTGGCTTTCAAGACTCATGCTGCGCCCTCCGGATTAACATCTTTCGTTAGTTCACCCGCTAATTTTTGCAAAGAGTCGGTATTATTTAAGACCTCTTCCAAAATATTTTCTAAGTCTTCTGAGCGATCGACTTTGGTCATCAAATCACGAAGCTTATTACGTGTATCCATCAACTTACGTAATGGCTCGACTTGATTAACCACGGCTGCAGGATCAAAATCTTTCATCGACTGGAAAGCCAATTCGACGGACATCAATGAATCATCGTCCGCAAGTTTGTTATCCACTTTAAACTCTAATTTAGGATTCATTCGCTTCAATACATCATCAAAATTGTCGCGATCGATCTGAATAAAACGACGGTCTTTAAGCGGCTTCAATGCCGTGGTATTGTCGCCCGCAAAATCCCCCATCACTCCGACGACAAACGGTAATTCTTTTTTAACTGCAGCACCTTCAGTTTCCACATCGTAAGTAATGTGAACTCTTGGTTTGCGTACCCGAGACAACTTGCCGTGGATACTGTCCATATCAATCTCCTTGTTATTGATTAACACGTAGAGCGCTAAGCACCACGTTAGTCTTGTTGTTCCGATATAATTCCGGTCAATCGGAAATACCCGGTTCGAGCATCGTTATCTGTAATCAGCTCTTGGAGTAAATCCGGTAAGCTCATTCCACTCCAACGAACCACTTGCTCAATGGCATAAGCCATTGGCGAGTGAGGTTCTGTTTGCTTAAAAAAATCTGCTATTGTTGTCAGTTGAGCAATCGCCTCTACCCGGCTATTTAACTGCGAATGAGGACTAACTGCGTCCGCGGCAGAAAGCGCGCCATCTGTCGAGGCCATACTCACTTGCTGCGTCATTGACTGGCTTTCAGCTTCAGCCAATTTATCAGCGGCGATATAACGTACCGCCTCTGCACATTCAGTAAGACGCTTAGCGATGTGAGAACTGGGCTGCGGTTCGCCAACCGCCTCATCAATGCACTGTGATAAAAGCAGATAGGATTCCATGGCGGCTTCAATATCACTTAACAACTCAACAAAAAAACTGCCGCGAGTCGCTTTCACCGTGTGAGTAATATCTTCCAGCCGCACCGCGCCAGCGGCATAACGCTGGCTACGCTTAGTATCATCGAAACGCTCCACTTCGCTCGCTTGTTCAAATTCCCACAAGGAATAGGCTTGGTCTTCAACCAGCTCGGTTAAAGGCACACAAGCAATCGGCATTAACAGGGTGCCTTCACCGTCATAACCATTAAGTCCGATCAAAGGCGCGACGCGAGTAAGTAGCCCATCTTCATCTGGGCTGGGGTACAGATCTTCCCAATGCTGTTCAATCAGGCTACGCGCAACATCAAAGCCCAGTTTTATGCCCTTAAATCCTTTGCGGCGCACCAAGGCTTCAATCAGCCAAGCCGCGAGTTCTAAATCTTTACAAGTATCGAGCAATACCTCGGGAACTCGCTGAATAATGGGGTCCCATTCATGAGCGAGACTCAAAAGCGGCTCGTTATCCACCAAGGCATTACGCTCTGCGGCCCGAGCACCGTTACGAACATCTTTAAGCGTAAAGTAGGTCGATAAAGGTGAAGCATCTAAGCGCGGGTCTTCACCGCAAGGTCGCGCTTCAGATAGAGGCTTTGCTAATGCCAGAAAATCAATCTCGAACAGTTGGTCAAACATTTAAGCTCCTAGCGCCGATTAAAAAATACGGGAACCGTATCGTCACAATGTTCTTCATCAGTTCCGGTATCGCTTTGACATACCTTCACCAACACACAACTCACATTGTCACTCGCGCCTTTCACCAAAGCGGAATGCATCAAGGCCAAACCAATATCAGAAACACTGTTCGCTTGCATGCACATCGCCAAATCAGCATCACTGAGCTCTTTGGTTAAACCATCGGAGCACAATAAAAATTGATCTCCCGGTAGCAACTGACCGGAGCTTTGATCCACGGTCAGCGCTTCACTTACCCCAATGGCTCGAGTAATCACATTCGACAAAGGGTGCTGCTCTGCTTCAGACTCAGCAATTAAACCTTGTTCGACCATTTCCATGACTTGGCTATGATCGCGAGTTTTACGCTGTAACTGCTGATCGCGAAACAGATAAATACGACTATCCCCGACCCAAAGACAATGATAGAAACCATCTCGAATCTGCAGTAACACAGCCGTACTGCCTGCCGTTTTCCCCGCTAAGTGCTGCTGCGAATAGTCAATGATTTGCTGATTGGCACCAAGTAAGGCCTTGCGTAGGCAATCAATACTTAAATGCTCAGTTGGGCTTGACTCAACACTTTGCGTCACACTATCAATCACCATTTGACTGGCAATGTCTCCGGCCGCATGGCCCCCCATGCCATCGGCAACCACCCACACGCCAGCTTCACGTAAATCAAGCACAGCATCTTCATTATATGGACGCACTTTTCCAGGATGGCTTCGTGCGAAGCTCACAAAAAATCCGTCTAACAATGTTGAATGCGCTACCATCCCCAATGCTCCCATTGCCCATCTAACATGGCTGAAAACTGGCTAACTAACGGCAAACTTTCGGTCACCAGCGTGCATTCAGGTACATGCTCAGAACCATGAGTCCACCATATGCAGTAGCGCCCTAAGTTCTGACGTAGTTGCAAATGCAATAAGTTTTCACTGTTGATTACTTGCTCACTCTCTAATACCAGTTGTTGAGAGTCTTTGGCGCCATTTAATACTGGATTAGCTACTGCGATAGATTCCAACCAGTCGAGTTGACGAATGCTTTCAGCCCAACGTTGTACGTCGGTATCATCATCAAGCAATTTAAGTACTTTCTGTTCACTGTGCTCGCTCCACTCTCGCTGCTGCCAAAGACTGACTGGCTGCACATTCACAGGTTTTGCCATAGTGAAGTAGAAGTGGCGACCAACTTGGTCAACACTAGGCATCAACGTTCCCCCCATCGCAGACTCTCCTGATACGCCAGCAGAAAGAGCAAAATGCCAGATGGGGCTGGTCAGATAACGATCTAACCATTGCTCTCCGAGTTGTTCGCGACTGACAGCGGTCACGGCTTGCAACCATTCACGCCAAGCGCTCACAAAATCATTGGGTAAATGACCTTGAATAAAATCACCTCGAGCTGGGACTTTTCCAAAATAACCAAATCCGCTTATAGGCTGACTGGACATGCGAACCTCGCCAAATCGTTAGACCAAAAAGGGTGCATGGCAGTATTCGGAATTAACTCGAGCTTTACCTTATTCCCTTTAATTTCGATATCGAGAATGTTGTCTTTACGACTCGCTGGACGCTGCGCTAACAAACCATCGAGCATTCGAAACAAGCCCCAATTGCCAGGGAACGTCTCAGAAATTGAATGGCCCGATTTAGGTGGTACAAAAGCTAAACGGGTACTGCGACTGGCGTCGCCAGGCCAAATGAAATGCGAAGTACGCCGCGGTCCATGCCGGTAAACCAACTCCTGCTCACCCATTTCAACTCTGAAGTTATTGATATGGGCATCCAGAGATAGGGGTTTTAAACCAAATTCCACTCGCGGTATTTGGGTACCAGGTTCGAAAAATACGTCGCGGATCCGTCGCGCTTGTTGAAAGACCTTGAGGGAGTCTGCATCAATTCCCACCGAGCGTTCTAGCTTCCAGACTCGCTTACTGGTATCGACCGAAGACTTTAGGTAACGCTCAAAGAACTGGTCCATGGTTCCGCCATAACCGAAAAAGCGAGAGAAATCTTTGAGTCTAACGTCTTCAGTGGCTTTATGACTAAACGGGTACTTACCTCGAATAGCTGCTCGGTATTCCTTGTAGACGCTATCCTTCCAAATCGTATTCACATGAACCTGCGCGCCTCGTTTAGCCAAGGCGACGGTTTGATTCGACAACTCACTCATCCATGAGGCAAAAGGAGCTGGTAACATTTTTCGACTACGGCGTAAGGCACTACTAACCGCAGCCTGGCTACTATCATTTATTAAACTGGTATAAGCGCGTTTATTATTCGACTCCGATAAAACCTCTAAATAATCGCGAAGCTCTAATAGTGAAGCTTGCAAACCTTCTAAGTCAGCCTCGTTAATACTGAGTAAATCTTCAAACTCCGCTTCAACTTCCACGCCGGGCAAGGAAAGCTTCGCCGCCGACATATCGTTGGGTAAAAAACGGTTAATTCGAGCCTTTTGATTTTTAAACGCCACGTCGGCCGCATTGGCCGCGACATCCCCTGCCAGCTTAGCTTTATCACTAAGCGTAACATCGCTTAAGCGCAACTCTTTTTGCACCGCAAGGATCAAGCTTTGCATCGGCCGCTCAGAGCCTGTGAGCTTTTGAACTAACTCGGCACCTTCTCGTGCCGAAGCGTAAGGTTTCAGTTGAATGTCTGCGAGTAACTGCTCCCACTCATAAACATAATCTTTAAAGTAACGCTCTCTCACCGCTTGCACCACTTCATCGCGAGTGGCTTCATCAATCGATAAGCTATCGCCATACACCCAGCTGTCTTCCATCAAACGTTTAACAATCCGATTATTTTCAATGCGGAATAAACCGTGGAATCCACTATAGGTATACAAACCAGGGATCCCCTCATGCAAAGGGGTACCACTTGAACGATTGAACACTTGGCGACCTTGGCGTCCCAACACATCACTCAACTTAAAATCAGCGACATGGCTTGAAAGAAATTCGATACGCAAGCGTTGATAAGCCCGTTCGGCCAAAGGCATCCGGGTTAATACACTACGCGCCTGCGCTATCGCCTGCTCATCGACAGCAACCGTATTGACCCCAACACGAAACAAATTGCGAGTATGGGCCATCAGATCCTGGCGAAGGGTTTGATTAATTTCGCCCGGCAGTTTGCGTTCGTAATACACCTCAAACCAACTATATAACAGCTCTAGATCTCGATGCTCAGCATCGTAAATCATTAAGTAAGTCTTTAATGACTCATAGAGGTACTCCAAATAGACCTCATTTTCGGCTAACTCAGTTTTCAGCGCATTGGTGAGGTAAGTCGCAAAATATCCCTGTAAGGCTCGTTGGTATGCCGCTTGTGCTGGTTGACCAATTTTATCACCTTGATACAAACCCATCCGCTGAACATCTTTATCGACCAGCTGATGGCTAAAACCTGCAGGTAAGTCACGCAACAGATTTAAAGCCTGGACAAGGGTTATCACATCGGTATCTTTACTTAAGCTCGGCTTAACCAGATCCTGATATTGACTAACCGCCATCTCACTATGATCAACGAGCTGCTTGTTCCAACGATAGCTGTTGTACCAGAACACGCTGCATAGCAATAAACTCAAACAACAAGTACCAATCACCAATCGGCGAGTCCACAAGGCATTTTTTTGGTGATATCGATTAACCGAGCCAAGATATTGCTCAGGGAAAATCACATCCTCTAATAAACGTTTAATGAAATAGCCTTTAGTTTCCCCGGCCTGTTGTTTCAGTGGCACCTGGCCCAAACCTAAACCACTAGACGTTTCGGTCATCACACGATCAATTGGCTTCCCTTCTTGGGTTGCGCTCGCAATGTATAAACCACGTAACATAGGCGCTTCTTCAAAAGCATTCGGCGAGAAAACCTCTTTTAGAAAATCATCAATACTCGATTGCAATAAATGCATTTGTTTCGGGAATTCGTACATCAAGGTTCGTTTATCGATATCTCGTTCTTGCTGTAAACGCTGGTTTAATCGACCTTGGATCCGCTTCAGAAGGCCATGAAATTCTCGATTAAATTGACCAACAACACCCAACTCCGGATTTTCCGCGACCAAAGGAAAGGTAATCCCCCAAATTTGCTCTCGCTCATTCGCATTCAAATCAGCAAAGAATTCACTAAATCCTGCGATTAGGTCGGCCTTAGTTAAAATCACATAGACTGGAAATTGCATCCCGAGCTGATTTTTAAGCTCATGAATACGCTGCTTAATCGCCCGAGCATGTAAATTGCGTTCAGTACGAGTTTGCTGCAATAGACTCGCCAAACTGACCGTAACAACGGCACCATTAATTGGCCGCTTGGTTCGATACTTTTTAAGTAATCCGAGAAAACCCAACCAAGCTCTAGCGTCTTTTACGTTGTTACTATCTTGAGTGGTATAACGACCTGCGGTGTCGATTAATACGGCCTTGTTGGTAAACCACCAGTCACAATGGCGCGTCCCACCCACCCCAGCTAAGGGGTCATCTCCCAACCTGTCTTTCAAGGGAAATTCTAAACCTGAATTTTTTAGAGCCGTGGTTTTTCCGGTTCCCGGAGGGCCGATCATGATGTACCAAGGCAATTGATATACCCCTTGGCCTCTTGCCAAGTTGGAATTCTTAAGTACTTCTAATGCAGTCACCACTCGCTCGCGTAACGTCTCAACTTCTCTACGACTATCTTCATCGTTACTCTGTTCCCCTTCACCATCGAGTAACGATTGAACCGCTTGTTGATCTTGTTTATGACGGCGTAAATGCTGCCATAGCTGATACACGGTGCAGATCATCGCAACAATAAGAATCGTCAAACAACGCGCTAATGCCCCCACGAAGGGCTCTGCGCCAGCAATAGCAATGAGCGGACCACCAAACCAAATTAAAAAGGATAAAGCTAAAAAGCCAATCACTTTAATCGTCCATTTGGATTTTAATAACTGTAATAAGCGTTGAAAAAACAACCTGATAAACATTTTTAGATCCTTTAACAATGCTTAATAAAGCAAATCAATCTCAACCCGACGGTTTAACGCCCGCGCAGATTCTGAGTCATTACTTGCTCGAGGCTCAGAGTCACCTCGTCCCTCCGGCCACAAGCGCCCCTGCAACAAAGTGCCCACCGACATGGTATTAGCAACGGCGGTCGCTCGCGCTAACGAAAGATGCCAATTAGATGGGTAACGACTCGTAAAGATCGGTTGATTATCGGTATGTCCGGTGATTAGGATCCGACCACTGGTTGACTCTAAAGCTCGAGACAGTTTTTGTAATATCGGCACCAGTGCAGACTTCACTTCTGCACTTCCTGGCGCAAATAACTCGCTTGAATGAATCGTGATACGAACACGATCACTGAGCGGCTGGACCTCTAGTAGCTGGCGATTCACTTCCGTTTGTAAACGCTGCTGCAACATCAGCAATTGTTGATCATCACGCTCAACCGAAGTTTTGACCGTAGCGTCCCAGCGCGCCAAAGTATTGAGTTGGTTAAACACTTGATCTGAATAGTTATTAATGAAATAACTGCTCGTCATGTAAATCGATAACAAGAGCACACCCAAAATAGCCGTCAGCACCCAGATTGGGATCCCACCACCAGCCTCCTTCATCATATTGACACTAGCGTTACTTTGTGGAGATAAGGCAATTTCAGACTCACCATGAATCACTTGTAAACGTTCAAATGCTTGTTGGCGATAGGCTTCTAGCTGATCTTGACCTCGCTCTGTTACCCGCATTTTTCCGACAAACCCTAAGGCTAAACATAAATATTGAAGCTCTAATAGTGAGGCCTTTTGATGAGGGGCGACTAAGTTTTCATCGAGTAAGGTGAAAAAGTACTCGCCCCCCCAAGTTTGCGAGTGAAAAGTCGAGAGTAAACTGTCACTCGCCCAAATCGACTGTCCACCCCAGTTAGTATTGAGTACCGTCTCGTCGATAAAACAGCACATGCAGTAGCGTGCCGCCTCAATTTGCTCGGCACTAATTTGTAGGTGACGTAAATTGGCTTCGTAATCCCGAATCTTATCGATGCACACTTGGCGTAACGACGCGATATCTCCATGCTTCGCAGTACATCGAATTTGCCCCACCATCGATAACAAAATACTCGCTTCGTCAATCAAGGGATTATCGCCAAACTTAAGGAGTTGAACCCCCCGTTCCTTATTTTTCGAAGGCGTGATAAGCACGGTGCATTCGGCTTCTGCCGCGCTAGCCGCAATTTTGCCTAAATCGCTGACAGACTTGTTCGCGCCGCGATTCCCTGGCCGAGGCTTCATCACTGTAGCTTCTGACATCAATACTCTTCCTTGGTACTCAAATTACTGACTAATCGCCCAGAGATTCATTTCAAGCTCTGGATAATGACCCGACAAATGGATGGCAATCCCACCACTCGCGCTTAGGCGCGCCCAATAGTCGTTACTCTTATCTAATTTGAAATAATGAAAACCGGCATGATAGGGTATTTGCCGCGGTGCAACTGGCAAACCAACAGCGGAAATGCCCGGCAATTGGTTGTTAACCAAATCCCGAATATGCTCTACCGGACCAATTTTCACTTGCGCGGGGAAACGCTTGCGTAACTCATCAGAACTAAGGCTGGCAGTAACCGCCAACACAAATTCAGCGCGGTCAAGCAGCCCTTTATCTTGTACTTGAGCAATCCGAATACCATAGTTAGTTTGATCTAAAGGCAACTGAATCGCGGTTTGCTCAAGCACCATGCTTAGATATTGGTTAAGCACTACCATCAAGTCACCAAATACTCCTGTGAGTTGTTGATGCTGATATGCAGGCAACTGCGGTGCTCGCTTATTCTTACTAGAAAAAGTAGCGAGTTCCCCAGCCAAACTCGCTAATTCTTGATATAGGCGTTCAGGATGCAAACCGCTGGTATGTAAGATATGTCCCAGCAATGCATCATAGCGATTCAGTAACTGCAACATTAAAAAATCGGCAATTGAGCTAGTACTACCCTGACCAGCGCCAATCCGTGCAGCTAAAGCTTCTGCCCGTTGACGCATCACACCATGAACTTCTAATAAGTGCTGCTTTAGCACCGCATTGTTCTGCGCATTCAGCCAAGGAGGTACAAATTTTCCATCTAAAGTCACTTGCCCCTCTTTAGAAACGGCACTAATTTTGGCAACCGGCAAAGTTGTGTAACCCGATAAATTGTCGCTTTCTAGCTTCAATTCAAAGCCAGCCTGAGCCAACTGCAGTACCTCTATTGCATCATTACCGAGCGAGGTATCAGCAACTTCGTGATCAACAAAACGGTAACGCGTGACGCTATTCGCTTGCGCCGATACATTCAAACTATTCGACTTTTCGGTCGCAATCGCAATTAACACCATCTGGTCGCGAACACGACTATCTAGCGATAGCGATAGCGGTTCCGGTAATGGATCGCGTTCAGGAGAAACCATCAACGCGCCATCAGGTAAGTAAGCCTTTATCTTTGACAAACCGAACTTCGCATGACTTAACAATGCGTTGTCGATCACTAACTCATTGATTCCCCAAAAGTAGTTTGACTGCTGCAACATTTGTTGTTGCTGAAAACTTAAACTACGTTCTTGTTGCTGAAAATGCTGAGGACGCAAAAACATACCCTCAGTCCAAGCCACACGACAAAAATCGCTCATTTCTTGTTCCCCAATTGCATCATGGGTTACCAACAAATACGGCGAGTTCGCCGACATGAATATTAAAAGTTTTGTAATTGGTAGGATCGATGGTGACAACTTCTCGCCAACTCGCGGTGTCGATATCTCGATACGCAACTAAAACGCCGGCATAACGCACCCCAGGGGAAAGTGACAACTTATATTCAGACTGACTGCCAGGTTCAAATTCAAACTCAGTCTTATGAATCAAGTCTGGGCCTAAAACTTGGGCTGCATCATCATATAAAGCAAAAAAATCTTGGCTATCAAACAAGGTTCTTGAAGACAATTCGAAAACCTTCACCACCACAGGAGAAGCTCGCCCAGTAATATCGGGGTTAACATTTTTAGCCACACTAAATAGCAGTTTTGAATATGGTTCGACTACATAATTGGCTACCGTACAGCCCAACATTGACATACTCAGCAGCATACTAAGTACTAATTTCCCTATTTTGCTCATCGTTGTCCCTTTTGGTCTATGCGCTTTAAAGTCGCCTCATAAGCCTTCGCAAAATCTTCCATATAGAAAGCATTGTTGTTTTGGCTAAATTCATGTTCTAAATCACTGTGTACTGAACAATAACGATTCCAGCTTTTATGCTTTTCAATTGCCGAATAATACTTCGCGATGCCCTGCGTATTGTGGACCTTCGACGCTATCGATTTGGGGTCAAGCAATTGCATGACACTCGCCACGGCCCCCTCAACACCGGAAAGCAAGGCGTATTCATGTCGCTCGAGATCAATAAAGGCTTCCTTTACCGCTCGTTCAGGAGGGAGAAACCCTGAAGTCTTACGCTGTAGTAAGTTATGAAGGGCGTCTTCAGCATTGGTTGAAAATTTCAATGGATTGTTTTCATTTTTACGAAAAGTCGTCTGGTTAATCCGAGTATTTTCTTTAAATGCTGCTCGATTATGTAAAGTGTTCATAATCCCATCGAGAGAGTCCCTAGTTATCCCTCCTAATTGATGCCACCAACGGATCGGATTTTCTTGAGAAATAAGATCCGCAGAAATGCCCATCCCTTCTAAAAAAGCACCAAGATGCGTCTGCTCATCAATCGAATTTGCTGAGAGTGGTGTTGCCGATGGACGAGACGGAGTCCGATCAATATCCGAAACAAAAGCTGACGTCAGCTTTTCTGCTTTGGCAACGCCAGCGTTGAGTGTCTGCGAATGGACTATTTTTGTATTAATAGGCTGTTCTTCAGTCACTTCAGGCTCAAGGCTTAACGCTTTTTCAATCCTAGGATCGTTAGCAAATAAAGCATTCCAATCCTCTGGAATATTTGATGACGAATCTTGCGTCAGAGCTGAGGGCAAGATAAAAGCATCACTTAGATTGGCATTTAGACTGGAATCTAAACTGAGCGAGTTAGGAGCTGGCGATGGCGGCTCAGCAAGAACGCCAAAATCTTCTGCAGCTACAGCCGCAGAGATTACTTTTTGAGTTTGCAAGTCCTCCGGTAAAGCAGACAAATTGACCGCTATTTCATAATCAGCAATCGCCAAGATATCACCATCAACCAATTGATAAGGTTTATCTTTTTCGATGGGTTCAACCGAACGATTAACAAAAACCCCATTAGTTGAGGTATCGTAAAGCCAAAATACCCCCTGATTGAACTCGACCCTAGCATGACGGCTAGAGATCACTCTTTCTGGATCAGGTAAACACCAAGAGCATTGACTCGCCCGCCCAATCGTCAGTACCGATTCCCCTGAATCACTGAAGAAATGTTTTTTTTCTTCCACGCCAGAGGTAAACCTGTGATAACTCATCACAGATAAACACAAATCCATAATCTTCCGTCCCCTAGAAGCATTCTCTTTTACTTTGAGTAGAACCCATCAACCTAAGATAACTAATGACCAAAATATCACTACAAAAAAGAGGCCGTATTATTACACCCAAGGAATAATTTAATCAATAAAAATAAAAAACTTTTTATAAAAATAAATTAACTCGAATTTTATTAGTAATTATATTGTTGTTAATGTAATTTAAATTATTTAGACTGAAAGGACTGAATCCCACAAAGGTAAACCCAGTAAAGATTGGCATCATACTCCACTGATAATATATTGGTTGTTAGTGGAAATAAAAAATAAATTTATTTATATGACAAATTAAAAAAATCACCACAACAAAAGTTTGGTTAAATTATATACGGCGGCTTCATGGATGATTCAAGTAAAAAACATACTGACAAAAAATTAAAAGACGAAACCAAGGTCGGTCATACACAAATATATCAATCGAATAACCTAGCAGACTCAAAAATCCAAGAAAGCGAAACGTCCAACAGCAATGACTGTAAAATGATCAATCGGGTGATCAAAAAACGTTATCAAATTGAAGGTCTGGTAGGACACGGTGGGATGTGTGATGTCTATCGAGCGAAAGATTTATTACTTGAAGCGGCTGGTGATAGCCAGCCCTATGTTGCGATTAAACTGCTACAGAAAGAGTTTCATAACCAGCCCGACGCAGCTCGGATCCTGATCAGAGAAGCCAGAAAAACCCAGCGTTTAAGTCATCCAAATATCATTAGGGTTTATGACTTTGGAGTTGACCAAGAAGACTATTATTTGATTATGGAATGGCTAGACGGACAAACTCTAGATGAAATAATTAAAAGTCACCGTCCTCATGGACTGCCTTTCAAGAGCGCCCTTGCTTTACTGAAGCAATTACTATCGGCCCTAGGTTATGCGCATAACAACGGTGTAGTTCATGCGGACCTAAAGCCTGGCAACATCATGCTGGCACGTGATGGAACCATTAAGATCTTCGATTTTGGCGTATCCCGAGCGCTTAATTTAAATGCAGATCAATATGCGGCCGACAAGCCAGAAGAAACCTCTCCAGTTAGTGGCTTTACCCCCACTTATGCGTCTCCAGAGTTATTGGCAGGCGCAAACCCCAGCATCGCCGACGATGTGTTTGCCTTTAGTTGCATCAGCTATGAATTACTTACCAGTAAGCACCCATTTAATCGCAAGCCCATCAATCAAGCGGCAAAAGAAAATATATTCCCTGACAAGCCCAAGCATGTCTCCATATTACGCTGGGCAAGTTTAAAAAAAGGTCTAAAATTTAACATTAAGCAACGAACAATTGATTTAGCTACACTCGAAAAAGACTTAACCAAAAGCTATATAAACCCAACCCTAAGTGTTTGCTTGACCTTCGCTCTGATTGCCTCCGCAGGTGCGACTTATCAGCACTTACACCAACAGGTCAAACAGTCACAACGCGACTTGGCTTCGCGACAACAAATCGAACAAGCCAATCGTGAATTATTAGCACTAAGCCCACAACAATTTCTGCCGCTGTTAGCAACAATTACCGATCAACAAGCAATCCCTAAACAAGCCTTATTGCGTCAAAAGCAAGGCTTGGTAATTAATTACTATGAAAAAAAAATTGACAATCTGCTTAATAATAAAGGCATAGCTTATCCTGATTACTATGCCATTCAGTCTCTATTACAAGAGGTAAATCGCATCTATCCAGACTCTTACACTCTTGCCCTAACCGCCGAAGATATCAATCAAGGATGGATGAGCACAGTGGAAGCTCTCAGCCAGCGTCTCAATACACATCTAGAGCAAGGTCGTTACCAACATAGTGAAGACGGTGATGATATCTACACCATCTACCGCGATTTAATGCAGGTTAGAACAGATTTTCAGTTTCAACCTAACCAGAAATCAGAGCAGGTATTCACCCAATTATTTGACAAGGCGCGCGACAAGCTCGATGTAATCAAGCTCGCTTCAATGATCGAAGCTGGCGAAGCCTTCTTTGGTAATAGCGAACAACAGCAGCAACGCCTTGCCCAAGCAAATGCTTTAAAGTCAGCAATCCAGCAAATGGCGGATTACCAGCAAGCCAAAGCCAAAAATCAACAGATTGACTTCCCCTACCATGCGGCTGAATTGGTATATCAACACCAATTTGATGACCTTCAGCAACGCATCAATAATATGAAGCGAATCAAATCACTCGATAAGCTGGCTAAAGAAGTACGATCGATGGCGAAACAGCTTCCTAATGATTTCTCTTTGCTGGTACAGACTCGTCAACGTATGGCAAATAAATACTTACGTTTTTCCGACTACTTACTACAAAAACGTCGCACTAAAGAAGCCAGCGCAGTGATCAAAAAAGCACAAGATTTAATGACTCAAGTACAAAATGCCCGCGCCACTGCCGAGAATGCTTAATTAAGTAAAGTACTCGAGCTCGTAGCGCATTTTTGTTCGAGACTACAAACTTGTGACTGCAATAAGTTAAGCCGCCAGCGAGTAAAGCAGCTGCGGCTCAACCAACAACTAAGACTTTATATCGCTCGATTTACCAGCTAACTGTGGGGCAATGTCACTTCCCCCTAAAGCTAAGTACAAGGTCGCCTGAGTAACAAACTGTTGGTAACGATTTTCCAGTAGCAAAGCCTCGGCGTTACGCAATTGTTCTTGCGCATCTAGCCAATCTTTAATCCCAACGGCACCATTTCGGTACTGACTTTGATAGATCCGCTCCGCCTCTTTGGCGCTTTGATATTGCTCAATTAAACGCTGCCCTTGATATAGATACTGCTGGCGTGCCGATAATGCGTTATCAACATCTTCAAATGCTTGATAGAGAGTTTGACGGTATTGGACCACTGCCGACTGATACTGCACTTCGGATATCTGCTGATTAAGCTGCAATTGATTCCATTGTAAAAAAGGTAACGCTAACTCTGCTCCCAACGTCCCAATAGGGTTACGTAACAACTCTTTCAGCTGATTCGAAGAGCCACCTAGCGATCCCGTTAGGCTCAAGGCGGGCAAGTAACTCGCAGTGCTTGAGTCTTTGCCGGCCAAGGCTGCCTTCAGTTGATACAGCGCGGCCTTCACATCGGGACGCCGCACTAAAATATCAGCGGGAACGCCTTCGATCACCAAGGGCATCGGCCCTTCGGGTAATTGCTTTATCTGCAGTTGGTCCTCTGCAGGAGGTTGATTAAAAAGGATTGCCAAGGCATTTTGCGCCTCGTGAAGCTGTTGTAACCACTGGCTATGATTGGCTTGCAGGCTAGCCAGACTGCGCTTCGCCTCCAATACATTGAGAATGGTCACCGCCCCCGATTGGTACTGGGACTGAGTTAACTGCAAGGTTTGCTGCGCGTCTTTAATACTACCATTACTGAGACTAACACGCTGCTTGAGATATCCAAGTTGCCAATATAGTGAAGCGGTGGTGGCAACTAAACTTTGTGCGGTACTTTCACGATCTTCAGCACTGGCAATGGCTAACCAACGCGCCTGATCGATATCTGCCGAAACCTTACCCCACAGATCGACTTGGTAACCCACCGAAATATTAGCCTGATAGGAGCCACTGCTGGCCCCATCATTGAAGTCTTTACTGCGACCAGCAGACAAACTCGAAGACAACTGAGGATAGAGTTGATCTTCACTCAAGCCAGCTTCTAAACGGGCCTTATGCAAGGTTAAAGTTGCCAAGCTTAAATTGTTGTTGGTCTGCAATACCTGTTCGATGAGTCGATCCAACTCAGGATTATTAAATTTCTCCCACCAACGATCTTGACTAAGCGAACGGCTAGCAAGCGTGTTTGTTGTCGCCTCACTTGGTTCGACTGCGTCTTGCCAAACTTGCGGCGTAAGCACCTCGGGTGGATGAAACTCACTGCGACTGAAATGAGAACAAGCCGTCAATAAGCTCATTGCGAGCCCAACAGTGCTGTACTTATACAACTGTGAATTCATCATGCTACTCCCTTGCCAGTGCATCAACGGGATCAAGTTTGGCGGCATTGCGGGCGGGTAAAAAGCCAAATAAAATACCTATTAAGGTGGAACAAGCGAAGGCTGCCACAATCGAGCTGGTTGAATATATCATCTGAAAACTACCGCCAGTAGACGCAAAAACAAACCCAATCAGATATGCTAGGCCGATACCAATCGCCCCACCGCACAAACAAACCAACACTGCTTCAATCAAGAACTGACGTAAAATATCGTTTTGACGCGCACCAACCGCCATCCGCACGCCAATTTCTTTGGTTCGTTCGGTCACCGATACCAACATAATATTCATCACACCAATGCCACCAACCACTAAAGAAATCACCGCAATAGCAGAAATTAATAGGGTCATGGTAGCGGTGGTCTTCTCGATATTTTGTCGGATGGTATCGGTATTAATGGTAAAAAAGTCTTGCTTACCGTGACGCATTTTAAGCAAGCTAATAATCCCTTGCTCGGCAGCATTACTGGGGGCAGACTGATCGATGCGCACCGTAATGCTATTGAGGTAACGCTGGCCAATCATCCGCCCTGCAACCGTGGTATAAGGTAACCATACTTTTAGCGAATCGCTATTGCCAAACGCACTGGTTTTGGGCTGAGTGACGCCGATAATGCGGATCGGTAAACTGCCCAGAAACATCACTTGACCCAGCGGGGACTGGTCAGGAAACAACGACTTAAGGGTATTGCTATCGATGACCGCTTGTTGCGCTAAGGAATCGACACTGGCTTGATCCCAAAATTGACCCTGCGCGAGTTGATAACCCTTTACTCGAAAATACTCCGGTCCCACACCTTCCACGCTACCTGTTACCGCTTGATTCTCAAAACGAATGGTAACATTGGTACTTAAAGAAGGCGTCACGCTATCGACGAAAGATAGCTGTTTTAGCGCATCGGCATCGGCTGCGGTTAAGCTACGAACCCGACCCGAACGTCGGTCGCCAAAACCGCTACCCGGTCGAATATCAATGGTATTGGTACCCATCGAAGCGATATTTTTTAAGATGGCTTGTTGTGAACCAGCACCCAAGGCAACCACCGATACCACCGAAGCAATCCCAATAATAATACCTAACATGGTTAAAAAAGTGCGTAAGCGATGACTCGACATCGCTAAAAGGGCCATCTTCAAGGCCTCTAAGTAGCGGTCCCAAGCAAACCACCCGGGCTTGTTCGTTGACATCACTTTAGCCAGTGTCGCTGTCGAACCAGCGCTACTGCGGCGATCACTGAGAATTTCACCGTCCTTGATTTCAATAATACGATCAGCAAATTGTGCCACGTGCATATCATGAGTCACTAAAATAATAGTATGACCATCGTGATGTAACTCGCGTAACAGCGCCATCATCTCTTCGCCACTTTGGCTATCTAGTGCGCCAGTGGGTTCATCCGCAAGGATCACATCACCACCATTCATCAACGCGCGCGCAACACTCACGCGCTGTTGTTGGCCACCGCTGAGTTGGCTCGGCTTATGGTCGAAACGGTCAGCCAGACCTAAACGGCTCAGTAAATCCTGTGCCCGTGCTTTACGCTCGACCTTATTCTTACCCGCATATATCGCCGGCACTTCAACGTTGGCCACCGCACTTAAATCGCTCAGTAAGTGGTAACGCTGAAAAATAAACCCAAAGTGCTCACGTCGCAGGGCGGCTAACTGATCTACATCCATGGTTGAAGTATCCTGACCTTGGATTAAATAACGTCCCTGAGTCGGCTTATCTAAGCAACCTAGAATATTCATCAAGGTGGATTTCCCCGAGCCCGAGGCTCCCACAATTGCGACCATTTCCCCTTTTTGGATCGATAAACTCACTTGCTTGAGAACCGTCAGCTGCTGCTCTCCAGCACTAAAAGAACGCGAAATGTTGGAGACTTCTAGTAAGGCTTCACTCATGACTAAAAACCCATTGGCGAACGACGGCGATTACCTGCGGCGTTACTCTCACCAGGAGCCCCCACAACCACTAACTCACCTTCATTTAAACCCGTAAGTATTTGGGCATGGATCTTATTGTTAATGCCCACTTGCACATCTCGATACTCCAGCTGCTGGTTCACCAACACCGGCACTTGATAGCGGCCTTTAGAACCCGGCTTTCTCTGTAGCACTTGAGCGGGAACCAGTAAGGTGTCTTGCGCCTTATCCAACACAATCGACACTTGAGCGGTCATGCCAATTCGTAAGGTATGACCGGGATTTTCCACTTCAAAGAAACCGTTGTAATAAATCGCTTCATTGTCACTGACACTCAGATCGCTATCATCACCATCCATTAAGGTAGGTCCAGGCTCGATGGCCTGTAATTGCGCACGATAGGGGTGTTTGGCTTGACCCAAAATGGTGAAATAAACGTCTTGGCCAGGATGCACATGAATCACATCCGCTTCCGAAATTTGCGCCTTCACGATCATGGTGTCGAGTTGTGCCAATTCGATGATGGTTGGAGTGCTTTGATTCGCATTTACGGTTTGCCCCTCTTCTACTGAGGTGTATACCACCGTACCAGCCATGGGTGCAGCAATCGTGGTATAACCTAAATCAACCTTGGCGCTATCCACGGTAATCGCAGCTTGTTGCTGCTCGGCTTTTAATTGCTCCAGATCAGCCTGATAGATGGCAAGATTTGCCTCTGCGACTTCATAATCCGCACGTGAGCTGGCATTATCGGCCTGCATTCGTTGTTGCCTTTGATACTCAAGTGAGGCCTGATGAATTTGCGCCTGCTTAGCACGATACTGCGCGTTAATACTGGCTAATGACGCTTGCGCTTGCTTCAAGGCATTTTGCTGACTCAGGCTATCAATTTGAGCAATCAATTGGCCCAGTGTAACTTCATCGCCAAGCCCAACAGCTAAGTGTTTGATTTGCCCGGATTCTTGCGCCCCAACATTGACTAGCTTGGCAGGGTGCAACATGCCGTTTGCCAATACGGTATTTTCAATATCACCGCGTTGTACAGCTTCAGTCACATAAGCTGGTTCGGCTTCAGGGCGAGAGCTGTAATAGAGCGATCCAACTGCTGCTACGAACAAAAACAGCACTAAAACCATCGATAAACGTTTCGCAAATTTTTTCATACTATTCAGACATCAAAGTTAAAGCTAAAAAATTTAGCCTGATAATTCAGCAGGTTATTTAGTATAACGATTTCATTTAAAAGAGGCAGTCTTACAAGTGTAAAGAAGCGTAAAGGTATCGCTGACAATAGCCGCCAGCGGCTAAAGATGATGCAATAGAAAATTGAACTTCGTCCGTTTAAACGCGAGGTAGTAATGGCGCGACCTAAACAGTATAACGAACCGATACACTGAACTTCGACGCCACTACGTCAGGATGCTTCGCGAAAGCACACCGCTCCTAGTATGTAACCTTAACTGAGCTTAAATTGGCCCACCTGTGCTTCTAAGGCATGGTTGTAATCCGATAAGCCATTGGTACTGATAAGGCTCTCCTCTCCTCGTTCCCGCAGCGAATGCACCACGTCGCCAATGGCAATCATATTGCGATTAATCTCCTCTGCCACCAAGCTTTGTTCTTCCACCGACGTCGCGATTTGAGTCGCCAAATCATTAATCTCTAACACCGCATTTGCCATCACATCCAATGAGCCCATCACCTGTGAAGTATTCTCGGCACTACTTTGACAACTGCGTTTTGTCGCTTCCATGCTATGCACGATATTTTGATTTCCACTACGCAAGGTCGCTAACATCGCATCAATTTGTTCGGTACTGTCGCGAGTTCGACCCGCCAATGCTCTCACTTCATCAGCTACCACCGCAAAACCACGTCCTTGCTCTCCTGCTCGGGCTGCTTCTATCGCCGCGTTTAATGCTAATAAGTTAGTTTGTGCTGCAATATCTCCTATCACCTTCAGCACTTCGCCAATCATTTGAGTATCTTCGGTGGTCTTTTGTACCGACTCCGACATCCCATCAACTTCCGTCACCAATTGATTCACACTTTCAACGGCTAACTGAACCACCTCTCGAGAGCGTTGTGCCTCTTCACTCGCTTGCTGAGTCAGCGAAGCCGTATCTGCAGCACTTTGCGCCACCGATTCCGAGGTCGAACTCATTTCAGTGACTGCTGTCACCACCTGTTCCGTCTCTTGGGTATGTTGATTTAACAACTCTTGGTTCGCGTTAACCCGCTCCGAGAGCTTGCTCACTTCTCCCGCTATTTTTTGCCCCGCTCCCGCAACTTCCAACATCATCGCTTGCAACTTCATGATGAAATGATTGATGTCTTCTGCTATTTGACCCAATTCATCGTGGCTTTCCACCTGTAAACGCCGTGATAAATCGCCATCACCTTGGGCCAAGTCGTGTACCAATTGACGTAAGGAATTAATCGGTTTAAAAGCTAGTCGTAAGGCAAAAATACTCAGGGCCACAATAAATAACGAAGCAAATAGCAAACTCAAGGTAATCGCATTGTTCAACCGGTTGGTATTGGCTTGAATAAACGCCGGGTCAATAAAACCCGTTAACTGCCACTGCTTACCATTCACGCTGATGGGCATCGGGATGGCTTCTAAATCGGCATTCTGTTGTTGCGGTTTATCGCTGTATAATTGCTCGCCATTGTCATCAACCAGTTCCATATAGCTACCGTCGATGGAAGAGTCCTGCAACAGGGCTACCAGATAACTTAAATCCAGATAGAAAAACTCACCATCCTTAGGGCTAATAATTTCCAACAAAGGACGCTGTTCTTCAAATATCACCTTGATTGCAATATCTTGCCCTTTGGCCGCTTGCCATTTATCGAAATACTGTTTGAGTGCATCCCCCTCTAGCATCTCTTCGTTAGTCGCACCAATTTGTGATGAGACCATTTTCAGCACTCGATAAAAACCGCTTTGTTCAGGTGCTGTTTTTACACTCAACAAGCCAACATCAATATTTTTAGCCAGCAGGATCTTGGCGTTAATATCTGAAGCTATCTTGTCTTGTACTAAGCGAAGATGAACCCGAATGTTAGTGCTATCTGAGCGATAAATATATTGGCTGATGTAGTGATTCACGCTGACATAAGAGGTAAGCAAAGTCACCGCTATAATCGCAACAAATAATGCTATCAATTTGCCCTTAAATGAAAAACCTTTCAAAGCTTTTACTCCATAAATACAAGGGCCCTGCGTTTAAGGGCAAACTGCTAGTCTATATATCAAAAAAATCTATTTCTTTGAGTCGATCGGCAGATTTACAATTTTTACGATAAAATACAGATAGTTAATGGTCATACCAGTGTGCAACACCCTTGACCTTTCCGAGACTATTTGGCAAACGTTATGGGTAAGTCAATGGGGGGGGATATACAAAAATGAGAAATTTGGCCGATGCCCATGCCATACATCCGCGCTGCTGGTAGACATTTAACGGCTGATAAACAGGCACACGCCAATCAATCGACACCAACGACATGCTCTGAAAAGAGATAACATAGCTAAGGGGAAGTTCGTCGAAAATAGAACCAGTCATAGGCTATTTTCGACGAATGTAGCGAAATAAACGTTCTTAAACGCAGAATTAACTGAGCTTAAATTGGCCCACCTGTTCCTCTAAAGAGTGGTTAAAATCAGATAAGCTATTGGTATTTGCGAGGCTTTCGTCGCCACGCTCTCGGAGCACATGCACCACGTCACCAATGGCAATCATATTACGATTAATCTCCTCTGCCACCAAGCTTTGTTCTTCCACCGACGTCGCGATTTGAGTCGCCAAATCATTAATCTCTAACACCGCATTTGCCATCACATCCAATGAGCCCATCACCTGTGAAGTATTCTCGGCACTACTTTGACAACTGCGTTTTGTCGCTTCCATGCTATGCACGATATTTTGATTTCCACTACGCAAGGTCGCTAACATCGCATCAATTTGTTCGGTACTGTCGCGAGTTCGACCCGCCAATGCTCTCACTTCATCAGCTACCACCGCAAAACCACGTCCTTGCTCTCCTGCTCGGGCTGCTTCTATCGCCGCGTTTAATGCTAATAAGTTAGTTTGTGCTGCAATATCTCCTATCACCTTCAGCACTTCGCCAATCATTTGAGTATCTTCGGTGGTCTTTTGTACCGACTCCGACATCCCATCAACTTCCGTCACCAATTGATTCACACTTTCAACGGCTAACTGAACCACCTCTCGAGAGCGTTGTGCCTCTTCACTCGCTTGCTGAGTCAGCGAAGCCGTATCTGCAGCACTTTGCGCCACCGATTCCGAGGTCGAACTCATTTCAGTGACTGCTGTCACCACCTGTTCCGTCTCTTGGGTATGTTGATTTAACAACTCTTGGTTCGCGTTAACCCGCTCCGAGAGCTTGCTCACTTCTCCCGCTATTTTTTGCCCCGCTCCCGCAACTTCCAACATCATCGCTTGCAACTTCATGATGAAATGATTGATGTCTTCTGCTATTTGACCCAATTCATCGTGGCTTTCCACCTGTAAACGCCGTGATAAATCGCCATCACCTTGGGCCAAGTCGTGTACCAATTGACGTAAGGAATTAATCGGTTTAAAAGCTAGTCGTAAGGCAAAAATACTCAGGGCCACAATAAATAACGAAGCAAATAGCAAACTCAAGGTAATCGCATTGTTCAACCGGTTGGTATTGGCTTGAATAAACGCCGGGTCAATAAAACCCGTTAACTGCCACTGCTTACCATTCACGCTGATGGGCATCGGGATGGCTTCTAAATCGGCATTCTGTTGTTGCGGTTTATCGCTGTATAATTGCTCGCCATTGTCATCAACCAGTTCCATATAGCTACCGTCGATGGAAGAGTCCTGCAACAGGGCTACCAGATAACTTAAATCCAGATAGAAAAACTCACCATCCTTAGGGCTAATAATTTCCAACAAAGGACGCTGTTCTTCAAATATCACCTTGATTGCAATATCTTGCCCTTTGGCCGCTTGCCATTGGTCCACATACGGGCGCAGTTGTTCATCTTCTTCCAACATCTCTTCGTTAGACACCCCCATGTCTTCCGAAATTAGCTTCACAATCCGATAAAAGCCGCTTTGCTCATGAATTTGTTTAACATTCACCAGGCCAACATCAATATTTTTAGCCAGCAGGATCTTGGCGTTAATATCTGAAGCTATCTTGTCTTGTACTAAGCGAAGATGAACCCGAATGTTAGTGCTATCTGAGCGATAAATATATTGGCTGATGTAGTGATTCACGCTGACATAAGAAGTAAGCAAAGTCACCGCTATAATCGCAACAAACAAAGCAATCAACTTCCCTTTAAATGAAAACGTTTTCAACATAGTAACTCCATTAACTTACCTCGCGAGAGGCTGCTGAATAATTTTAGATATCTTCAAGCCAGCGCAGCATTGAATGCCTTTGCCATAACTCAGTAAAACGCCAGAACTTCATGTCAAGCAAGCCTAGCGCAGCACAAACCGATTTAGTTATAGAACTAAGTATAATCTCAAATTCCAAATAGTCAGTTTTATAGCCATAAAGAAGGCAGTTACAACAACGACTACCTTATTGATATTTATATAGGAAAATAATAATGAAAGATAAGAATTGCACTCTAAGGGGATTGACAAGGCAAGTGCAAGCGAAAGTTCATGAATACGCAAACTAGCTCTCAACTCATCACAAACGGCTTGCAAATATGAGAGAGCCTTGTTATTTCGACCTGATTTTAGTGAAGCGGTGAAGCGCTCAATTGAAACAAAACCACTCACCAGACTTAAAATTCACGATTCATTTTTTGCATGCTATCGATTAAGACTTCTAGCTGTGGCGCGTCGATATGACGAGTTAAATCCGTGACTAATTCAAGATGGCGTTGGTTATGATACTGATGGACCTGCAAACCCTGTTCGGATAAAGCCACCACAATAGCCCGCCGGTCATCTTGTTGTGCGCGTCGCTCGATTAAACCAGCGGTTACTAATTTATCTACCTGCACCGTCAGCGTCCCCGTGGTAATGGCCAATTTCTCAGCCAATTCTTTCATCCGCATGGCCCCATGATTACCCAGCACCTCGATAGTATGCACCTGAGCCAAGGAGTAAGCACTCTCTTTAACCACCGACAATTCCCAAGAAGAAAACTTGTCGTAAAACTCGGTCAATAAATGATTAAGGGTGGTTAGGGATTGCATGTCACGCTCCATGGCTCACTTCAATAGTTAGATGATGGATCTTATCAAATTGGGCTAAGCGCTGCTTGTATTCACTTAAAGGCCGTGGCGATGGGCTAATAATTGAAATCGCTGCACAATAATGATCGGCACTCACTCGCCAAATATGAATATCGCTGACCTTGTCCCCTCCTAGCTCCAAACAAGCAAGAACTTTTTGCTGATAGACTTGTGCAATATTCGCATCCAGTAAAATTGGACTGGTTTGCTTAATCAAACCCCAAGACCATTTACTGATCACCAAAGCGCCCACCACACCAATCACCGGATCGAGCCAAGTCCAGCCAAGATATTTACCAATAAATAACGCAGCAATAGCCAACACCGAAGTAAGGGCATCCGCCAGAACGTGCATATAAGCGGCTTTTAAATTGTGGTCCTGCGGATGAGAACCTTGACGGTCGTGGTCGTGGTCGTGGTCGTGGTCGTGGTCGTGGTCGTGGTCGTGGTCGTGGTCGTGGTCGTGACCATGATGATGCCCTTCTTGTAATAACAACATACTTGCAAGATTAACCAACAAGCCAAGCAGTGCCACACCAATAGCTTCGTTAAACTGAATCGAAAGCGGGTTAAACAAGCGTTCTATCGATTCTACTGCCATTAACAACGCCACCATCCCTAAGGCGATAGCGCTACTATAACCGCCTAATACACTCACCTTACCGGTCCCAAAGGAAAAATCCGGATTATTCGCATGAGTACGCGCATAACGGTAAGCAAACAGCGTAATCATAAAGGCGGCTGCGTGGGTACCCATATGCCAACCATCAGCCAACAAGGCCATCGAGCCAAATAGGCTTCCAGCGGTAATTTCTAACAACATGGTCACCACGGTGAGAGCTAACACATAACGCGTCCGACTCTCACCTTGAGGACTATGACTAACAAAGGCCCGACAACGACGTTGAGTAGCAGGATCAGACTGATGCAACATTTTGTTTCAACTCCAAATTATTTGAAATGAATAATATTTGATAATCAAACTATTTGTCAATCTAAATACTTTAATATTCAAGTCTTACCGAACAACCCACAAAACGACTGCTCGATCTCAATGCCAATCTCGCCAGTAGGCTTTCGATTGCATCCGACTCAACCAGCCGCTAGTCTAGAGTGCTTGCTATTTGATTGGATTATTTGTGAAAAAAATCGCCCTGTTCGCCGATGTACAGAACATCTATTACACTTGTCGCGAGGCTTATAGTCGGCAATTTAACTATCGTCGGCTTTGGCAACAACTGCAACATCAAGGGGATATCGTCAACGCCTATGCCTATGCCATCGATCGCGGAGATAACCAACAACAAAAGTTTCAAGAAGCGCTAAAACACATCGGTTTTGAGGTCAAACTCAAACCATTTATTCAGCGCCGCGATGGCAGTGCCAAAGGCGATTGGGATGTGGGTATTACCATCGATGTGCTCGAAGCCGCACGCCATGTAGATATGGTGGTGCTGTTGTCTGGAGACGGCGATTTTGCGATTTTACTAGATAAGCTCTCGGATGATTATGCCGTTGAAACCCTGGTATATGGGGTTCCCAGCCTTACCGCACACGCGTTAATCAACTCGGCCAGCGCTTATCAAGCCATCGATCAAGATCTGTTGATCTAACACGTCAAGCAAACCCAGCGGCAAAAACACAAATGCCGCTTGGCTAAGCAAAGTTTGCTTTGTATCGGCAATAATCTGAGCATAATAAGCAATAGTCGGCATCTTTGCTGCTCGCTTATATACTTGATTACTAAGATTATTGGCAATAACGGTTCTCACTAGCGGGCAAAAAATTGCTATTTTTTACCCAATTGTGCGCGGTTTTCAGCTATCATCGCGCCCCCGATGCAATTGCTGCTGCGGTCGACACTTTATTTTCACCCTCGAAGAGGACGCCATTGTGAGCCAAACTGATTTTTCTACCCTTGCCCTGCACCCCGATTTATTAACAAATCTGGAAACCCTGGGTTATTGCTCGATGACGCCAATTCAGGCGCAAAGTCTCCCCCCAATCTTGGCCGGCAAAGATGTGATTGCTCAAGGGAAAACTGGCTCGGGAAAAACTGCTGCCTTTGGTTTAGGCTTGCTCAATGCGTTGGAAGTGAAACGTTTTCGAATTCAAACGCTGGTGCTATGTCCAACTCGAGAGTTAGCCGACCAAGTTGCCAAAGAAATTCGTAAATTAGCTCGCAGTATCCATAACATTAAGGTACTCACGCTGTGTGGAGGCATGCCCTTTGGCCCACAAATTGGCTCCTTAGAACATGGGGCACATATTGTCGTTGGCACCCCCGGTCGTATTGAAGAACATCTCAGCAAAGGCACTTTACGCTTAGACCACGTCAAAAATTTGATCTTAGATGAAGCCGATCGAATGTTAGAAATGGGCTTCCAATCCGCGATCGACGCGATCATTGATTTGGCACCTAGTGAACGTCAAACACTATTATTTAGTGCTACATTTCCAGAACAAATCGAGAGTATTTCGAAACACATTATGCGTGAGCCGGTTCGCATTGAAGTCGCCAGTACCCACGATGACAGCTCAATATCTCAACATTTTTTCAAGGTCGATGACAACCAACAAAGAATGCTTGCCCTGCGTTTACTGTTGTTACAACATCGCCCTAAATCAAGTGTAGTATTCTGTAATACCAAACGGGAAACTCAGGAAGTCGCCGACGAATTACGACAGTTAGGCTTTAATGCCTTAGCATTACATGGCGATTTAGAACAACGCGATCGTGACCAAACACTGGTGCAATTTTCCAATCATAGTGCTTCCATCTTGGTCGCCACCGACGTCGCGGCCCGTGGTTTAGATATTGACGCCTTAGATGCCGTAATTAACTACCAGATTGCCCGTGACGTAGAAATCCATGTGCATCGCATAGGCCGTACTGGCCGAGCAGGTAGTAAAGGGATTGCCTGTTCATTTTATAGCGATAATGAGCATTACAAAGTTGCCTTATTAGAAGACTATTTAGCACGCCCAATCGTCGATGAAGATTTACCGCCAATGACTTTGTTGAATAAGACGCCCCCCCCACCAACCATGGCCACCCTACAAATTGATGGCGGCAAGAAACAAAAGGTTAGAGCAGGGGATATCCTAGGCGCTCTCACCGGAGAAGATGGTATCGCAGGAGCGCAAGTGGGCAAAATAAACCTATTCGATAACCGCGCCTATGTTGCTGTAGAGCGGGAAGTTTTAAAACGCGCACGCAAAAAGTTAGAGCACGGAAAAATGAAAGGTCGCTCGTTTCGGGTTCGCCATTTACCCTGCTAAAAGCTGCTGAAGCCAAGTGTACCGCTACAGTACACCTGGCTCATTTTAAGCCAGATCTCAAGCCGCCGCGCCCGTTACCAACGCTGAGCGTCGGCCAGCGCATCCTTAAATAGCCGCCACCCAAGTAAGTACTGTTGATAAGCACCCGCAGCACCCTCAAAATCAATCCCGTAATGGTGTAAACGCTGGGCCATAACCGCATAAAACGCATCCACCGCCCCTGGCTCCCCAAAAGCAAAAGCGGCTCCAAACTGTTGCCAAATCGCTTGCAAGCGCGCCAATTCTTCAGTCAAACCACTACCATCGGGTTGAGTGCTCAGCGGAGCAAACTCAAAGGGAAGCTGAGTCCTGATCCGGCTAAAGCCCGAATGCAGCTCGGCTAACAAGCTACGACAATAGGCGCGTTGCCTCGGATCGACTGGGAATAACTTCCCAGCCGAACATTCATTCAGGTATTCGACAATGGCCAGCGAATCATGAATAGCTAAATTGGATAATTGCAGCACTGGTACCAAGCCGTTCGCTGAATACTTCGCCAAAACCTCTCGGTAACCCACTTCGCCCAAGGCGATTACCTTTAGATCGAACTCAAATTCAATCAGTTGCAAACACAAATAAGCACGAATAGACCAAGTCGAGCCACGTCCCACCACCAAATTTAGAGAACGAGTCATTTTATTTCCTTATTAAAAGAGACCGTTGCCGCCCCGCGAGAATAGTCAGTAAAATACCACCCAACACCAAACTTGCCGATAGTACAAAGCTTGGATCCAAAGACTCATTGGCAAATACCCAACCACCACCCGCGGCAATAATCGGGACCAGTAACTGCACGACTGCGGCTTGGCTTGCCGATAAGCCCGCTAAGGCAATATACCAAATCCAATAGCCTAAACCAGAAGCAATCGCACCGGATAACAAGGCCAATAATAGCGCTTCGCTACTGATGATTTTAATTGAGCTCAAGTAAGGGATGAGCAGTAACAAAAAAGGCAGGCTACGCAAAAAATTAAATGTGGTATCCACTCGAGGACGAACAGAATCTCGGCCTTTAAGGCTATATAAACCCCATGCAATCCCAGCGACGGCCATTAAACTAAAACCTAATGGCGAAATCTGCAGACGCTCATTGGAAGGGATCAATAACCATACCAAGCCACTAAAGGCCAAAATAATTCCCAATAACTCCGCCAAATGCAAACGCGCACCTTTGAGTACCGCCATCCCAAGCATGCTCAATTGCACCGCAGCAAATAGGATTAAGGCACCAATACCTGTATCGAGGTAAAGATAAGCAAAAGAAAAACAACTCGCATAAATGAATAACAAACCACCCGAGTACCAACTTCCGCGCACCCCCCCAGTATTTTTTCTAGACTGCATGCCCAGCAATAGACTCAGCATCAATGCGCCAGCAAATAAGCGCACACTAGTAAAGGCTGCAGCATTCATCTGCTGTTCAGCTAAGGCCAAGCGGCATAAGACTGAATTACCCGCAAAAGCAATCAAAGCGATGATGGTGGCCACACTAGTTTGCCAACGGGAGGACCATTTAAACACAGGCATACTCTCAATCAAACGGGATATGAGTCAGCATACTGGAGTTCGACTCGTGGATAAATCTTCACCTCTGTTCTATCTCAGAAGTCATCATCAGACAAGCTCACTAAAGCGCCTTAGCTCGAACAAAAAATACATCCAAATAACACCAGCCGTAAATGATCACTATCCATATCAATCATGGCGGATCGCCCTCAAGCAACGTCACCAGAGAATGAAACCTTAAAACTGTAAACAATCAGTGCCATAAATGAAATTTTAATGACAAGATTGGCACAATAAGCGAGCTACAGCCAAGCAGTACGCGGTTCCAGGCGAGATAATCCAGTAATATTGCTTATAAACTACTCGAAACAGATCGAGAAGATCACACATTCACCTTTACATTGCCCCAATATAAGTTACACTTCTGCTCGCTGGTAAAGGTTACAGCGGATATTTATGCCCCATACAATTGCATGATTTTCGGATCATTACTTGTTTGTTCGTCAGTAATTTCTGCATCTTTCGGCACCCTATAATTTGCCCGCTTTTGGCGTAAATTTTATTTATTATATTTTGGAGATTACTCATGGCTACAGGTCGCGTAAAATGGTTCGATGAGCAAAAAGGTTTTGGTTTCATTGAGCGTCCAGACGGAAAAGACGTATTCGTTCACTTCCGTGCAATTAAAAGCGACGGTTACAAAACCTTAGCTGAAGGTCAAGAAGTTCAGTTTGAAGTTGAAGAAGGTCCAAAAGGTCCTCAAGCTGCAAACGTAACTGTTGCCTAAGCTGCTTTTAAGGCATTAGTATCCAATTAGTCTACGATTAATTAGACACTAGCTTTAAGCTAATAAAACGGTCCTTTGGGGCCGTTTTTGTTTTTCTGCCTTTATTCTTCTAAGGCAAATTCTACCGCAGCTGCAACGTGCAAAGCCGTTGTATCATATAGTTTGATCGCAGTGTCTTGCTGTTTCACTAACAAACCAATCTCGGTACAACCGAGGATAATCGCTTCGGCCCCTCGAGCATGCAGCGCTTCAATTTGCTGCAAATAAATCGCTCTAGAAGCTGCCGAAATCATGCCCTGACATAATTCCTGATAAATGATATCGTGAACCAGTGCCATGCCATGCTCATCGGGAACCAATACCTCAAGCTGATGCTCCCGCAGACGACCAGCATAAAAATCCTGCTCCATGGTAAAGCGGGTTCCTAATAAACCTACGCGACGGATCTGGTCTTTGCGCAAACATTGGGCAGTCGCATCGGCAATATGCAGTAATGGAATATCGAGCGCATTCACCACCTGAGGCGCTAACTTATGCATGGTATTCGTAGCAATCAGCAAAAAATCTGCACCTGACGCTTGCACCGCCAAAGCCCCCGCGACCATTTTATCGGCCAAAGCGTCCCAATCACCACGATGTTGCAAAACTTCTATTTCAGCAAAATCGACACTGACTAAATTAATTTTGGCCGAATGTAAGCCGCCCATAGCCTGTTTAATGCCTTGATTGAGTAACTGATAATAACTCAAACTAGACTCCCAACTCATTCCCCCTAAAATGCCAATTGTTTTCATGATGACGCTTCACTCCTCATCCATTACCACTTAGTGGGTTTCTCAATTTCATACAGTGCATCGCTGATGCTATCAACTCGACTCTGTACCACTGTTTGGGCGTCTTGCAAACCTTGGTTATAATAGAATGCGCCAAGCTCTTCGGAGAAAAAATCGAGCAAAAACTCAGCATCAAACTGGCCTATCTCGAGATTCAGCTGTTGCTCACAATATGCTTGGACCTTAGCGACAAAAATATCTTTGTGTTGTTTAGAAAAACTAATTTCAGACATGGTTAAGGTTCCAGATCCGTACTTGCTTCTAGCTGCAGCAGTTGTTGCTCGGTTTTAATATGTCGCTGCCAGTAAGCAACGCTGATCCAAGTCCCAAATTTGCGTCCAACCCGTTCAATTTCAGCCACATTTTTAAAACCCAAAACTTGGTGCAAGCCAATGCTGGCAGGATTAGGCAAGGATATTCCAGCTAAAATAGTAGCCACAGGATAATCTTTCAGGGTCTCAATGAGTTGCTGATAAAGTGCTCGACCGACACCTTGACCAGCAGCATCCGCGGCAACATAGATCGAACTTTCTACTGAAAAACGATAGGCACTGCGCTCCTTCCAAGGACTCACGTAGGCATAAGCCAAGACCTTATCCTGCCCTTGATAAACTAAACAAATAAAACGCTGGGTAATTTTTTCGATGCGCTGACTGAAATCCTCCAAACTCACTTCATGTTCTTCAAAGGTAGCAACTGAATTACGTATATAATGGTTATAAATGGCACACATTTGCGCCAAATCCTGCGGTTCAACGCTTCGTATCATGACGACTCCAAAGACTTAAAAGCCAGATAATAAAGTCACAATTTAAACAAAGCACCTCACAATCACAAGCAAAGTACCTTCAATAGGGTAACGCAGAGCAATCCAAGCC
Organism: Agarivorans sp. QJM3NY_30; assembly: GCF_050870855.2. Taxonomy (GTDB): domain Bacteria; phylum Pseudomonadota; class Gammaproteobacteria; order Enterobacterales; family Celerinatantimonadaceae; genus Agarivorans. The sequence continues at coordinate 137,632 of NZ_CP194038.2, read as the reverse complement.
GCTATTCACTGACTTTACTAACAAAAAGCAGGTTGGCTAAATGGCTTCTGCTACATGAACAGTGAAGAAGGAGAAATCTGGAGTGGCATATTAGAAATCATCAATTTAGATGAAGTACTGGCCCTAGCTTAAACACCACAACAAACACGCTGGTGATTCATCACTGGCGTGTTTCTCACGACTCAGGCGGATATAAAATTTTTATCTGCATTCATTGCTAGGGACTTTAGCATCCACACATCACAGCCATCATGAATGCTACCGCAAAAGGGCTCCACTAATCGTTTAAATCCCAAAGAAGTGTATAAGTGAATTGCCGACTTCATGCTACTCAAGGTACCTAAATAGCACTGTTGATAAGCTTGCTCCGTCGCAAATTGAAGACAATGCAGCGCTAAAGCCTTCCCAATCCCCCGGCCACGATAGTGCGCTGATACAAATAGCTTGCGTAGTTCACAGCTGCCATTCGCTGGATCCAAGCAAGCAATACCACCGCATCCAGCGACCTGACCATCGACCAAAGCGACCCAATAACCTGCTTTTGGCTGACGATAGTGCTAGCTCATGAACTTCACTTCTGCGTCGGAAGGACCAAATCCCTCCCCCACAGCGCCAAACTCCAAGCCTGCATGCTCGATAATTTGGCTCACTTCCAGATCATGATTTGCCGCGATTGGCACAATACTAAAACTCTGGACTACATTCTCCCGTAGACTCAGTATGACCAAACTTAGGGCATTATCTTGGATAGTGAGCGGTAATCTCGAACCTACAAATTCCCAAGTTCAACAGCCCCTAGTAAAACAGAAGCCATATTCGGAGAACAGTACCTGTAGTTGAACGAGAAGACTTTATTTTACCGAACTCGCTTCAGAATCCGAGTCGGCAAATACCTCTGCCACCGAGCGACGGGTAAGCTCGCCCTTTAAGTTCCCTTCATCATCAACCACTGGCAGCGAATAACTCGTTTCTAAAGAATCGGTGAGCACACTCTCAATCGCCGCATCCGGAGAAATTGTCGGGACATCTTGATATTCACATTCACTCGACGTAAAGCAGGCATCACCATGGGTTTTCGAGGCAGCCTCCAATGCGTCTTGGGTGACGATTCCTTGATAACCCTCCTCCGTCACGTGATAGGCATAGTCGCCTTTGATCTTTTTCATCTGCATCAAGGCTTCACTAATGGTATCGGCAGTAATTCGACGCGCGGGAGGCTGCATAACCGTCTCCACTGTTAAGGCTCGAGCACGGTTCACATCTTTCACGAAGGCTTCTACATAATCGGTGGCCGGATTCAATAAGATATCGTCTGGCGTGCCCTGCTGCACCACTTCTCCATCTTTTAAAATTGCGATCCGATCTCCCAGACGCAAGGCCTCATCCAAGTCATGAGTAATAAAGATGATGGTTTTATGCAGGCTTTCTTGTAACTCGATCAACTGATCTTGCATCTCGCTACGGATCAAAGGGTCTAAGGCAGAAAAGGCTTCATCCATCAACAAGATTTCAGCATCGGTACACAAGGCCCGCGCCAAACCAACCCGCTGCTGTTGTCCTCCCGATAACTGTGAGGGATATTGTTGCTCATAGCCACTTAAACCGACGGTATCTAGCCATTGCTGCGCCTTCGCCAAACGTTGTTCTTTAGCAAGCCCCTGCACCGTTAAACCATAGGCGACATTTTCAATCACACTGCGATGAGGCATTAAACCAAAACGTTGAAAAACCATCGACATTTTATGGCGACGGAAGTCCTGCAACTGCTTAGGGCTTAACTTCATCACGTCGGTGCCTTCAATACTAATCACCCCTTTAGTCGGGTCTATCAGACGATTAAAATGACGAATTAAGGTCGACTTCCCGGAGCCAGAAAGCCCCATAATTACGAAAATTTCACCCTGTTTGATCTCTAAATTAATATCCTTCAAACCTAGAGTATGGCCAGTTTCAGCGAGGATTTCGTCCTTAGACTTGCCAGCCTCAACCATCGACATCACTTGCTTCGCATTTTCCCCAAACAACTTATATAAGCCTTCAACCTTAATTAGCGACTTAGTCATGTTTGAGTCCTTGTAAATGCGCTTGAGTACGCTTGGCATAAGCCTGAGAGGTCCGGTCGAAAATAATTGCCAGCGCAACAATTGCCAGTCCATTGAGTAGACCTAGAGTAAAATACTGATTCGTAATCGACTTCAGTACGGGTTGGCCTAAACCCTTCACCCCAATCATGGAAGCGATCACCACCATCGATAAAGCCATCATAATGGTTTGGTTTATACCCGCCATAATCGTTGGCATCGCCAAGGGTATTTGCACCCCAAATAACCTCTGCCAAGCGTTAGCGCCGTAGGCCGTGGCCGCTTCCAAAACCTCTTTATCTACTAAACGGATCCCCAAATTAGTGAGGCGAATGACCGGAGGAATACCATAAATAACCACGGCGATAACACCTGGAATCTTACCAATACCCAACAACATCACCACCGGAATCAAGTACACAAAGGCTGGTAGCGTCTGCATCACATCAAGCATTGGGGTGATGATGGCTTGCGCACGATTAGAGCGCGCCATTACGATCCCAATGGGGATCCCTAAAGCAATCGCCAGCATGGTGCAAACGGTAATAATACTCATGGTACGCATCATGTCTTCCCACATACCAAAATATCCCACCAGCAATAGCGATACCACGCTGCCGATCACCAGTTTCCAAGAACGGCTGGCCAGATAAACTAACACCGCGCAAACCAATAAAACTAACCACCATGGTGTGTTGATAAGTAATTTTTCGAACCACACTAAAAATTGTAGTAAGGGATCGAAAAACGACTCAATGGCCTCGCCATACTCTCGGGAAAAACTTCGATATGCCCCATCTAGGCCTTTGCGTATCATAATAAGATCGGCTCGGCTCATTTGTGGAAAGCTATCCAGCCACGACGAATCCGCCATAAAACTACCTCTTAATAAATGAAAAAGGCCAGCTGAGGCTGGCCTATAAAACAATCAATTACATACTCGCTAGCGCTTGACTAACTTTTGCAGCCACTTCGGGTGAAACCCAAGCTTTCCAAGTCTCTGGAAATTCGCTTAAGAAATGATACATAGCAGCATCACCATCAGCTTGATTGTCTTCCATCCATGACAATAATTGATTCATTTGGGCATTACTAAACGCTCGCTTAGTAATATATCCATAAGCTTGTGGTGCTTTGCTGGCAAAACTTTCGGTCGTCACCGAGTACACCGCAGAAGGTGGGTACATCGTCACTTTAGGATTAACGCAGTCTTCTTGTGTGGTGCAGCTCAAAAACTCTTGCTCATCGATACCACTACCAAGGTCAACTTTGACCATCTTGTACTTTCCCAATACCGCCGTAGGTGCCCAATAATAACCAAACCAACCCTGCTTGCGTGCATAGGCTTTTGCGATAGAGCCAGATAAACCAGCACCCGAACCAGGATCAATTAATTCAAAGCCCGACTTTTCTAGCGCCAAAGCAGTAAATAGATGCCCAGATGAAATTTGGCAATTCCAGCCCGCCGGACATCCATAAAATCCCCCAAGTTCTTTACTTTCAGGATGTGGGAATAAATCGGCATGTTGCTTAATGCCTTCGATAGTGGCCAGTTCAGGGTATTGGTCAACCATATATTGTGGAACCCAAAAACCTTCTTCTCCGCCATCGGAGAGCGAACGTCCAGCAAAACGAATGCGTTTTTCGGCGACCCCGCGTTCCAAGGCATCCTTGGCCGAGTTGGTCCACAACTCTGGCGCAATATCAGGTTCGCCTTTTTCAATCATCGAAACTGTGGTTGGCATTGTATCACCAGGAACTAGCTCCGCTTCACAGCCATACCCCTGCTCAAGGATAAACTTGTCTACATTGGCGATCAGCGATGCAGAACTCCAATTCATATCGGCAATGGTTACACTGCCACAATCCTCTTCTGCCTGAACAAAACCACAGACTAACAGCAATGCTGCGTATCTAAATTTCATGATTATTTCCTTCCTTGATGCCTCAGTTAGTGGCGCTAATAATACATCTCTAATAATTAGAGTTCAAACGAATAGCTGAACATACCCTGTAGGCTAAGTATGGGATATACTAGGCAAAAATCAAAAAGCTCGGTGACCATGGAAAAATCAGCGTACTGGCAAGATGTTCTCATCTCGCTTCGAAAAATTATCCGCGCGACTGACTTACAGTCGAAACGCATTGTAAAAGCCTGTGGCTTAACAATTCCTCAAGTGATGGTCCTCAGGGCAATTGAAGAATTAGGCACAGTAACGGTAAAGCGGCTATCTGACCAAGTCTCGTTAAGCCAGGCCACGGTTACCACCATCCTGAATCGCTTGGAAGAACGGCTGCTTATTGAACGCGTTCGTAGCGCGACCGATCGACGCATCGTCAACCCACGGCTCACCGAGCGAGGCATGGACATATTAACCACGGTTCCACCGCTATTACACGAGCAATTTATTAAGCGTTTTGAAAATTTGAACGACTGGGAAAAAACTCAGATCTTATCCTCGTTACAACACGTTGCAGCGATGATGAATGCCGAAGAAATTGATGCGTCCCCATTATTAGACATTGAAGCACCAAATAAAGAACTACAACGTTAAAAATTACTTACAGCTCAAATGATAATTTGAGCTTAAGTGGCTGGCTTAGATAAGTTGACAATATGGGTAGCCACGCCATCGAGACTGCGTTGATTTTTCTTAGCCCAATACTGTTCAATACCTCTTTCGCCTTGTTTTTCAGCCCACGAACTTAACTCATCTCGCGGTCCCACAAAGTCAAAAAATGGGACTGATAGACCACAAGAACCTTGCACCATCTCTATCTCTAGCAAGAATATTTGGCGAGCGCCTGCTTGTGCAGGAAACATCGAGATATAGTCTTGCCAAGCCTCATCAGCACGGTGAATAGCCGTCGCCTGACCATATAAACGAAGGATCAACGGTTTCCCCTGAAAGGCGCAAAACATCACTGTCATCCGAGGCAGCTGCTGCACATGGGCTGCGGTTTCGTTACCACTACCAGTCAAGTTAAGCCAAAGCACTTGTTGCGAATTGAGTACCCGAAAAGAATCCATTCCCTTGGGTGAAACATTCACTTTGCCTTGTGCGGCTGCCGTGGCAACAAAAAATAGCTGTTGTTGCTCAATAAACTCAATATGCTGATGACTCATCGACACAAACTGCTTTCCCATTTGCTCCTCCTTTTCATATTTGCTATCAAAATCAACGCTGAAACGAGTCAACTATAATATCGCGACTGACACTCACGATGGCTTCGTCGGCGACTCGCGCAGGTAACGAGCCAAAATTCTATCAAGGTGACTGGCAAAAGCCTTTCGATCCGATTGATTCATCGCCGCAGGGCCTCCTGCATGCATCCCACTGGAACGCAAGGTATCCATAAAGTCCCGCATATTCAGCCGCCCTTTAATATTATTTTTCGTATACAGTTCACCCCGTGGACTCAGGGCTTGCGCTTGCTTACTAATCACCTCGTCGGCTAAAGGAATATCAGCGGTAATTACCAAATCCCCCGGTGCTACCCGCGCCACAATTTCATTATCCGCGACATCAAAACCTGCACTAACCTGAATACTGCTAATCAGCTTCGAAGGCGGCGTGTTAATATATTGATTAGCCACTAAAATCAACGGTAATTGCATACGTTCGGCAGCCCGAAACAGAATCTCTTTAATCACCACCGGACAGGCATCGGCATCAACCCAAATTTTCATACTGTAACTATCTTCCTTACTTCACTTAATAGTTTTCACTATGCCTAAAATCTGCTCAATTACAAGCCAAGCTCCCATCAACAGCGACCAACGCGACTCCATCAAGCCGGGGAAAACAAGACAGAGTCGGTTGCGGCTGCCATAATCAATGGCAAAACCTTGCATCAGTAACTGCAAGGATGGCGCTCTTGGCGAACTTGCTGTAAGCTGCACGCCCAGCCAATTCGGCGGCCATGTTTTAACCACTTACCACAAGAGACAATTTTCTATGAGCTTTGATTCCCTGGGTTTATCCAAACCCCTTCTTGAAGCCGTTGCCGAACAAGGCTACGACACACCTTCAGCCATTCAAACCAAAGCTATTCCTGTGATTTTAGAAGGTAAAGACATCATGGCAGCCGCGCAAACCGGTACCGGTAAAACCGCCGGCTTCACTTTGCCGCTGTTAGAAATATTATCCAAGGGGCCAAAAGCCCGAGCCAATCAGGTGCGAGCGCTAGTATTAACGCCCACCCGCGAGTTAGCGGCTCAAGTTGGTGAAAGTGTCGCCACTTACGGTAAGAACTTACCTTTAAGCTCTACCGTGGTATTTGGTGGGGTTAAAATTAACCCGCAAATGCAAAAACTACGTCGTGGCGCCGATGTCTTAGTGGCAACGCCAGGCCGTTTACTCGATTTATACCAGCAAAATGCCTTTCGCTTCCAACAACTGGAAGTCATCGTATTTGATGAAGCTGACCGGATGTTGGACATGGGCTTCATCCATGACATTCGAAAAATTCTGGCTTTATTGCCCAAACAGCGTCAAACCTTAATGTTTTCAGCGACTTTCTCCAATGAAATTCGCACGCTAGCCAAGAGCTTGGTAAAAGATCCGGTCGAAATTTCTGTGACGCCGCGTAATGCGGCAGCCAAAACGGTCGAGCAATGGATCGTGCCTGTTGATAAAAGCAAGAAGTCAGGCCTATTGACCCAACTCATCAAACAAAATGACTGGCAGCAAGTTTTAGTATTTAGCCGAACCAAGCATGGAGCGAATCGCTTAGCCAAACATCTGGAACAGCGAAACATCAGTGCAGCGGCAATTCATGGTAATAAAAGCCAGGGTGCACGCACCAAAGCTTTAGCCAACTTTAAAAGTGGTGAAGTAAGAGTCTTAGTCGCCACCGACATCGCGGCGCGCGGCCTGGATATTGACCAACTGCCACAAGTAGTCAACTTTGATTTACCGAATGTATCTGAAGACTATGTGCATCGCATTGGTCGAACGGGTCGCGCAGGCGCGACTGGTCAAGCAATCTCATTGGTCTGTGCCGATGAAATTGCCGACCTCAGTGGTATCGAGCGCTTAACTGGAGCACTATTGGAGCGTAAAGAAGAGGCCGGTTTTGAGCCGAGTGTCGTGCTACCACCGACTCGCTTAGACGGTCGCCCAATAAAACCGAAAAAACCCAAAAAACCGAGAAATCCACGCGCTGAACACCAAGACGGACAACGCTCGAGTGAAAATGCCCGCGGCAATAAGCCAGTTGGGAAAAATCGCCGACATACTGGTGGTGCAGCGAAGAGTAAACGTTTCGCGAAACCTGCAAGCAGTACTTCAGGCAATAAATAAACTGAATGTTCCCCTGTTGTAATAGGCAATAGGGGAAAACACCTTCACCAAGGTGCCTTGAACAGCAACGCTGAATTTTGCTTTAAAATGAAGCGTTGTTTAGACATCCCCCTGCTTTGGGCTGCTTCATCAGTCAAATTAAAAATAGCGGTAAAATTAATCACTAAATCCGGGCCTTAGGCCAAGAACTCTCTACGCGTGGATTGACTCGACTTAAATTGACCACCAAAAGCAGAGGTTTGGGTAGAAGAACTTGCATCCATCACCCCTCGCGCCTTCACGCAAAAATGGGTCGCAACCATCGAAACCGCCACATCTTCGGTGCCTAATAGGCTTTGTAGAGCAACTAAAATTTGCTGGGTTAAACGCTCCTGCACCTGCGGACGCTGGGCAAAGAAACGAACAATACGATTAATTTTCGACAAACCAATGATGTTATCTTTGGGAATATACGCCACTTTCGCCAAACCATCGATGGTCACAAAATGATGTTCACAGGTACTGGTAAAGGAAATGTCGGCAACTTTCACCATTTCTTCCACCGCCATTTTATTCTCAATGATGCTAATTTTGGGAAAACGCGAATAGTCCAAGCCTGAGAACACTTCATCCACAAACATTTTAGCAATCCGATGCGGCGTTTCCGCCAAACTATCATCACGAAGATCCAAACCCAGAGTACTCACCACCTCAGTTAATGAAGCCTTTATTTTTTGGTACTTTTGCTCGTTGCTTAACTGATTTTCTAGCAAGGGGGTTTCGATACCTCTTGCAATCAAGGCTTGGCGTACTTGAATTGCCTCCGGTGACAAGCAAGCGTCTTTGCTAAATTTTTTTTCGGCTAACGCTACTTTCATAATCACTTCCTTTAGATTGTCTTGATAGGTCAAGCCCATGCAGGGCTATTCACATTAAACGAGGTGACGACCGCCGTCTAAAGCAATGCAGCGACCCGTTAAATATTGACTGTTCATAATAAAATTCACCGCGGCGACCGCTTCATCCGCGCCGCCTTCTTTCGCCATCAGCGATTTGGCCGATGCCTTACGACGATAGGCTGCGTCATCGTGCTGATTAAACATCAATAACGAAGGCGCAATGCTATTAACTTTCACGGCAGGCGCGAGCCGAGCAGCAAAAGAGAGACTCAAGTTGGCCAGACCAGCTTTACTGGCAGCATAGGCGATATGTTTGGCACTGCCTTTTTCTGCCACATAATCCGTTAAATGAATAATATCGCTGGTCTCGCCAGTTTGATGCTGTTGATTTAATAGACTTTCGAAGGCCAAATTCATCTGATACGGAGCCGTCACATGCACACACCACATCTGACGCATCAACTCATGTTCATCGTCTAAAGCTGCATTTTTTAACCACTGCGAAGCGTTATGGATCACCGCCCGCAACACCGAATAATGGTTTAACACATAAGTAATAAAACTTTGAATACCGGCATCTTGGCTAAAATCGGCCGCCACACAGTCCGCCCCCAGTTCACGTAGCTCGGCAACACCAGCGGTTTCACTACGGTAGCTAATCAGAAGCGGATAGCCCTGAGCTAACAAGTCTTTAGCAATGCTTAATCCGAGTCGCTGTCCAGCACCAGTAATCAAAACTGGCGCGTGAATTTCACTAACCTTAATCGGCATTACGAGTGCCCGATAGAGTCACCGATACCGAATCGGCAAACCGCAAGGCATGCGGTTTATCCACCGTAATCCGTGCGTTAATCACTCTTGGTTCACTCATCGCCAGATTCAGCAAATCGGCACATAGTTTTTCGAGCAGTCTGAAATGCCCCTGCTCCACATGGGCAATCATCGCTTTGGTGATCAGCTTGTAGTTCAGCGCCAAATCTTCACTATCCGCGACACAGGCTTGGCTAGCCTGATAACGAATTTCTGCGTTAATCACCACATCTTGTTGTTTACTCAGCTCTTCTTGATTAAAACCAATAAAGGTACGAAGCCGCAAATTAGTAATCGTAATCAGGGCAGGATCTAAACTAAAACTGCTCGCCAGAGGCGCTAGATTAGACACATTCGACATCCAATTCTCTCTTATTAAATGATGCTATTCATAATACCTAGTCTAGTTTACTAGAAATTAACAAGGTATTTACTTTATTTAATTAGCTTTTGTGCTCAAGGCAGCTTCTGGATCACCAAGCTCACAGAGCCAAGCGTAAAACCAAATTTACTGATTTGCGATTCGTTAATGATGGTACGCGGGTTCACCAAATACATTTTGTCCTTCACATTAACGTCCAAAGGCTTCCCTTGGTATTGCAAACTTAATACATATTCCATAAACAACGCATTGCCGGAGATCCGCATGCTTGCTGGTTGACTCACATCATTAGCACTGGCGAGGTAACCACCATCTTCCTGCGGCTGTAAAGTCCATATCCGCCGTTGTCGTTCCCCATCATCAAATTCGAAGTGTTCGTCAAGTGTTCCCTGCCCCTGCTCATCCCAACGGGCCTGCATGCTAACATTAAAATAGCGGATTAATTCACCATCTCGGTTTTTTACAATACCATGGGCGGTTAACTCACCATTGAAAAAATCTTTCAGTATCAATTGTGGGTGGTTTGCAGCATAAGCACCCACATCATCACGAGCACAACCGAATAGGCCAGCCAGTAAAACGATGAAAAGTAAATAGCGTCGATGTCTGCCTTGCGCCAATCGCATAACAATCTACCTTGCAGCCTAATCCTATGCTTATAACGGGGAAACAACTGAAAACGATCGATGAAATTGAAATAATGATTAAATCCAATCGGCAGGAACCGATTTGAGGCATTTGGTACAGTACAAGGTTTGACCTAGGCGACTTAAGCGAGCGTGATGATCGAACACCCAAGCACGATTTTGCCATGGTGGCTGATGCCGTAAATGCTGGCTATGGCCACAGGCGAGTTTTGCAATCCAATGTTGCTGCTCATCCAGATGAAAGCCCACAATCACTTGATCCATATGAAGTTAACGATTAAACATTTCGCGTAATACCATGTGAGTGCGAACCATCACCATTTTTTCCATCTGCTCCAGCTGCAGACGAATCGCCTCTAAACGAGCCATCGACTCCACCTCAACATAGAGCAACATATCCACATCGCCACTGATCGACTGACAACGTTTGATTTCAGGAATTTTTCGCATAAACGCCGCGTAGGCTTCACAATGATGTTCGTTATAACGTAATTCAAAATGCGCTGCAATCAACGGTGACTGGTCGCCATGCCCAAGCTCTGCATGATAACCCTTAATGATCCCATGCTTTTCTAAATTATGGATCCGTTCAGCGGTCGCCGAACGCGACAGGCTCACTTCACGGGCAACTTGACTCACCGGCATACGGGCATTATCTACCAACAATGCAACAATCTGTTGATCAAATTTATCCAAAAACATCATTCCATCATATCAGCACCAGCAAATGTTATAGCAGGCTCTTTGACCGTACTCAACAATCAAACACAGGGAAATCGACTCCTACGCGCTGGCGAGCGTCATCAACGACCCGCGAGAAATTTATCCATGGCTATCGTTTTCGCATAAAAAAACACCATCAGCCAAGCTGATGGTGTTGAAAACATGTCGAACAAAATTAGTTTAAAGCACTATCAATTCCAATAAGTGCGCCGGCCTACTCAATTAATTATCCTCTGTAGTCTGCTCAATTCCCGCTGTTTGCTGAATAGTGTTTGGCTGGGTACGAAATAGACGCATCACCAAAACAAAGAACACTGGGACAAAAAATATCGAGAGTACCGTGGCTGAAATCATACCACCAACAACCGCCCAACCAATCGCGTTACGGCTAGCAGCCCCAGCACCAGAACTTAAGGCCAAAGGTAATACTCCTAAAATAAAGGCCATAGAAGTCATGATAATTGGGCGTAAACGCATCCGACAAGCTTCTACGGTCGCAGCGATAAGGTCCATCCCTTGGTCATATTGTGCTTTCGCAAACTCAACAATCAGAATGGCATTTTTCGCCGACAATCCCACTGTTGTTAATAGCCCAACTTGGAAATACACATCATTGGATAAGTGATGGAAAGTTGCAGCAATAATTGCCCCAAAAATCCCTAGTGGCACCACCATTATCACCGAGAATGGTACACTCCAACTTTCATATAAGGCCGCCAAAGAAAGGAATACGATCAACAAGGAGATCGAATATAGCAAGGCCGAGTTCGCCCCACTTTGCTTCTCTTGGTAAGACACGCCATTCCAAGCTAAACCCACTCCCTGCGGCAACTGACTTACAATCGCTTCAATCGCATCCATCGCGTCACCAGTACTCTTACCCGGCGCTGCCGCACCTTGAATATTAAGAGCTGGTGACCCATTAAAGCGCTCTAAACGTGGTGAACCATAGCTCCAATGAGTGCTTGCAAACGCGCTAAACGGCACCATTTCATGGTTGGCATTACGAACATGCCATAACAAGAAATCGTCTGGGTTCATACGAAATGGCGCATCTGCTTGAACATATACTTTTTTAACCCGCCCATTATCAATGAAATCATTCACATAATTAGAACCCCAAGCGGTTTGCAAAGAGCTATTGATGTCACTCACCGCAACGCCCATTGACATGGCTTTTTCATAATCAATCTCAATTCGAAATTGAGGAGCATCTTCCATACCGTTTGGTCGCACCGCGTTTAAATTCGGATTATTGGCAGCCATCCCCAGTAGCTGGTTACGCGCCTGGATCATTTTTTCGTGACCTAAATTACCTTCATCAATCAGGTAAGCATCAAAACCACTGGCGGTGCCTAATTCAGGGATTGGCGGTAAGTTAAAGGCAAATATCGAGGCTTCTTTCACTTGAGATAAAGCCCCCCAAGCTCGACCTATAATCGCCTTCACCGATAGCCCTGGATTGGTACGCTGATCCCAATCCTTCAGCTTCACGAAAGTCATCGCCATATTCTGACCACTGCCCGCGAAACTAAAACCAGCCACCGAGAACACCGACTCCACGGCGTCCTTTTCAGCCTCGAGAAAGTGCCCCCGAACCTTATCCAATACTGCCATGGTCCGCTCACGAGTGGCACCAGTAGGTAGTTGAATCATCGCCATCAATACCCCCTGATCTTCCTCGGGAAGAAATGACGTTGGCAATTTATTCCACAGCGAAGCCAAGGCAGCAATCACCGCAATATAAACGATCCCGTAGCGGATTTTTTGATGTACACCACGTTGCACTACCCCTCGATATTTTTGGGTACTGGCATTAAAGCCTTGGTTAAACCAGGCTAAAGGCCCACGTTTAGGGGTATGCGCGCCTTCACTGACCGGCTTTAACAACGCTGCACATAGCGCCGGGGTTAACACCATCGCAACGATCACCGATAACACCATGGCCGACACAATCGTTAAAGAAAACTGTCGATAAATCGCGCCTGAAGCGCCCCCAAAGAAGGCCATTGGTACAAATACTGCGCTCAACACCAGAGCAATCCCCACCAGTGCACCAGTAATTTGTCCCATCGATTTTCGCGTGGCATCACGCGGAGACAAGCCTTCTTCGGCCATCACCCGTTCCACGTTCTCAACCACCACAATCGCATCATCGACCAACAAGCCAATCGCCAGAACCAAGCCAAACATGGTTAAGGTATTGATCGAGAAGCCAAATGCCGCCATCACTCCAAAAGTTCCCAATAATACAACAGGAACCGCAATAGTTGGGATCAAGGTCGCCCGAAAGTTTTGGAGGAACAAGAACATCACCAAGAATACCAATGCAATGGCTTCAAAGAGCGTTTGCACGACTTCTTCAATAGAAATTCTGACAAATGGCGTGGTGTCGTAGGGATATACCACTTCCAAGGATTCAGGGAAAAATTTCTGCAACTCAGCAACTTTTGCTGTCACCGCTTCGGCAGTATCCAAGGCATTCGCCCCACTAGCCAAAGTAATCGCCAAGCCAGTTGCATAGTGGCCATTATAACGCGCCACCGAAGCATAGCTTTCCCCTCCCAACACCACTCTCGCAACGTCTTCTAAGCGGATTTGCGAGCCATCGCTATTTACCTTTAATAGAATGTTTTCAAACTGCTTCACCGATGACAAACGCCCTTGCGCGGTCACGGTCACATTCAGCTGCTGACCCGGCACCGAAGGAGCGCCGCCTAATTCACCCACCGATACCTGGGTGTTTTGCGCGCTAATAGCGTTGGTCACATCAACTGGCGTTAAACTATATTTATTCAGCTTATGTGGATCGAGCCAGATACGCATAGCATGTTGAGAACCAAATACCTGCAGTTCACCAACCCCTTCGGTTCGACTCAAAGGATCTTTCACCTTAGAGACGACATAATCCGCCAAGTCGATATTGTTCATGCTACCGTCTTTGGAATAAAAGCCGATCACCATCAAAAAGCTACTGGATGATTTGGCAACCGAGATCCCTTGATTCACCACTGCAGTCGGGAGTAAAGACTCCGCCACACTAAGCTTATTTTGAACCTGTACTTGCGCAATATCTGGATCGGTGCCTGACGCAAAGGTCAAGGTGGTAGAGAAGCGTCCCGAAGAATCACTGGTCGATGACATGTACAATAAATTATCAATACCATTCATGTTTTGTTCGACAATTTGCGTCACACTATCTTCTACGGTTTGTGCCGAAGCGCCTGGATAATTCCCAGAAATACTCACCGCTGGCGGAGCGATTGTCGGATATTGCGCCACCGGTAGTGACGTAATCGATAACACCCCCGCTAACATAATAACAATGGCAATTACCCATGCAAAAATGGGCCTATCAATAAAAAAACGAGCCATAGTTTACTGTCCTTCATCAAGTGCTAAGATATTCAGCTGCACTGCACTTCCGGGTTTCACTTTTTGTAGGCCATTCACGATCACCTGATCGCCCACACTTAAGCCAGCATCAATCAACCACTGAGTTCCCACCACTCGAACTGCATCAACCACTTGATCTTCAACTACATTTTTTGAATTCACCAACATCACATGAGCGCGTCCGGTCACATCCCGGCTAACCGCCCGCTGCGGCACCAGAATCGCTTCAGCACGAGTCTCGGTGGGGACTTCGGCCCGAACATACATGCCTGGTAATAACAACAAATCGGGGTTAGGTACCAAGGCGCGAAGATTCACCGTGCCTGTTTCTTGGTCAACACTCACATCCGCAAATTGCAAGCTGGCTGGTTCTGCAACTGGTGTCCCATCGTCCAGCGACAACTGAATCGCACCCAGTGTTTTTTCGCCCAGAGGATGATTACTGCGTAGTTTCATCAAATCAGAGCTAGACTGAGAAATGTCTACATACAAAGGATCCAGCTGTTTAATCACCGCCAAATAAGTTGTTTGATTTGCGGTCACTAAGGCTCCTTCAGTCACAGCCGACAAGCCAATACGGCCCGAGATCGGGGCCTTAATCTTGGTATAATCTAAATTAATTTGCGCCGATTTAACCGCCGCTTTAGCTGACATAATCGATGCCACCGCCTCACGATAACTCGCTTGGGAATCTTCGTAAGTTTGTTGACTGATCGCTCGTTTTTTTATCAAAGCTTGATAACGATTCAGCTGTAGCTCTGCTCTTTCGAGTACCGCTCGCGCTGAAGCAAGCGTCGCTTGAGCACTATCTAACGCGACCTCATAGCTTGCAGGGTCAATTTGAAATAACACATCACCTTTTTTGACCGTGCTGCCTTCAACAAACAAGCGTTGCAAAACAATCCCTTCCACCTGTGGCCGAACTTCTGCAACCCGAAAAGCACTGGTGCGACCCGGAAGACGGGTTGCTAACTCTATAGGCTGGGTTTTGATGACAACCGCATCGACAGTAACCGCAGGCATCGCTGGAGCCGCTGCAGGTTTCGCCTTGGTTGTTTCAGTGTCACAAGCAAGAAGGGAAAACGCCACCGCTAAACCGAGCAAAGTAAAACGGAATGATTTAAATACTTTAGTCATGCATAAATCTCCTGACTGCAAAAATGGCTGAATACTTGCTCGACGCAACATGCGCCTAAGCCTTAATTAGGAACTAAATACTCACTGCAAGCCTGTAATTACAGTAGATATTGAGTCATTTGAATGAGCGAATGGTGTGTGAATGAGAACAAAATTGATTAGCAAACCACCATAGTGCTTAAGCTTTAATCTTTCTGTCGTGTTTTTGTCATCAAAGTCGAAAAAGCTAAGAGTTAATGACTGAAAATTTCGTCAAAAACTATCTAAATCCTTGCCCTCTACTCCATATAAAATTAACTAAAATAATGATTTTTATATCTTTGACTTTAAATAGATATAAAATTTACATTTCTTTGCAATAGGCAACTACGGCTTAAGCAACACTCGGAATGCTAATGACGAGCGCTCATTTATAGTCGTGGCGGTTAGCACACCACAATCAAGTCATTCGCCATGCTGATCCTGCCAAATCAATCACCAATCCACCTCTAGCACTAAGGTAAATGACGAACCTGTCGATACAGGCCAAAGCCCGAGCAACAACCGATCAACGCAAGCCCGAGCCAAACCGACTGGCGCGGTAAAGCATCGACGTCTAACAACCAACCCACTGCAACGTTACCAAGCAAAGCCACAACCCCGCCAATACAGGCGTATAAACCATAATGGCTGGCCAGCTCAGCTGCGCTGCAAAAACGGGCCACATACGAGCCCAGTAGGGGTAAAACCAGCATCGAGCCGAAACTAAACATCACCGCATAAGCGATAAAATTGGCGGCCTGCCAAGAAGATACACTGACTAAAAACCACAAAAAGGACAGGCCCATTAGGGCTAAACCGATGCCCATCGCCGCGGCCGGACCAATATTTCGAGCCACCCAACGACTGATGGGCATCTGTAAGCCAATACCCAGTGCCGAAGAGGTCATAAATACCCAAGTGATCACATCTGAATTCAGGCCGCGCATTTGCACCTCATTGGGTAGTGCCAAATACAATTGATGAAACAACAACTGAAAGGCGCAGGCAAAGCCAATAAAGCCCATGAAATGCCGATGCTGTAACATCGACCGCCACTGCAACCAAAAAGGCTGGGCTCCCTGCTCACGATTTGCCTGAGCCGCTAATTTGGGTAGGTAGCGCCATTGGATCAAAAACAAAATCGCAAAAATCGCGGCGGCAGAGCAGCCAACCCACATAAAATTTTTGGCGACCAAAAGAATGCCCAGCAAGGGACCTAACAACATGCCCGCTTCACTGGTCCAGTTTTGCAGCGCAAAAATCCGGTCTCGACGCGCCAGATCGGGCGCCTCATAAGCCAGATAGGCGTTGCTGGATGGGGTAAAGAGCGCTCCAGCAAACCCGGTAAAAAAGGCGCCGAGTAACAACCAGGGAAGGCTTTCGGCGACGCCTAATAGAGCAAAACCAGCCACCCGTACCACGCAGCCAGCCAGAATTAGGCGCTTGTAACCGAAATAATCGCCGAGAGTGCCCCCCACCAGAAACATGCCCTGCTGACTAAATACCCGCAAGCCAATCACCAGACCAACGTACCAAGGCGACAAACCAAGCGAACGCTGTAAATGATCTGCCAGATACGGCAATAACATATAGAAGCCAAGATTAAAGCTAAAGCCATTAATCACCAATACACGACTGGCAGCTGACAAGCCTTGCCAGTCGGCCAGCAAATGATTTGCTTTCATCGACTATTTGATCTGGGCAACAACAGCATCCACTCGCTCTGGGCTGAGTGCCACTTTAGCACGTAAACGCGGATATTTTTGTTCAAAGGTGGCTTTATTCACCGCCTCACCAACCTGAATCAACCCTACCATGCCCATCATTAAATGCGGTGGGCAGTAATACAAAAACAATCCCTGTTGCTCCAGCGTAATGGTATAAGCTTGATCCATTTTAGAGGCCCAGCCCGACGCGCCCTCCGGCACCACATAAGACTTAACAAAATGTCCTGACTGGCTGGGAACAAAAGTAACGCTGTCGCCAACTTCCGCCTGCAAAAATGCGGGCTCAAATACCATCGAACCGGCGTCACCATAACTCAACATTTTAACCTGCCATTCCTTTGCCGACAGCGGACTGACAGACAAGCATGCCAACAGGGCCAAAACAAGGTATTTACTCGACATCTTCATTTCCTTCGATCGATTTTATTTGATGGTTTTTATCCGTGAACGGCTGCGTGACCGGGCCGTCGCGTTCGAATAAACGGCGCCCCTAAACTGTCCAGTTGAATGTCTACTTTTACCCCGTACACTTTATCAATTAGCTCTGGATACAAAATATCTTTTGGTGCCCCCTGAGCAATCAAGTGACCATCTTTCAACACCAATAAGTTGTCGGCATACTGCGCCGCCAGATTAAGGTCATGCAGGATCATCAGTGAAACCCAGTGCTTGGCTTTGGTTTGCTGATCGAGATGGTTCAGTAGCACTTGCTGAAAATGCAGATCCAAAGCGCTCACCGGCTCATCCAGCATTAAAATCTTAGGCTGACGCATCAAAGCCTGAGCGAACAAAACCATCTGGCATTGGCCGCCACTCAAGGTTCGCACATCGCGATTTGCCAAGTGCAATAAACCAATGGCGTCCAGAGCCTGTAAGGCTTGCTCGAGCAAGGAATCGTCTAGTTTGAGGGAAAGTGCACTCATTTTTCCCAACAGCACCACCTCTAAGGCACTCAAACCCACATCCAGACGAATATCCTGCGGCATATAGCCAAACTGCTGGCGCCAAGGATTCAGGTTGGACTTGGTCAACCGGGTATGCTCAAACAGTACTTCTCCGCCTTGTGGCTGAATGTCACCAAACAAGGTTTTTAGCAAGGAACTTTTACCGGTCCCATTGGGGCCGATAATCACATGGGTCTTTCCGGCAGCCAGCGAAAAGCTAAGACGATCAGCCAACACTAAGTCATCAAATGCCAGAGATAATTCACGGACTTCCAGCATGCTTAGCGCCTCTTACTCATAATCAACCAAAAGAAAAACGGCACACCAATAATCGCGGTTACAATACCGATGGGGAATAAAGCGCCGGGTACAATCACTTTCGACAACACTGAGGCGCTGGACAGCAAAAATGCCCCCACCAAAAATGATAATGGCAAGAAGTAGCGCTGATCTTCACCCACCAGCATACGGGCAATGTTAGGCGCCACAATACCAATAAAGCCGATAATGCCAACAAAACTGGTAGCGGTTGCGGTCATAATGGCCACTATAATCAGAGTCTTAATACGCAAGCGAGCCACATTCACGCCAAGACTCTTCGCCCGTTCTTCCCCTAAGCGAAGCGCTGTTAGTTGCCAGGCATCTTTCAGCAACACCGCGACACAAATCAGCGTTACGATGGCGGTGATTAGAAAATTGGTCCAATTGGCTTTGGTTAAACTACCAAATAACCAAAACAAAATTTGCTGGCTTAATTCCGGCGATGAGATGAATTGCACCAAGGAAAGCAGCGACTGAAACAAAAATAGCAAGGCGATGCCGGCCAGAATTAATTGACCGGAAGTGATATGTCGCATCATCGCCAGGCCAAACAACAAACTTGCCGATAACATGCAACAGGCGAAGGCACCCAGCGGCACCGCAATTTGCGAATGTAAACCCAAGCCGCCAAGATACAACATAAAGGCGGCGCCAAAACCCGCTGCAGCCGCCATCCCCAAGGTATAAGGGCTGGCCATCGGATTATTGAGTAAGGTTTGCATTTCAGCGCCACCCACCCCCAGAGATCCACCAACCACAACCGCCATTAAGGCGATGGGCAAACGCAGATTCATCACGATCACTTTAGTGGTAGTGGTCACCTCAACAGGCGCACCAAGCCCCTCCATTAAGGCCCGAAACACATCCGTCAGGCCCAATAATGAAGGTCCGGTTGCAATATCCAGCAAAAAGGAAAATGCCAGTAACAGCAGTAAGCCGGCCAAAACCCACCAACGCCGCTTTTCCGAGCGACGTTGGTGATTGACCGCATCTGCAATGAGGCTGGATGCTAGCATTAATCAGTCATTTGTACGGCAAAGCTGCCTTTAGGACTTACAGGCAAATACTTATGATAAAAATCAAGATAATTTTGTGCCGGATCGAGTGCTTTGAAAAGCTCTGGGTACTGCGCTTTTGCAATAAATTGCAGCATGCTGCCGTCAAGGATGGTGCGCGATGCACCTTGGTAAATACCGAACAGACGTTTGTTCTTGACAGCGTCCAGGCTTTCCCAGCCAGCACGTTGAGTGAAACCTTTAAGACGCTCTACCGCCAGCGATTGAGCAATCCCTTGACCCATCACCATGGCATCCGATTTTTTGCCCGATTCGGTGCCCGTAATGAAGATCACTTGCGGGTTGGAGGCTAATACTTGCTCTGGATTGATTGGTCCCCACCACTCGATGAATGGCGCGGCAATGTTATCGCCACCCGCGCTGGTGACCATCGCGCCCCACATATTTTTACCATAGGTGAAAGAATACTCACTAGGACCCTGGTTCCCAAACTCTACGTAAGTACGTGGTTTTGGTAACTTGGCCTTGGCGATAGTGTCGTGAATATGCTCAACCACCGTCTGATACTCATCAGCAATTTTCGCGGCGCGTGCTTCTTGGCCAGTTAATTCACCGATAATTTGAGTACTTTTTAAGTGACGCTCCAAGGTTTGAGCATTGTAATCCACCACCACAATCGGAATACCGGCGTCTTCAATGGCGTCTACATCCATTCCAAGGCCCTTATACTGCCAGTCAGCCAATAACAACACACTGGGGTTTAGGCTCAGAACTTTTTCAACGGAGAAGGTTTGCGACTCAACTTCACCCACATCTGGAATGGCTTTTAGTGATGGGCGATAGTCGGTGTACAACTGCCAACTCGCGGGGCGCCAGGCTTGCCAAGTATCTTTAGAGATCCCAACCACATGATCAAAGGCCTTCTCAGTACCAATTGCCATGTAGTCTTCAGCATAAAATCCTAGTACCACGCGCTCTGCTGGCACATCCACTTGCACGGAGCGACCCAATACATCTTCAATTATTTTAACTTCTGCTTGAGCCGTCATCGACCACAAAGACATCCCTAAAGCTGCGCTAAACGCCAATCCTTTCATTTAAAACCTCATAAAGCATCTAAAAAGCGAGTGATAATGATTATCATGTGCATTCTATGGATTACTAAGATTGAAGCAAGTTAAATTTCATCTGAATTTTTTAAGCGAGACTTATCCAAGAAAGAGCTAAGATCCAGAAGCAGAGCAATGCTCAGAAAAGAAGGGCTGATGTCACTGCGCACTATAGATGATGGCATATAGCATCACGCTAAGCGCAGTAGCCGAGCTCCATGCAGTAAACCAGTTCATTCAACAAACTAACAGGCTTTAAGCTGCGGGACTCTAGCTGGGGAATGACAGCAAGCGTTTAGTTGAAGGTGTTGCAATTTCCCTAAAATTTGAAACTAAATATTGAACAGTAGATTAAATTATACGAGTTTTGAAATAAGCGCTAACTCATCGAGTTAGCCGCCAATCAATTCGCTTAATTTGTGCTTTATGGCCCGTAGTCAAAAAAACTAGACCATAAAACTCAAATTTAACAGCCAATACTTTGATCCTTTGATACCGCGCTAATCAAGCACTACGCAAGAAAAATGTATTCGCGTTTCTTTCAATCGCGCATCATTAAAATTTGTAGCCACCAGAGAGCATCACCACAACCGGGTTGATCTTCACATCTGTAGATTTACTCTCCGTGCCCGCTTTGTAGTGAGCAGTGGTTTCAATATTGGCATACCATATCGAGGCATTTAAGAACCAATTTTCATTGAGTTTATAATCCACCCCGATATTCGCAGCAAGTCCCCAAGAATCATCAAGACTCAAGTCACTGAGACCGGCATTGGTGCCAGTGCTATTAAAAGAACTATCAAAAAAGGTCGTATAATTCACCCCCGCACCGATGTAAGGACGCCAGGCTGATTGCGAATCACCAAAGTAATATTCCGCCATTAAAGTTGGCGGTAAGTGTTTGGTCTTGCCGATATTTCCAAGCCCCCCCAGATCGGTAGAAATCTCATGCGAGAAAGGTGTTGCGGCGAGCAACTCTATTCCAACATTATCACTCATCATATAATCAAGGTTCAGGCCTAATTGAGTATCCGAATTAACCGCCAACTGGCTCGAAGTCCCCAAAATACCATCACTACTGTCATTCGGTATCACACTCGCAACCCCGGCACGCACAAAGAAATCCCCTTTCTCGTGAGCCAATACATTGCTAGAACTGAATGCGGCAACAACAGCAATCGCACATAACGTCTTTTTCATTTTATTTTTCCTTTACTTATGGTTGATCAAACGTTGCTATTTTGTTTGCGCACAGTAACACGAAATAACCATACGACTTTGACGGATATCAATTTGCAACAAAATACAGCATAAATTATTTCGACGCGTGATCTTAATTAACATTTGCCAATAAGTGTTGACATGGCGATAGATATTGACCAAAGCCTTTAAAACCAGTCATTAAAATGGACAAGCAGTAATCCCTCAGAATCACTTGTTTAACAGAAATGTTCGGTGCGAGATCTAAGCTGGTTGTTGGTGGCATGACAGGAAAAACAAGACCTTTGAGGCCCCATTCAATCGCCTAAACTAGATCCGTGGTTTCGCCTGAGCAGAGAGCACGATGGCCTGATTCGACGCTTTTTCGATTTTAAATTGTCCACCACTGCTGGAAAGCTGGCGTGCATATAGCTCTCGACACTTTAATTGATCGAACCAATAGGGCGCCAAAGAACAATGCGCAGAGCCAGTTGCGAGATCTTCGGGGATCCCAATCTTGGGGGCGAAGTATCGCAGTACATACTCATTATCACTGGATTGTGCCGTCACCATAAAGGCATGCTGATCTTCGATTAATTTGAGCTGTTCAAAATCGGGTTTAAAACTCGCTACAGCCGCTTCAGAATCCAAAACAAGAACCATATCTCGGGTGGTAAATACATCCCGATGTTTAGGTAGCAAAAATTCATTGCCCAGCATATTTGAGGCATATGGTTTTGCCCGCCAACTAGGTAGCGTCATTGAAAAAAAACCTTGGTTCTCCGATACCCTTAGCTGACCATAACGACTTTGAAAGTCGACTTGCTTGCGCTGGTAGCGCTTGATGATTTCGGCCCCCGCCCCCAGACTGCCATGCCCACAAAGGTTTATTTCACCCAGCAGTGAAAACCACCGAATGTGGTAAGTTTTGTCTTCGACAAGTACAAAAGATGTCACTGGCTGGGCAATTTCTCTGGTTAAGTCGAGTAACTCAGCATCACTCAGCCAGCGCTCGAGCACCACCACGCCACAAGGATTGCCTGCGGCAAATTCACCACAAAACACATCGTAGACATATGATTTGATATTCCAGCCCCTTATTTTGTCGTTCAAAGCGCTTCGCGAGCCCCCTTGCTCATGTGTTAGGCATTGAGTCTATGAAATGAGCCTCATGAGAGTCGCATTGCCTGATGCATCTCATCTTACACCATCCATGGCACTAGCAAATAAAAGTAGCTCATTTACAACTACTTGTAACGATGGAGATTTGAATCAATAAAATAGGCAGCAAGTCATTTACAATAGCCGCCGACATCAAATACGAGAACAGGGATAGTTATGTTTTACCGAATCATCTTCAGCAGCCTGCTGTTATGTTTATCCGCAACGGCCAGCAGCAACGATGCAAACGATCAAGACTACCAACAGTGGGCGCGTGGGATCTGGCAGTCCTTAGATCGGCAGACCGGTGAAATTGTCATTTCCGATGCCAACGCCACCTTGAACGTTCCCGATTCTTTTTATTACTTAAATCCGGAAGACTCAAAAACGGTACTGGAACAAGTGTGGGGTAATCCACCGGGACAGCAGGTTTTAGGCATGCTTTTCCCCGCAGAGTATACCCCTTTTGATTCAGATTCATGGGCAGTCAGTATCCAGTACGAGGAAGATGGTTACGTTTCAGATAGCGATGCCGAAGACATCGACTATGTTGAACTACTGCAAGAAATGCAAGCCGATACCAAGGCCGATAACCAGCAGCGGATCGAACAAGGCTATGAAAGCATCCAATTAGTCGGCTGGGCAGCAAGCCCTTACTATGATGCTAGTCACCATAAACTACACTGGGCAAAAGAACTCAAATTTGGCGACCAAGAAGTCCATACCCTAAACTACAACATTCGGATCTTAGGTCGAAAAGGTGTGTTAGTACTAAACTTTATTGCCAACATGGATCAGCTGGCAACCATCTCTGCAAATCTGGATTCGGTATTAGCTTTAGCCAACTTCGATCAAGGCTCTAGCTATCTCGATTTCAATCCCGATATCGACCAAGTGGCGGCCTACGGCCTAGGCGCTTTAGTGGCAGGGAAAGTGATAGCTAAAACTGGTTTCTTCGTGGTCGCACTGTTATTTTTAAAGAAATTTGCAGTCATTATCGTGGTCGGTTTAGGGGCGCTGCTAAAAGGTCTTTTTCGCCGTAAAAAAGCCGATTAAATCATTCGCTATCCAAGCTAAAGCCGGACGATGTTCGGCTTTATTAATCCAGCAAAATCAATCACTCAGCTCTGGCTTGAACCATCCCAGTTGCTGATGTAATTTGGTCACGCTACCCACCACGATCAGCGAAGGACTTTCGGCCTGCGCCGCCAGCTCAGCCAATTGCGCCAAACAACCCGTGAAAACCCGTTGCTGTGGCGTGGCACCGCGTTCAATAATCGCACAAGCAGTACTAGCCGCTAAGCCATTGCTCAACAAATTAGCTTGGATCTGCGGACATTGCTTCAAGCCCATATAAAATACTAAGGTATGATTCGCGTGGGCCAAAGAAGGCCAATCTATATCTTCACCGTGCTGTTTTAAGTGACCAGTAATAAACTGCACGCTCTGGGCGTGGTCTCGATGGGTCAGTGGAATGCCCGCATAGGCGGTGCAGCCTACCGCAGCCGTAATACCAGGTACCACCTCGTAGCGAATCGTCGCCTCGGCCAAAGCTTGTAATTCTTCACCACCGCGGCCAAAAATAAACGGGTCGCCGCCCTTTAAACGCACCACATGTTTACCCAGTGTGGCTTGCTCAACCAAGATTTGGTTGATCTCGGCTTGCGGCACAAAGTGATGGTCCAACTTTTTACCCACATACACCATCTCGGCTGTGGGTGAGGCCAAATCAAGAATCTCTTGCGAGACTAAGCGATCATAAACAATCACATCGGCGCAGCGGATCCGTTTCACCGCTTTGACCGTCAATAGCTCAGGATCACCGGGACCCGCTCCCACCAACGAGACAAAGCCCTGTTGCTGTTGAAAGGAGTTGGTATATTGGTCATCAGGCTTACTGTCAGACATGCTTATCTCGCTATAAAATTAAAGTCTATGTTTTATAAAATAATCTAAGCCATTGTTTTGTCTTACCATTTATTGGAAGTCATCACAGCGGTTAAACTGTATTTGGGCTAGAATACCAGTAAGCTAAGAGGATGAACACCGTCCTTAAAAATGTCTTGATATTGCTCAAATTCAACGCATTCTCTGCCATCGACTCTACTCATCAAACCTCACCACGCGCACCGTTAAATTCACGGTCAGTACCGACACTCTGTCGCGCAATTCCGTTGACTTAACAGCTAGCAAAATTGCGGTTCGGCGTTATCATCTCTAGCTAACCGTTATCAAACAGAGTCTAGGATGAGCCGTTTAAATCAACAATTGGGTATTGGCCAAGGTGTCGCCTTACTCGCGACCTCATTATTAGGAACCGGAATTTTTGTGGTACCAGCCATGGCCGCCAGTATCGCCGAGCGAAGTGCTTTGGTGGCATGGTTAATATTGCTGGCACTGGTATTACCGATTGCCTTTACCTTTGCCGCACTCGGCAAGCGTCACCCCCATGCCGGAGGTGCGGCCCATTTTGTAGGAAAAGCCTTGGGTGACCGGGCAGAAAAGATGACCGCCTTTCTGTTTATTTCGGTGCTACCCGTAGGTTTGCCAGCAGCCTTAGTGATGGCCACAGGTTTTTGGCAATCACTGTTTCAGCTCAGCGCCTTCAGCGCACTGGCAATCCAACTATTGAGCCTCTTCGCAATGCTACTCTTGGGATTAGGAGGCGCAAAACTATCTGGAAATGTACAGGGTTTAATCGCTATTGCCATCATCACGTTGGTGGGCATGTTATGGTGGAAAGCCGATATTCACCTGACCGATGTACAGCTTCCCCGTCATATTGATGTGCCCAGTATCGCCCCAGCACTCACCGTTATGTTTTGGTGTTTTGTCGGCATCGAAGCCTTTGCCCACATGGGCGAAGAGTTTCGCCGCCCAGAACGGGATTTTCCGATCGCGCTATTACTCGGCGCGCTATTGGCTGGCATTGTTTATTGGGCGGCCTCGGTGGTGGTTTTAAAATACGGAGCCTTTGGCAACCAATACGCGAATACTCAATCCCTGCCCCATTTGGTCGCCATATTGTTTGGCCCGCAGGCCAAATGGCTGGCGGCGATGGTAGGTTACTTGGCTTGTTTTGCCAGCATTAACATCTACATTCAAGGTTTTGCTCGGCTCATATGGAGTATGGCCGACGAACAGCAACTGCCAAGCTTATTTGCACATTTGTCTAAGAGCAAGGTGCCAACAACTGCCTTATTTAGCATCGTGGGTGCCTGCGGACTCAGTTGTATCGCTGCTTGGCTCCTCGACTTACCCCTAGAGCACCTGATCCGCTACGCCAATGGCAATTTTATTGTGGTCTACCTACTCAGTATGCTCGCCGGTAGTATTCTTCTGCCGGGAGTGGCTCGCTACCTCGCACTATTTAGTGCAGCCCTGTGTGCTCTGCTGTTATTCGAACTCGGTTGGCAAAGTGCCTATGCACTGTTACTCTGCTTGGCTTTCCTTAGCGGACACGCCCTGTTAAGAGCCAGAGCCAGAGCCAGAGCCAGAGCCAGATCAAAAATAAACCAAGCCGGACAAGGGATAAACTAATTTCTTTGCCGCATCGCAGCGCCCTCAGTGGAGCGGCGCCGCCTGTTTGACCAGCGCTTTATCCCGATTTAACAAAATACCGCCTTGAATTCACAGGGCATTCCACTTAGATTAAAGATCCACCATCAAGGATCAAAACATGCACTTATTCCATCACACCTTAAGCAACAGTAAGCCGCTCCGCACCAATGCGAGGTGTCAAGGGCTTGATCTGTGGTGGCACAGAACTCAAGCAGCGGTGAACAATAAGATTTAATTGTTACTGGCTGCGAAGCGCAGCCGGTGAACATGCCTTCGTAGCCTCTTTCTCTCTCCATAGAAGGCAGCCAAGACATGAATATTACCCACTACTTTCGCTTTGCCACACGACGGCGCATCCCCCTTGCTCCCAGCAGTCTTGGCTTACTGTTTGCCTTACTCGCAACCGCCTTATTTTCACTGAAAGGCATTTGGATAAAACTCGCCTACCAACATGGCATCGACCCCACTAGCCTAATGACCCTGCGCATGGCCTTTAGTTTACCGCTCTATGTCGGCCTTGGCTTATGGTGGTGGCAACAGGGCCATTTTACTCACAAGCCGATCGCCAGCCACCTCTTAAAGGCAGCAGCAGTTGGCATCAGCGGTTACTACCTTGCCAGCTATTTGGATTTAAGTGGATTGCAGTATGTCTCAGCCCCCTTGGAACGTGTGGTACTCTACGCCTACCCCAGTTTTACCATCATCCTGAGCTGGCTGATTTACCGCCAAAAACCACAACGACTGGTGGTGTTCGCTTTACCTCTCAGCTGGTTAGGTGTTGCCATGATGATGTGGAGTGAAACCAAGGGCCAAATGGTCAATCAAGATCTACTGCTAGGCACCGGGCTGGTGATTGCCAGCGCCTTTAGCTTTGCCTGTTATCTGGTTTTCAGTAAAACAATAGTCAGTCAAATCGGTAGCCAGGCTTTTACCTGTATTGCGATGATTGCCGCAAGTTTAGCTATCTTTGTTCACTTTTCATTGCAAGATAGTTCAACTCAGCTCAACCACTATGCTCCGTCCGTTTATGGCTATGCGCTGTGTATGGCGCTGTTTTCAACGGTGATCCCCTCCTTTCTGTTTAGCGAAGCGATCCATCGAATCGGCGCCCAAAAAACCGCCATCTCTGGCAGTGTCGGGCCGATCTTTACCCTCTTGATGGCCTGCTATTTATTAGAACACTCGGTCAGCTGGGGGCAAATCCTCGGCATCGGTCTGGTGGTGGCGGCCGTGACGCTGCTGAACCGCAAATAAACTTAAGCCTTGGCGCCAAATTCGTTATAGTGCGCCAGCCCCGCCCGGCCTTAAGCGCAGAGTGGGTATTGAATTAACCCTTGCACAGGAGCCACAGCCCGACCATGTCGACTCTTAAATACCTCAGTGCCTACCCCAGCGAATTAAGTGACCGGATCCAGGACTTACTCGACCAGCAACAATTAGCCGAGTTTTTACTGAACAAATACCCCAAGGTCCACCAAATCCATAATGACAAAGAGCTACGCGACTACGCCACCGAGTTAAAAAATCGTTATATTCGTAAATCGGCCCCCTTAAGCAAGGTGATTTACGATCCAAAAATTCATGTGGTAAAACATGCGCTGGGCCTACATAGCTATGTTTCCCGAATACAAGGCAGCAAACTCAAGAGCAAGAACGAAATTCGCATCAGCAAACTGTTTCAAAAAGTTCCGGAACCTTTTTTAAAGATGATTGTGGTGCACGAGCTGGCCCATCTCAAAGAAAAAGAGCATAACAAAGCCTTCTATCAGCTCTGTCAGCATATGCTGCCCAACTACCACCAGCTAGAGTTTGATACTCGGGTCTACCTTACCCAACTGGAAGAGCTCGGGCCCATTTATTAGTGTTTTAACAGGCTAAATTTGATGCAGTAAAGCCAGGCCTTGGGAAAATCGACGGGTATTCTCCAGCAGCTGCTTCACAATTGCCGTATTCGACGCTTCAGAAGCCATATGGGGGTCACAGAAACCTTGGGATGTAGCCATAAAGGATGTTTTGCGGCCAAAGCTTCTTCGTCAAAGACATCCAAAATCGCCCCGCGCAAACGTCCTTGATCGAGCGCAATAAGCACAACAATCAATCAGGAGGGAGTGACTAATACCAGCCAGATCGATGATTAAACGGGCCCTGTTCATTCAGAAGCCATCCCATGTATTCGGACCTATCAGAAATATAATAAGGAGACAGGTTGTCGTGAACCTGACGAGATCCCAGTTCAATGTCCCTGAGCGACACCTTCATCGAACACCTTCTGGCTCTATCCTGCCTGCACCGCAGACAAATGGGCTAAGGGACAACCACGGAGCTAATTTAGCCTTCATAAACAGTCATACGGTGTACCCGCAGCGGACCGTCGCTCACTTTAAGGTACCCACGTAAATTGCTAACTTCCACTACGAATCAACCGGGCTAGCTCTTTTGCCAAGCACCCAAATACTGAGCATCAGCAATCCGCCGCCCAGCAGTTGCAGGTGACTCATCTGAGCTCCGAGGATGAAAGCCGAGAGCACTACCGCGGTGAGGGGCTCTAAAAGCGTGGCGACGGTAAGGGTTGTTGGGCTCAGTTTGGCAGCCCCCCAACTAAATGCCAACAGCGCCAGAGCCGCAGTCACCACGCCCAAATATAGAAACCAAGCTTGTGGTGGGACCGCAACTGGCCAGCTTAATGGTCGAAACAGTCCAAAGATCGCCATCACAAGTGTCGCAATGACGGTGAGGCAGGTGGTTGACTGGCCCGCGCCTAACACCTTCGACAAGCGGCCACTAGTCATCGAAAATCCAGCATAAAGAAAAGCCGATACCAGCGAGAAAGCGATGCCGATGACCACATTTTTAAAACCTGCCGCGGTATTCGCCTCGCCATGCTGAAACACAATCAATATGGTGCCAATAATCGCCGCAACCAATACGCTGAAGAGTTGACGGTCAATGATTTCCTGGCCTCGAACAACCGCAACCATAGTCACTAAAACCGGAGGCAGGCAAAGTGCGATCAGAGTCGGCACTGCTGCGCCCATCCGCTCGATGCCGAGAAACCAGCACAATACATAACCAGCCATTGCGATACCAGCGATCGTCAAGCGACCTAAAACCGGCTGAACCAAGCGCCAATGAATGTTTTTACCAAAGATCCCAAGCAAAACCACAGAACCAATCGCAAAACGCCAAAATGATATATTCTCTGGCGTGAAACCATGCTGCGCCACCAATAGGTTCACTACCAATGCCCCCGTTCCCCAAAGAAAACCCGCACCACAAGCGGCAAGCAGTGCTAAGACTGGCATAGGGACGGCCCTCTCAAACGGTATGAAAGGTCCGAGTAAAGCCACTTTCCAAAGCTATTGTCGTATTTCATCATTTGCTTCACAGTTTATACTTCCTGATTACTTGATTAGCTGCGCTCCATGACTCAAGCCAAGCGAGTCGCATTTTTGACGAGAGAATTCATCTTCTTGATAACACGGTAAATCGGCAGTTAATCTGCGTTGACAATGAATCACGTTGCTAATATCGCCAGTTAATCTGCGTTGAATCGAACCACACAACTCCCTTTATCCATAATTGCCGCTCTGCCTTGCTATTCCCTGTTTAGCCAAAGACTAAGCATACGGAAATGATCGTTCGCTAAGATTTCGAAGCGCTGAGTCCGGTGCTTTTTGCTTGTGAAAAAACCGACAAAGGCTGTTTTTCGAGCCACTGTTGTTTCGTGATTTGATACAGGCAATGCCGCTCCAATCGATGTCCAGCCGATAATTGAGGATGATTAAAATCTTGCTGAGTATTTAGCATCCCCAATTTCAACATCACCCGCTGAGAGGCTCGATTCTGTATTGCCGTAAATGCATACACCGAAGTCACAGCTAACTTTAAAAAGGCAAATTCCAAGGCTTTTTCCGCCGCTTCGGGGGCGTAGCCGAGTCCCCAACAGTCTGAAGATAAACGCCAGCCAATTTCAATCAATGGCGCATCAGGAATGCCGCTATTTTCATCTTGCTGATGCAGTCCAACAAATCCAATAAATTGGCCCGTCGATTTCAACTCAAGGGCCCAAAACCCCCAGCCTCTTTCTGAAATAAGATTTTGAATACGCTTGGCTTGTTGGTCGCTTTCCGGTGTTGAAAGGACTGCCGGAAAATAGCGCATCACTCTGGGATCTGCATTCAATTGCGCATACGCTCGATAATCTGCACAAGTCCATTGCCGAAGGATTAATCGCTTGGTTTCCATTTTTATCGTCTTTGTTACTCCTAAGCAAATGATATCTGCAGCGCATTGCTTGCAGGCTAAAGCAGCAGCTTGATATTTATGAATTAATTGGTGCTCTAATACAATAAAAAAATCAGCTTAAAAAGCCGGCTACTCAAGCAAAGGCCACTCGGTATGCCAGCCTGTTATTCGCAGGCTTCACCAGCATGACAATGGCCCCATCTCGTCTTAGCTGCTGCAACATCAGCTGTCATGGTGGCGTCGATATCTCTATTGTTATTTTTCCAGACAAGCACATAAGCAGATAGCACAGCTTCATGACAAAACCACCACTGAAGCCCTGCTTCCTACTCCCATCTATCGCGGGCTCTCAGAGCCTAAATTGAGTAAAGAGCCAGTCAATTGAAACAAAACTGCTATTGCTCAATCTCATGATGATCAACAGTGGCCAAGATCCTTAGCAAATAACGCGACGCTGCCCCAGTAATCGGCTTATAAAAGGATTTACACTAAGGCTTGTCCAGACGCACATTGCAACCACGAAAGGCTTGAACCAGCCTTAAGGATTAAGCTAGAGTAAATATTCTAATTGGATAGGGATCGACCATACTGATGAGGTACTTTTTACGCTGCGCGATTACCGCGACTTGCTGGTTTGGCGCAAGCGCATTCATCTTGATCTCCACAGCACAGGCCATGAGTTTCGAGCAGGCCTGGCAACAAGTACTGCAACATAACGACAGCTTAGCCGCCGATAAAGCCAATTTGGCGCGCAGTGAGGCTTTGCGTGATGCAGCGACCGATCTGTATTACCCCAAAATAGATCTCAGCGGCAGCTATACCCGTTTGGAGAAACCAATCGCGCTCGATCTCAAAGACTTAGAACCTCTGGCCTCGCTCGACCCAAGTGCCCTAGACCCAGTGCTGGCACAAATTCTTGGACCGCTACTTCAGTTACCCACGACGACCAACTTCACCGAGCAAAATATCACCACCAGTTCCATCCGCGCTATTTGGCCGCTTTACCTGGGCGGCCGACGCGGTGCCGCGATTGATATCGCGCGCGAACAACATATCGAAGCCGCTAAAATCTTAGCGATGCGACAGCAGGCGAAGTTTGAAGATTTGGCTCGCGTCTATTTTGGCGTGGTTCTCACCACTCAGGTCGCCCAAACCTACCAAGAAGTCGAAGATGGTCTCGCCAAACATCGACGCAACGCGATGAAGCTAGAGCAACAAGGACAAATCGCGCTGGTAGAACGTCTGCAGGCCGATGCATCCTACGATAAGGCCAAAGTTGATACCAAAAAAGCGCTGCGCAACTACCAAATCGCGCAACTCGCCTTAAGTAAGCTATTACATCAAGACACGGCGATCCAGCCGGCCACCAAGCTATTTACCGAACCTCGCATCCCAGCCCTCGCAGCTTTTATGTCAAAAACACTCAGCAGCTACCCCGGCCTCGCGATTCTCGACAGCAAGGCAGAGCAGGCCAAAAACATGCAGATTATTGCCAAAAGTCTTTACCAGCCAGAGGTTTACATGTTTGGTAACTACCAACTTTACGAAGGAGACAGTCTGGCAGCTAAAGTCTCGCCTGACTGGATGGTCGGCCTTGGCGTATCAGTGCCCTTAGTCGATAACAGCGGCCGCTCGGGCAAAGTACAAGCCGCCCATAGCAACCTTGTCCAAATCCATTATTTACATGCTCAAGCCGAGCGAGACCTGAGCCTACTCGTTGAAAAAACCTACCGCGAAGCCGAACAAGCCTTAGAAGAATATCAGGGTCTGGAATCCAGCCTCGCCCTAGCGCAAGAAAACCTGCGGATCCGTCTCAAGGCTTTTAGCCAAGGTTTAGCCACCTCATTAGATGTGGTGGATGCTGAACTATTTCAGGCGAAGGTCAAAACCCAACGCCAATCGGCAGCTTATAATCATGTTATCGCGTTGGCTAAGCTCACTGCACTGAGTGGTGAAATGGACCGGTTTTCACAATATTATCGATTTAACTAAGGCCTGATTATGCGTAAGTTTTCCGCTCTATTACCCATCGCACCGTTACTGGCAATTATTGCTTGGGTCGGCTATTCCTTTTGGCAAGCCTATCAACCGCAGGCACAAACTCTGCAGGGGCAAATCGAGGCCCAGCAATACAACATTTCTTCAAAGGTAGCGGGACGGATCGATCAAGTCTTGGTTAAAAAGGGTGAACAGGTTGAGCCAGGACAGCTGATCTTCACAATTACCAGTCCTGAACTCGAAGCCAAACTAGAGCAAGCCAAAGCCGGTCAACAAGCTGCGTCGGCAATCGCCGAACAGGCTGAAAATGGGGCTCGCAGCCAAGAAATATCAGCGGCCAAAGATCAATGGCAAAAAGCTCAAGCGGCCACTCAGCTAAGCGAAAAGACCTATCAACGGGTCAATAACCTCTTTAAAGACGGTGTGGTCTCTGAGCAAAAACGCGACGAAGCCTATACCCAATGGCAAGCAGCCCGCTACACTGAAAATTCGGCATCCGAAATGTATCAAATGGCCAAGGCTGGCGCGCGTGACGAAACCAAAAAAGCCGCCGTCGAACAGCTGCGAGCTGCCGCTGGGAAAGTGGCCGAAGTGCAAGCCTATGCCAGTGATACCTTAGTGAAAAGCTGGCACGCTGGCGAAGTCAGTCAAATTTTGCTGCAGCAAGGCGAGCTAGCCCCTACAGGTTTTCCAGTCGTTTCAATCATCGACATGCAAGATGCCTGGCTGATTTTACATGTGCGCGAAGATCAACTCAGCCGATTTCAGAAAGGTCAGCAGTTTAGTGCCACGCTGCCCGCCTTAAATAATCAACAGGTTGATTTTAAAGTTTCCCATGTGGCGGTAATGGGGGATTTTGCCACCTGGCGGGCCACCGACAGTCGCACCGGGTTTGACCTGCGCACCTTTGAAATTGAAGCGAGGCCCACCCAAGCAGTACCGCAACTGCGAGTCGGCATGAGTGCCATTATCACTCTTGAACACTAGGCGAAACCTGCTGATGTCTTCACCATCACCTCGCTTTTCACAACTGCTGGCGCAACAGTGGCACCAGCTGCGACAAGATGCATGGTTAAGCGCCTTGCTCAGCTGGGTTCCCTTACTGTTATTTGTACTGTTATGGTGGATTTTTTCCGCAGGGCTTACCCGAGATTTAACCATCGCAGTGGTCGACCATGATCACAGCCAATTGTCGCGTAGCCTTATCGCCCACTATGATGCCAGCCCAAGCTTGCAGGTGCAGAGTGTAGCCGACCAAGTGGAGGCAGGGGTCCTGCTCCGCACTGGTCAAGTGAACGCGTTACTCATTATCCCCAATCAGCTTGAACAACATACCAAACTGGGTCAGGCACCTACCGTGGCCGCCTATTATAATGGCCAACTGATGGTGGTGGGTAAGCAAATCAACTCGGCATTGCAAAAAAGCCACGCCACTTTTAATGCCAAAGTTGCACTGCTCAGAGTCCTCAGCCAAGGGAATACTCAAACCTCGCAAGCACTGGCCCAAGCTGTCCCCATTCGCAACCAAATTAGTGCGCTGTTTAACGGCAATAGCAACTACGCTCAATTTATCGTTTCGGCAGCCCTACCAGCTTTTTGGCAAGTGCTCTGCATGGTGGTGATGGTACTCGCCCTTGGCGCAGAACTGCGTGAGCAAAGTTTTCGGTCTTGGCTTAAAAAGGATGCCAGCAAGAAAATTGCCGCTAAACTATTATTTTTTGGCGCCTTGCTATGGCTACAAGGAGTGTTGTTTTGTAGCCTAATGTTTACCAGCTTCGACTGGCCAATGCGGGGCTCGTGGAGCATCCTATTGCTGGCCTTAGTGCTTTGTGTATTGGCCTCACAAGCCATTGCCCTGCTGTTTATCTTATTATTTGAAGATCTTGCTCGCGCTTTAAGTTTCGCCGCCGCCCTCACCGCGCCAAGTTTCGCCTTTATGGGGGTGACCTTCCCAGTGAGTGATATGCCTTGGTTTGCCCAATTCTGGCGAAGCTTAATTCCGGTTTGCCACTACATCGAGATCCAAATCACTCAGGCAAACTATGGGGCACCAGTGTTGCAATCACTGCCCGCACTCAGCCACTTACTGATATTCCTATTGGCTTTCGTCAGCGCGGCATGGCTAGTCAAGCTGCGTTTTCAGGGATTATCACAACCTGATGAGTCCGTATCATGAACAGCTACCTATTGCTGCGGCTAGAGATACGGCGGCTGTTCGCCAATCGAGCCCTGTTACTCACCGCCATTGGGGGCTTGCTGTTTTATGCCTTTCTCTATCCACGACCCTATATGCAACAAAGCCCTCGAGAACAGCAGATAGCAGTGGTCAATCACGATGGCAATCAGTTCAGTCGGCAACTACTTAGGATGGTCGATGCCAGCCCACTGATCAAAGTAAGCGCACAGGTGGCCAGCATTGAACAGGCTCAGCAACTGCTAGTGGAACGCCGTGTTGGCGGCTTACTGGTGATCCCGAAACACTTTTATCGTGACCTATTGCAGGACCGCTCTCCAGCGCTCTCCTATGCTGGCGATGCTTCTTATTTCTTAGTTTACAGCACCATTGTAGAAGGCCTAAGTACCACCGCGGGTACTTTAGCGGCGCAAACCAAGGTCAGCAAAATGCTTATCGAAGGCATCCCCCTTAAAGGTGCCGCCGAATCACACACGCCCATCAAGCTGAGTAGCAATCCGGTTTTTAATGCCAATCAAGGCTATTTAGATTATGTATTACCCGCTGTCTTTATTATCTTGTTACACCAAACTTTGTTAATCGCCGTAGGCCTACACGCCACTCCCAGTCGCCCTGCACTCAAACCCAATTATCTGCACTTTGTGCCCGCCTGGAAGTTGGTGCTGGTACGCAGCCTGTTGTTTGTGGCCCTCTACAGCGTACTCAGCTGCTTCTATCTTGGTTTTGTACTTGATTATTACCAGGTTCACCTCTGGGGACATATGGCAGACATCGCGGCCATGCTGCTGCCCTTTCTGCTTGCAAGCTGCGGTTTTTCAATGTGTATCGCAACCCTATTACCAAAACGCGATTACGCCACGGTGGTCGGTTTGATAAGTTCTCTGCCGATTGTATTTGGCTGCGGATTTATTTGGCCACAGAGCGCGATCCCGATGCCAATCAACATGCTAGCCGATTTAGTTCCCGCCAAACCAATGGTGCTGGGCCTATTAAAGCTCAACCAAATGGGCGCCAGCTTTACTGAAGTGCAAAACCACTTTACTCATTTATGGTTGTTGGCGGTCATCTACTTACTATTGGCGGTGGCGATGAATCAATATAAGTCGCCAAGTTCTAAAGACAATAATTCAAAATTCTCAAACCATATTTAAGCCTGAATTCATTATCTATTTGTTCTAAATCAATAAAAAAAAGCCTTTCATAATTCTGTCACCCAATAGTCATCCGACCAGCCTAGCGTGAATTCATCTTTCATCAATCAAAGAGAAAATTCATGACTAATTTTAATCGAAGAAAATTTTTAAAGACCACTGCATTACTAGGCTCTACTATCACTCTGGGTCAAAGCTTAAGCGCATGTCACCAGAGCAGTAGCTCACAAAGCCGCAGCGCTTCAGACACCCTGCGCTTTGCGGTACTCTCCGATCCTCACGTCTATAACCTCGCATTAGGTACGACTGGGCAGGCCCTTGAAAATTACCTCGCAGAAGATCGTAAAATGCTCCTCCAAAGCGGTGAAATCTTAAGTGCAATTGTGCAGCAGTTACTGCAACAACCGGAGCTGGATGCATTGTTAATCCCCGGCGACCTCACCAAAGATGGCGAACTCGTGTGTCACCAAAAAGCACTCGAATTATTACAACCATTACGCGATGCGGGGAAAAAAGTGTATGTCATACCGGGCAATCACGACATCAACAATCCCGACGCGGTCTCCTTTAATGGCGATACAACGAGTGCGGTCGAGACTATCAATGCTGAACAATTTGCCTCTTTATATGCAGATTTTGGCTACCAGCAAGCACTCTATCGACACGACAACTCTTTGAGCTATATCGCCGAGCCAACTAGCGGGGTCTGGTTGGTCGCACTAGACTCTTGCAAGTATCAAGATAACGCCAGTCTCGGCTCCCCGGAAACCTCTGGCGCTTTATCTGATGATTTACTGGGTTGGCTACAACCACTACTCACTGAAGCACAGGCACAAAACAAATTAGTGTTTGGGATGCAACACCATGGCCTCGTTGCGCACTTTGCCAGCCAACGGACCATTTTCCCTGAATACCTGATTGATGACTATGAGTCCGTCGGTGCGATGCTGGCAGCTTATGGCTTAAATTTAGTTTTTACCGGACAT
This sequence comes from Agarivorans sp. QJM3NY_30, assembly GCF_050870855.2. Taxonomy (GTDB): domain Bacteria; phylum Pseudomonadota; class Gammaproteobacteria; order Enterobacterales; family Celerinatantimonadaceae; genus Agarivorans. Next base: position 100,638 of record NZ_CP194038.2, on the reverse strand, counting down.
TTTCATGCGCAAGATGTCAGCATGGCTGATTATAATGGAGATGGTTCAACTCTTTTATATGATGTAGAAACAGGCTCCACCGTCACTGCGCCCTGCCCTTATCGTCTAGTGGATGTAAACATCGCGGATCAAAGCTTCAATATCTCGAGTCTCTTCATCGATAGCATCACTTCCATGAGCAACTTTGCCGAATATAAAGAAAACTTTATCAACCAAGGTATGCTCAGCCTATATCGTCGCTATCTGGCTCAAATGGGGTTGACCGGCGATAGTCTGAATCAATTTGCCAGCTTAGCTGCCTCGTTACACGTTGCTCATTACAAAGGCGATGAGTCCACCGAAACCAGCACTCTCACTACGTTACAGGCCTTGGCTTCTAGCCCCGATGCCAACACCGCTTATTTGGGAAATGCGCTATTAGGCTTAGCCGTCGATCCGGGATTAAGTGATAATCAACTCGCGTTGTCACTCTCTGGGGAAAGCATTGCTCTGTTCACCTTGATCAAGCGAGTACTCCATCGCAAGGCGCTCGCTTAGCGCGAGTGTCTAAAACAGAGAAGCAAACCAACACCAAGTACTCAGGTAATGGCTGGACATTCCGCCATTACTTTTGCCAACAGGCGGCTTATACAAAAGCTTCATTTTGGCTAAAACTCACGCTGACTCTAAGTCCCGGTTGGTTATCGCTGAGTTTAATCTCACCACCATGCAAAGCAACAATCGCCCGAACTAAGGGCAGCCCCAAACCGTAACCGGGGCTATGACGGCTACTCTCCAAACGATATAAGCGTTGGAAGACCTTCTCGCTTTCCATCTCGGGAATGCCAGGGCCATTGTCGCTGACGATAAAGCCATCACCGCTGAACTCAAAACTAATTTGGGTCTGTGGTCCGGCATACTTACTGGCGTTTTCCAATAAGTTATAGATCGCGCGAAACAATAAACTGGGATCCCCTTGCAAGGGCTTTGCCGCGCGAGCATTAAACAAACATAAATGCTGGTCTTGCTGTTGGCTTACCGGCAACAATAACTCGATGGCATCCTCCGCGATTTGAACTAAATCCACGGCACTAAACTGTGCCTGTTGCTGGTGCTGCTCCAAGCGAGTCAACTCTAACATGGCGCTAAAAGTGACTAATATGCCGTCTAATTCGGCTAACATGGCGGATACTTGCGTCGAACTCAGCCGCTGATGTTCCACATCAATGAGGCTTTGCTCTAAAGCCAATCGCAGTCGTCCTAAGGGGGTTCGTAAATCGTGAGCAATCGCATCGGTAACCCCTGCAATCGCCTGAAAAGAGTACTCTAGCTGAGCCAACATTTTGTTCATATGTTTCGCCAGATGGTCAAATTCATCGTGGTGGCGACTCAAGGGCACTCGCGCATCCAGCTGCCCTTGCTCTACGGCCAAGGCAACTTGATTGATCCGGTTAATTCGGCGTAATAACTGAGCCGAGAACCACCATCCGGTAAGCAGTCCCAAGGCCAGAGCCAAAGCTAAGGCAATCATACTGGCGTGAATGAAGCGCTCGCGCATCTCAACCAGCGCTTCATCGTCGGTGGCCACCAGCAAACGACCAGTGTTGAGCAACTCCACACAACCAGAAAATAAACGAATTTCGTTGTAGCTATACACCGGAAAACGGCTCAACGTCGGACAAGCACTGATTTGGGAAGGAATACTCTGTAAACGACCATAGCTGCGCTCAGGGCTAATAAAGACTAATACAAACTGTCCAGCTTGCTCCGCTTGCAACTCAAACTGACGAATAAAATCTGCTGGCTGTAACTCTTTAGCCAATAAGGTTTGCTGCTGTAACAACTGACTAATTTGCTGGGCTTGGCTACGACTTAACTGCCCCACGCTCAACTGGTAAAGAACCCACAGTAAAATACCCACCACCAGCATCAATAAGCCGGTATAAATACCAGTTAGTCGCCAAATGGAGCTGGCTTTAAAATTATTTTGCCAGCATTCGGTAACCCACACCACGAACGGTTTCAAGCAGTGGTCGATGGCCATCCAGTTCTACCTTCTTTCTTAGACGTGCCACATGCACATCGATCACATTGGTTTGGGGGTCAAAATCATAATGCCACACGGCTTCAAATAATAGGGTTCGGGTCACCACTTGGCCTGCATGCTCCATTAAATAGTGTAACAACTTAAATTCTTTGGGTTGCAGTAAAATTTCCTGCTCACCACGCCACACCCGACGCGCCAGCAAGTCAATACGAAGATCCGCAACTTGAAGCCGATTGCTGGCGAACGCAGCTGGGCCTCGCGGACGCTTTAACAGAATGTCGATCCGCACTAATAGCTCGGCTAAGGCGAAAGGTTTCACTAAATAATCATCTCCCCCTTGACGCAAACCTTTGACCCGTTCATCAACACTATCTAAGGCACTTAAGATCAACACCGGTAGTGTTTTATTGGCATCACGTAAAGTGCTTAACAGGTTTAAACCATCCAGTTTAGGTAACATTCGATCCAGCACCAACAATTGATAGTCATGCTCTAAGGCTAAAAACAACCCCGCTTGACCATCACTGGCAACATCCACCAGATACCCCTGCTCACTGAGAGCGCGTTGTAAAAACTGTTGGGTGGTTCGATCATCTTCAACAACTAATATTCGCACCTAACTTACCTTTGATTGCTTGACCTCAGATGGGTCATGGGCGGCCTTACCCACCCCATAACTCATCCCCAATAAACCAATAAGCACTACGTGATCGAGGTAACTGCAACACTGATTCGTGATAATTCAAACCTGTTAGTGTTTCAATACCGGAATGGTTTCACCATTTAGTACATCCACAATCACTCGCTGCTTACCTTGCTCACCGAGTAACTTGAATTTGTAATAAGTGATGCCCTTTTCATTTTCTAATTCCAACTCTAGCACTTGCGCCTGAAACTTACTGCTAAGCATCGCCACCGTTTGGCTCAAAGAAAAATCTGCTTGGTTTAGCTGCTCCAGCGCTAAACGCTCATCCTCATCCAATTTACTGATACCTAACAGCGTCAACTTGCGGCTTTCATTTTTTAACATTTCGCCATCGCTCAAACTCAATTTAAGCTTGTGTTGCTGTCCTTGGTTTAGGTTCACGACTTCTATTTCATAAACGGCCTGACCATGATAGTCATCCAACTCAAGTTCGGTAATTTGTCCAGCGTAAGTATTGTGAACCTTTTCGATAGCCTGCTCTAAGCTAAAGTTGGCCCGCTTAATGGCTAAAGCAGATAACGCCTCGTCATCGGCCATCGCTGCGGTAGAACTGAATGCAAGCGCAGCCGCCAGACAGATTTTTGTTGATAATTTCATGGGGGATCTCATCACTTGTGGTCCTGTGTTATGTCACTGCACTCACTATAAGCGATCCCTCCTTACCGCAAGGTGGCGATCACATTACATTTTGTTCATGTTCCAATCCGTCACCACAAGCACCAAGAAAAAGCGCCATTATCAATGGCATTCACCCACGCATGCTCTGCATGAGATTGGTCAATTCTTATCTTCAGAAGTTTAGTTTGAACAAACCACCATCCATGCAACAGAGTCAAATTCAAAGCTGCTTATTCAGATTGAATCGTGAGTTGCTGCAGAATGTGCGTGAGCTCTGAGGCAATAGCCTGATGCTTTTGATTCAAGTAATGATATAAATAAATCTGGTCGATCGGCGGAGTGACGGCTCTAGTCTGTTTATGCCAATACTTTTTAATCGCATACTCTCCGATCTGCTTCGGTAAAATAACCACATCTACGCGACCCCGCTCTAACATCGTAATCGCTTGATTGGCACTGGTAAAATACTCCACAGCAGGATGGTTTTTTAGCTGCTCATGAAAAGCCAAATGACCTCGCACCAAGCCTACGCGATAGGGGGTTAATTGCTGCCATTGACTCACATGAATGCTGTCATCGACAACAAATGCGGATACCACCAGCGTTTTTACCGGAACCGGAATTCGAATATAGTTGGTCAAGTAGTTTTCCACCAATTGACTACGGGCAAGTTCGGCATCAATATTGGGGTTGTCTCTAGCCTGTCGTAAGGCACGTTTTGCCGGCATTCCCAATAATTCAATTTTATAGCCCATGATCGCATATGCGGAAGAGACCATATCCAGCACCTCTGGTAGCGCATTGGCACCAGCTGCAGCAGAAATCCGCATGGTTGATCCCGCCATCAAGGGAAAGCAAATAAACAAAAACACAATCACCAAAGCTTTCATACAGTCCCTACGCTTTGCTTATTTAATTGATTAGTCATTTTTATTCTAGCCAACTTATACATTAAATCATCATTAAGTGTTTTTTTTCCACAGCTATATCAAACAGCTGGTTCGCAATGCTAAAACAGTGTATTGATCCTTTCTAGCAGCGACTCTGTTGGCGTCGCTTGTTCGGGGATCACCTCTGGGATTTTCGCAGCCGTGTTACAACGTAAACTCAAATCTTTACGACCGACGGCTCGACATTTATCTAACCACTGATTCAAAGCTTCAATATCGTTCTCTTGATAATACAAACTCACCCACTGTGGATACAAAATACTTTGCTCGGTCAATTGCGCTTGGGTCTGCCGTAAAATTTTTTCCGCTTGGCGATAACGCTCAGCCAACTGATAGGTCTTCACCGCATAGAGACTTGACTCCAAAGACAAATTTTTCCAATCCTTAATTAAATCGAGATTCTTTACCGCCTTGTTCAATTGACCCTGTTGTAAACGAATTTGAGAAAACACTATGCGAGGATAGCCATCGCTGCTGGTTGGTTTTGACACCGCCTTTCTAGCCGATTTTTCGGCACTCACTAGATCGCCCTGCTGCATCGCCTGAATGGCATTGCTTGCATGCCAATAATTGCGGGTAATTTGCACATCGGTACCAGACTTAACCTGCGCCTGGTAACGTTGTTGATGTAAAGGACGCAGCTTAATTGAACTCGCTTTATATTGGCGTTGGATGTACTTACTCAGATCCGCGCTACGTAACTGAGCGGAACGATGGCGTTGCGCAAAAATTTGTAAAGCCTGAGTCGCCGCTTCGTTACCGGCATAATAGATCAAGCGCTGTGACAAGGAATCATCTTGCGGAATTTTTGACTCGGATAAAATAGTCACCACTTTTTGATATTCTTGTTTCTTCTGCAGCAGTTGCTGTTGAGTGAAAGTCTGGCTACTTTCAAGTCGTTGCAACGCCACGTCGTAGGCTCGTGGGTTATAACCCGCTCTCACTAACAGGTCGATGGCCAATAAATCGGCTTCATCCTCATATTCTCGGCTCATACTGGAATTAATCACATCCCGGCTCAGGCGATTAATCGCTAAACTGGTTTTAAATATGTCCTTATAGGTATTTTGCGTGTGCTGGCTGTTCTTACTCTCCACTTTAATCTGTTGCTGATCGCGACTCACTTCAAGATCGCCAATGGCCATTCCTAAGTTTGCCAGCTGGGCCATTTCTTCAACCGTTTCATGCTGTCGCTTAAAATAGGCGTTGGTATTATTGTGTCCCAACAAAATATGCGAAAGCTCATGGGCAATCACAAAAGCAATCTCAGCTTCTGTCTCACAATCAGAGATCATCCCCATCGATAGCACGATCTGCTGGCGGGTGGCGTAAGCGCTGTAACTTCGCGAAAGTTCAATCGACAAATCAATCTCGGGTCGATGACCCGGCCAACTAGATAACAACTGATTTAAGATCCCATCAAAGTAGCGCAGCAACTGCTGATGACTGAGTCGATCTTGACTGAGTATCACATCCTGAGCTAAATCATCGGGTTCACTGAGCGAACTTGCTTGAAGCGCTAAGCTAACGTCTTCACTGTCCAAAAATTCGCCCTCAAATTGGTCTACTTTATTGGTCGAGGCCAAATTCAACGACGGAAAATTCTGAGTGGCACAAGCGCTTAACAGCAGCGTAAAAGAGGTGATTTTCAATATCTTCATGGCTAGCATCCCTCTCCAAATCCAGTCGATGCGTAGACCTTAGTCCCTTGGTCGTTAGAAAGACTTTGCGTAACACACGGTCCTAAAGATTTTGCCTTTTTGTCCGTTTCGACGCTGTCTTGAAAGATCCACACCTTTTCCCCCGATATATTTAACTCGACCATACCAGGGTCAACAATATGCTGTAACACGGTTAACGAGCTTGTTTGCAAATTGGGAAGCTCACTATGAGGGCTTTCTTTACAAGTAAACTCTCCCTGCGAGTCTCGATAACAAAGCTCTATCGGATCGTACTTAAAGCGCAACACTTTAGCGCCAACCAACGATAGCGCCTGCACTGGTGGTAGTAAAAGCAAACCCACGACGAGTAAGAGTAAGCTGAAATAAAGTCGTAATCTCATCATATTCTCCTTCCAATAAATGGCTTAGGCAGCCATTACTTTCCTTTCATCAAACGTGATACCAAGTCATGGAAGCCGATCAAGGCAAGCAGACTCAGCAAAAATACCGCCGCGTAATAGAACCAATGGGTCAACACCAAGCCAGTCAACCAAGCTAAACCGAGCAAAGCCAGCAAGATCAATTTGTTGTTTTTGATTAAGCTCCAGCAGCAAGTCAACTTCGCCATCCGCGACAATGGCGAATAGAACATATGGAGCAACTCGCACTTGAAAAGTGTCAATTGATTGGAGTAGAAAGCCATCAACTGAGCGAATAATTGGTGTAAAAACGTAGGGATAATGGTCAATAAAATTAGAATAAAGGCATACCAATTGACCGGCCCGTATTTCAAATACTGATATGCGGATAAGACGCAGAGAAAGGTCAACAAAATCGCCAGCAAGGCCATGATGAGTCCTTTCCAATGATGCTGATGCGGCTTAGCCACGGCGTTTAAAGCGCTATTCTCCAGATAGTGAAATCGATAATAGAGGGCCGCATATAAAAATATAGTCTGTAGTATTCCTTCAATAAGATCGCTCACATTAATCCCTAAGCCATCGATGGTTGCAGGCACATGCCAATAGTTCTCACCAAAATTAATCAGGTTATCGAGCGCAACGGCATGTAAGAAGACCCCAGCCAACGACCCATTCACTGGTGATTCCACCAGATCGGGAGAACCTTCGATCCCATAACCCACCAAAACCAAGCGCTGCTGCAGTCGCCTGAGTTTGGCAGCTTGATCATCTTGAAAAAACTTAGTAGCGGAAATCGTCAGCACTTGCGGGCAAGGGTAAGCTACTGATTTTTTAAGCGCCTCTCCAGATAATCCCGAATGAAACAACGCCAAAAAGTTATCTCGCAAGGATTGAAGGCGCCGATAGAGTCTAATCAAGGTCGATTGCTCAGCCTTTAAGGTCCGAGGCTGGCACTGGACACCTTCCGGTAAGTAGGCAAAATCGGACTGGTTTTCAGCCGCTTGATTACTCCATTGCACGATCATTGGCGCGGTAAACCGCCCGCTTTCCACCAAATCTTCATCGCTATAAGGACACACACTTGGCTCACTAAGGCACCAAATACGATATAAATCCATAGCAGCCGAGCGGTAAGCTTTGCCATCCAACTGAAAATTTAGCGGATAATAATGCTGATAATCGCTCCAACCAACGGCACTAAGCTGACTAGCGGCGGAAATGCTCTGGCGCAAGCCAGAATCTTTCTGGAAGTATTCCGAACGATCCATATGCGGAATACTCGCCATAAAAACCGGGAATTTTTGATTGCTCTTGCGTAACCGTTCGGTCCACAAACTTTGATAGTTTGAGCTTGGGTAATATTGAAGAATATCGAAAAAAACAGCTTTTGGCTGATAGTGTGCAATACGGATCAACAGCTGATTGAGCGAGCTATAATCAACCGGATATCGGCCAGCATAATGTCGAATAAAGGCTTCATCCAGCAACACCACGGCGAGCTGTGCTTGTGCCTCAAGCGGAAACAAGGGGGCATTAAAACCAATGATAAGATCTTCATTGTATTTTTCTGAAGCGCTCCGTAATCCAAAAGGATTCAGAAAAAAAACCAGCATCAATAACAGCGAAATCACGGCTGCCTTGAGCTGAACCACCCTATTATCCATCGATGCTTCCTTGCTTGCGAACTCCGAGCCTCACATCAGGTTCACGAAATCACGACTTTTCCCTAAGCGTGATATAACGACAACCCAGAAAATTTAACCAAATTGCAACCTAACGTTAACTATAAAACAATTATTGATAAATCCAAAAATGTAAGTTTTACCGCATGTATCTCTGGCTTGACACCCATCGACTGGCTCATTATTTGAGACACAAAAAAGCCAGCACAAAGCTGGCTCAATATGAATATGCAATCTGCCTTGCTTAACTTTTATCCAGGGCTTGGCTCACATCATCAATAATGTCATCGATGTTTTCTATCCCAACCGAAATCCGCACCAAATCGGCACTCCCCCCTGCCGCTGCCAACTCCTCATCATTCAGCTGACGGTGGGTTGTTGATGCGGGATGACAAGCTAAAGACTTTGCATCACCAATGTTCACTAAACGTAAAATCATCTGCAGCGCATCAATAAACTTTCCACCAGCATCTTTACCGCCCTTCAAGACAAAACTTAAAATACCCGAGGCTTTCCCCCCGACAATTTTATTGCAAAGTGCATAGTAAGGGCAGGTGGGCAAGGCCGCATAATTAACCCAAGCGACTTTAGGATGCTGTTTTAAGTAGAGGGCTAATTTCTCGGCATTCTCACAATGGCGTTCCATACGCAGGCCTAAGATTTCTAAGCCCTGTAAGATTTGGAAGGCATTAAAAGCGTTTCAATCAAGCTTTCTCTTTCTCATACCGATTGCTTTATGCCGATATTTTATTTTAGCAATTGACTCAATAAGTGCTCACAGCCTTGCTTTAAAGCCTGCAACTCTTCTAAAGGCATGTCTACCTGACACAACATCGCTGTGGGAATGGCCAGCGCCTGTTCTCGCATCGCTTGTCCCGCTTCACTTAAGCTAATCACCCGCACTCGCTCATCTTGCTCGCTACGTGCGCGAACCACCAAACCTTTCGCTTCTAAACGTTTCAGTAGCGGCGTTAAGGTACCCGAATCCAGATGCACCTTTTCCCCCAGCTGTTTCACACTCACGCGACGCTGCTCCCACAACACCATCATCACAATGTATTGCAGGTAGGTGAGGTCCAATTTTTCTAATAAGGGGCGATAAGCTCGCCCCATCGCATTGGAAGCACTATAAAGGGCAAAACACAGCTGCTTATCTAAACTCAGGCTAAAGGATTGTAGTTTATCTTTAGAAGCGTCACTCATGGCTAAACTCGCTCGGAATTAAATTGTGCACAATATACTTGCATTCTAACCAGAACTCAATTAGAGTTGCTAACAACTTAATTGCGCACAACCTAAATAAAAGGATCCAGTATGTCTACTTTATACACTACCTCTGCCACTGCATTAGCCGGCCGTAACGGTCAAGTCACTACCGACGACAACAAACTCGATTTAGCCTTAAGCTATCCAAAAGAAATGGGTGGTAGTGGCGAAGCGACCAATCCAGAGCAACTGTTTGCAGCTGGATATGCCGCTTGTTTCTCGAATGCAATTTTACATGTGGCGCGCGAAGGCAAAATCGCGATTAAATCAGCACCAACGACCGCGATTGTAGGGATCGGCCCCAATGAACAGGGTGGTTTTGTGCTCAGCGTAGCCTTAGCCGCTGAATTAGAATTAGAGCAAAGTGCCGCGGTCGAACTGGTTAAAACCGCTCACCAAATATGCCCTTACTCAAATGCAACCCGTGGTAATATCGATGTCAAACTAAGCGTCAACGGTCAAGCACTTTAAGCACCTCCATCGCCGATAAAAAGCCAGGCAAGAGCTTGGTTTTTTTTGGCTTGATGAACTCGCAATGGTAGGCGAACTCGGAGTTTAAAAACCAATACACGCCCTAAAGCGAGAGCTCACAGCGAGCCAAGCCTTTACCATCCTGATAAAGCGGTTAAATCTTTACTCATACTGTAGTTTTCCAGCGTTTGGCCGCGAATGTGCACCTGATTTTGTTTTAACAGCATAAAACCTTGTCCAACAAAAAATTGTTTTGCCCGCTTCGATGCATCCACCCAAAGGCGCTCCAGCCCTCGCTGTAAAGCTAGCGTTTCAATATGCTGATATAAAGCACTGGCCACCCCTTGCCCCTGAAACTGGGGATGCACATAACAACAATCGATATAGTCGCCATCAAGTTCAATAAAACCTAACAGCGTCTGCTCGTGCAAAGCCAAAAAACAACGTTCGGGCAATAAACGGCTTCGCCAAAGCGTCTCATCAAAGGGCTCCGGTGCCCATGCCTGTTTTTGTAGCGGGGAATAAACCTCATCATCAATGGCATGCACCGCCGCAGTAAATAGCTCGGCGACCAACAGAGCATAGGGCTCAGTATAATGACAGATTTTCAACATCGCCCTCCTCACATCAATCGCTTAGTCAACCAGACTCGATAAACAGTCGTATAAGGGCTATACCAATCCCCCAGCAAAGCATCATGAATCACAATGCTCTGATAGTAAACCCGACGAAAACAGGCCTTCTACGTTTTATGGCGAAACCATTGCTGCGCGAACATCGCGCCCGGCCAGCCACCTAGCAGCGCCAGCCCATGCAGGTAAGGCTCTTTCACTCACCACGCCACGCGTCGCGCAGCCGATTTATCAAATGCATAAACTGCCACCGACAACAGACTCATCAACAAATAAATGACCGCGAGAAGTAAAAGTTTATAGCGCTAAGCCGCATAGCAAGCCTAAACCCCGCCACATCGACTTTCTGTTATTTACTTTCAGACTGGATCCCTGAGATTTGCCGAGCCAATACTTCTGCCATCGGGTGCTGGCGCTCAGCCAAGCCCCGCAGTACCCCAGCTTGATTCTGTGGACTTTGGTTTTGACTCATTTTACTTTTTGCTTGTACTTGCTCAACACTCACCTCAATCCCCAGTATCGCCTTATTCAATTGCTCAATGTAGGATTCTGGCGCATCGCGGAGCTGCCAAGGTTGCAGCTGTTGCGCCTCGTGTGTTTTAGTTAACTCGGCTAATAAGGCCAGTTTCCATTGGCTATCATCGATCCCGCGCAATTGGCCATTAATATGCACCACCTGATAATTCCAAGTCGGCACAACCCTAGGATCACTTTGCTTGGTAGGGTAATAATTAGGCGAAATATAGGCTTGTTCCGCCTGAAATATCACCAGCACAGGCAGAGGCTGAGCCAGTCTATTGGCTAAAGGATTCCCCTTGGCAATATGCCCACGTAAAACCCATTGTTCAGGCTGCACCTCAAGCAATAATAGCGGAATATGTTCCGCCACCAAACCAGTTGCGCTTTGACTCACAATACAGGCTAAAGGGTAGTTACCGAGCAACTCAACAGTGCTCGACCAATCATCTTGGATGAAGGGCTTAGGAAGATACATTGAAACCTCTAAAAATGCTCTGGAAACGGAAGCGAAGCCGTCACTAGGAAAACTTAAGCAGGGCCGACGTCCATCATACAAAACAGAATCAACTTAACTATAAATTGCTGAATGTTATAAATTATGTTGCAAATTTTTAGCTAAGGCTAGTGATCAGTAGAAATCAGCAGGGAACGCAGTATCCATCAAACATCTGCACAGCTGGCGCACTCAGCTAAGTTCCAGCGACGTGATTTAAGAGCTTGAATGCCACAAACACTGAAGCGGCTCACTTAAGCCACTTCAGTGCCTTGATCATACTTTGAAGTTCGCGATGCTCGCTTGGATCTGATGGCTAAGTTGCCCAACTTTTTCAGCTTGCAGAGCCGTATGCTCGGTCCCTTCTAAACTACGCTGCGCCCCTGATTCCATTCCTTGCATTTCATTGACCACCGTCTCAGAAGTATTCAATTGCGTATCACAGGCACCACTCACCTCGTCCAACAAGCCGGTAATATGGCTGGCTAACTCATGGGTTTGGGTCACCGAGCCTTGCATTTCTGACATCAATTCAAAACTACTACTGGCTTGAGAACGCCCTTCACGCATTTGTATTTCAGTTTTCTCCGCACCTTTCACTAAATCTGACATCATCTGCTCAATCTGCTCCGTTGAGCCACGAGTTTGCATTGCAAGATTTCGAACCTCATCGGCCACCACCGCAAAACCGCGGCCATGCTCGCCTGCGCGCGCCGATTCAATCGCCGCATTCAGCGCCAAGAGATTGGTTTGTTCGGCGATACTGTTGATCACTTCTAATATTTTACTGGCATCTTTACTATTTTTAGCCAGTTCACGCATATCTTCCGAAGCGCCATCCACTTGAGCCACTAACTGCTTAATTTCGCTAGTTGCCGATTGAGTTAATTGACTGCCCTGCTCCGAGGCCTGATTAATGGAGACTGCCGAACTATCAGCATTACGCACCAAATCGGCCACTTCGCTAAAACCTTGCGACAGCTGGCCAATATGACCACTAACCTCTGATACCACCCGCTGCTGCTCACCCATTTGAGTTTTTGACTGTTGCGCTAAAGTATTAAGTTGCCCCGCAGCCCCATTCAGCTCGGCAACATGCTGATTAATATTAGTGACGGTGGTTTGTAACAGTGCAATAAACTGATTAAAGGCCGAGGCCAACTGAGCAAGCTCGTCGCGCCCTTTTACCACTAAACGCTGCGTTAAATCCCCATCGCCTTGGGCAATCGCTTGCATCGCCTGCACCATCGCTACCACGGGCTGGCGAATTAAACGAGTAATAATCAAGCCCATCACCAAAGAAATCACCACAATCGACAAACCAAAGGCCATGTTAGTCCATGCTGTTTGCTGTAGCTGCTCACTAATCGCTGAACTCGATTGACTCACCATTTGCCACTGTTGTTGCAGGGTATTACTGGCCGCCGCGACCACTTGCTCTGCCGCAGGGTTAAGTAAGTCATCCTTCAAGAGTTGCTGCTGCTCAACCAGATCAAATAAACGATCAGCCGAGTCAGCGAACAACTGGACCTGCTGTTCTACCAACTGGATCCACTGTTGATGACGCTCTCGATTTAAGCCCTTGATCAAATCGAGTAAGGTGTTTTGTGCGCCAAATAGCTCTAAATAAAAACGGTCTTTACTGCGACTATCTTGCCGGTTGAGATGGCTCATTAAAGCAATCGAGGCGGCCTGTATATGATTCGCCAAGTTAACCGTGAGCGAGGGCAGCATGCCTGAACTGGTGATATCTAAGGTGGCATGAATATCCGAGAGCTTAGCCAAAGTTTGTGGGACTACATCACGTAATACACGGCTTTCTAACTGACTAATTTCAGCCAATAATGGTACTAATCCCTCAACAAAGTGTTGGTCGAGTAGTTCGCTATTAGCGGTAATTTGCGCGGCATCGCTAAACCCGCGCAGGTGCGGGCTCTGTTCCAATTGCTTAGCTTGTTCGGCCAGTTGTTGATACTGCTCAAGTAGCGCAGGCGCTTCGGTTTCACTAAAGTGCGACTGCAACACTAGACGTTGCAGCGCATTGACCGATAAATCTCCAGCTAAACGAGCGCTCGGTTCAACCTCCTGAGAGAAAGCCTTGGTTTTCTGTTGCACCCCTGTCAGCGAATGATTACTACTCCATATCATCAAGACCATGAGTAATACGATACCAACCGGAATAAGCGCGATTTTTTGACTCAAACTTAATCGATTAATCATAGGGCTGGCGCTCCCAGCATGCTTAGTAAGCCATCACGTAGTTGAATAAAAGCAGCATAACTTTGGTTCGCATCACTCAGCAACAGAGGATCCATCACTTGGCTATCCTGCTCAATTTTAAGAATGGTTTTACCGCGATGTAATTCGGCGCGGATCAGAATGGTGGTATCACGAACCGCCTCAATACTCGACTCGCCAACGGGTAAACGATCGGGCTTACTTGGTTCAATATCCAATTGGCGAAATAAACGCTCAATCAGATACAAGCTCTGATAAGCCAAAATATTCACATCGGTCATTTGACGATCATGGTACTGACCAAGTGAACCGAGTTGCAAAGGAAGGTTTTTCGCTTCACTAATCAGCTGCAAGTCGCCGCGGATCAACGCCAGATCTGCGCTCATCGCAGAGACCGTTTGCGGCTCAATCAAACCCTCAAACAATTGTTCTATCACCACTAGCTGCTGATAAACATCATTTTCAGTCATTCCTAGTGGACGCTCCAATTCGGGGCCCTCTGGTAGTGCTAAGTGCTTAGCGACCGCGGCCAACTGTTGCTCAACCTGATCTAAATAAGGCAGCACATTACGGGGGCGCATCACACTATATGCAACCGCTAAAGACGACGTGATTGGCAAAGACATTTTTTGCTGTAAGGCCGCAGCTAAACGACCAATTTGCTGGGTTTTAAAAACCAAGTGTGAAGCCAACTTATCGGCGACAATTTGTGGTTCGGGCTCTAAGGTAGGTAACTGTTGCTGGGCACGAATAGCCTGAACTTGCAGGGCTATCTGCTGTACTTTTTGATACAGATGATTGTTATTTACAATCGCCGCCAGGCTACTCGAACTGAACAGTAGAATACCGCTAATAAACACGAAGCGTCGAATAATTAAGTAAAAACGTATTTGCAGAGTCACGATATATTCTCTTCCTTAAGTTCGGTTCTCACGCCTATTTTATAATGTTATTTACTTAACTATAGACATATCATCTAAGGATTGGCGTGTTCCATTCACAATTGCAAGCAAGATGCACACCTAGATGTTCACTCAACGGAAATCTACTCGCTCAGTATTAACTTAGATCAACTTATTAAGAAAAGATAAACTTAAAATGAAAAAAGACGGCGAGCGTTTTGCTGCACTTGTTGCTGCAACTCGACCAACGACTCGCCTCGCAATTGCGCGACTCGCTGGTAGATATGTGGCAAATAACAAGGTTCGTTGCGGCGACTCTTGGGTTTGGGTTTTAAATCGCGAGGTAACAAATAAGGCGCATCCGTTTCCAACAACAGTCTATTGATTGGAATTTCTTTCACCCGCTGTTGCAAATCGAGACCACGGCGCTCATCGCACACCCAGCCGGTAATCCCAATATACAAATCCAGATCCAGACAGGCTTTTAGGGCCGCTTGATCGCTGGTAAAACAATGTAATACAGCGCCGGGCAGATGGTCGCGCCAAGGCTTAAGGATATCGATGAAGCGCTGATGAGCATCCCGCTCATGCATCACCACAGGCAGCTTAAGCTCTGCTGCAAGGGCTAATTGCGCCTCAAAAATGGCCTCTTGCTGGGGACGTGGTGAAAAATCACGATTAAAGTCTAAACCACACTCGCCCACCGCTAAAACCTGTGTTTGGGTAAACAGCGGTTTGAGAGTGGCGATATCGGTAGGACTTACCGACTTTGCATGGTGCGGATGCACGCCAGCGGTGGCATAACATACGCCCGGCCACTGCTGGGCTAAATCACTCACTTGCTGGCTTTCGGCCAAATCGCTGGCCAACAGTAACATGCCACTCACACCAGCAGCCTGCGCCCGTTGTAGCACTTGTTCACGATCTTTATCAAACTGTGAGCTGGTAAGGTTCAGCGCAATATCAAACATCACCAAGCTAATCCGTCGCCTGTTCGGCATCGTCATCTTTGCGCACATAAAAACGCGCAAAGAACAGACCGACCTCAAACAATAGCCACATCGGCAAGGCCAATAGAGTTTGTGAGATCACATCGGGAGGGGTTAACAACATGCCCACCACAAAGGCTCCCACAATCACATAGGGACGCTTGGCTCGCAATTGCGCTGGAGAGGTTGCCCCCGACCAACACAGCAACAAGGTCGCAATCGGAATTTCGAAGGCTAAACCAAAAGCAAAAAACAGCTTCAATACAAAATCGAGATAGTTAGAAATATCGGTGGCAATGGTCACCCCTTCGGGGGCAACTGCAGTAAAAAAGCTGAAGGCAAGCGGGAACACCACAAAATAAGCAAAGGCAACACCCGCATAAAATAACAAGGCCGAACCAAACACCAAAGGCACCAACAAACGGCGCTCATGTTGGTACAGACCGGGCGCAATAAACCCCCAGGCCTGAGCTAATAAATAAGGCATGGCCAAAAAAGCCGAGGTGACTAAGGTCAGCTTAATCGGCGTGAAAAATGGTGCCGCCACATCGGTAGCGATCATACTCGCATTTTCTGGTAATACGGCGAGCAAGGGCTGTGCGACAGCAGCGTAAATATCGTTGGCAAAATACACCAAGCCGAGAAAAATGATTAAGCAGGCGAATACACCACGCAATAGGCGATTACGTAACTCAATTAAATGCTCGATCAAGGGTTGTGCGGGGGCATCGCTCATAGCTTACTTATTGTCTTCTTGGCTAATGTCAGAATCGGATGGCACAGCTTGATTTGCAGCTTCAGCAGGCTGCGGGCTATCAACCGTCTTCTTTTGATAGGGGCGAGAAACTGACTCGGCACGCGCTTTTAGAGTCTCTACCGATGCTTGTAAATCACCATTAAGAGACTCTAAACCATTTTGTTCGGCCTGCTTCAGGTTTTGGTGCAACTCGTCTAACTCTAGTTCTTGTTTCAGTTCGGTGCTCACCGACGATACCGCCTGCTTCACCGAGCGCACCACAGATAACACGCTACGGATCGCTCCCGGCAAACGTTCTGGGCCCAATACCAACAGCCCTAATACCGAGATCAAGACTAACTCCCAAAAACCAATATCAAACATGCTTAACCTTGTTGGTCTTTGTCTTTGCTTGCTTGTTCTGCGGCTTGCTTATGCTGCGCAAGCTGTTCTGGGGTGGCTTTGTCGGTGGCATGATCACTAGGCTTGCTTTCATCGTCGCGCATCGCATTTTTAAAGCCCTTTACTGCCGAGCCCAAATCACCGCCCATGTTACGTAGCTTCTTGGTGCCGAATAACAACACCACAATTACAGCAACAATCAACAATTGCCAAATACTAATACCGCCCATTTAGTGATCCTCTTTCATCTTTTATCGAGCCAAAGGCCCAGTGTCTACTTCAATTGTTGCCAACAGATTAAACCAGCTAATCCGCTAGTCACCGCCAAGGCCAAGGCCAAGACAGGTAAACTGGGATATATCACCGCCGCCGAAATTAAGCTTGCCGCTGCGGCTAAAGCCAAAGCCAAACTTCGTTGGCGTTGCTTCTGCTGCTGTAAATAACGTTCGGTAAAACGTTGAAACTTAAGCTGCTGCTGTTTCGCCAATTGCAAGTTATCATAAACTAACTCCGGTAAATGCGGCAGTGTTTCCAGCCAATAAGGCGCCTTTTCTTTAATTGCAGAGAAGACCGCCTCGGGCCCCACCTGCTTACGCATCCAACGCTCTAAAAATGGTTTAGCAGTCGCCCATAAATCCAATTCGGGGTAGAGCTGACGCCCTAAGCCTTCTATATAGAGTAAAGTTTTTTGCAGTAATACTAATTGCGGCTGCACTTCCATATTAAAACGGCGCGCCGTATTAAACAGATTCAGCAGTACATGACCAAATGAGATCTCTGACAGCGGCTTGGCGAAAATAGGCTCACATACGGTACGGATCGCCGCTTCGAATTCTTCCACCTTAGTGTCGGAAGGCACCCAACCAGAATCAATATGCAGTTGTGCGACCTTACGATAATCACGATTAAAGAAAGCCAAAAAGTTTTCCGCTAAATAACGCTGGTCTTCTTTATTGAGGGTACCCACGATACCGCAATCAATGCCAATATACTGGGGATCTTCAGGATGCTCTCGAGACACAAAAATATTGCCCGGATGCATGTCGGCATGGAAAAAACTATCGCGAAATACCTGAGTAAAGAAGACTTCTACGCCTCGTTCGGCCAACAGTTTCATGTTGGTGCCCTGCGCTTCTAGTTCACCAATGTTCGCCACTGGGATCCCGTAGATCCGCTCCATCACCAACAAAGTTTTACTACAGTAGTCGCTATAAACCTCGGGAACATACAGCTCTTTAGCACCGCTAAAATTACGCCGTAGTTGGATCGCATTAGACGCTTCACGCGCTAAATCCAGCTCATCTACAATGGTCTTGCGATATTCTTCAACCACCTCTTTAGGGCGTAAGCGACGACCATCACTAAAGAAACGCGCAAATAAGCTAGCAACTCGCTGCATTAAAGCGATATCAGACAGAATGGTCGCTTCAATCCCCGGACGGATCACCTTCAACACCACATCGGCGCCATTCTCTTTTAAACGGGCAGTATGCACTTGAGCAATCGAGGCAGAGGCTAAGGCTTGCAAGTCAAAATCATCAAACAGATCCTCGACCGGCTGTCCCAGCGCCAATTCGACCTGTTGTTTGGCCAATTCGCCACTAAACGGCGAGACCTTATCCTGTAATAGAGCCAATTCATCGGCAATATCTGGCGGAAATAAGTCGCGCCGAGTGGACATCATCTGGCCAAATTTAATAAATACCGGGCCTAAGTCTTCCATCGCCATGCGAATACGCGCACCGGGCGCGCTTTGCTGGTGTTGATTACGCCACCAAAAAACCAAGCTGCGCAACAAGCGTAAGGGCCAAGGCCAAAAACGTTTCGGCAATAATTGGTCTATACCGTAATGGCACAGGGTGCGATTAATCTGCCGAAAACGCGCAAACTCTTTGGGGGTCATTGACTCAAATCCTGTATCCGAAGACTCAAGATATCCACATCTTTAACCAGTAGCTGTAGTTGCTGTTGCCACGCTTGATATTCCAATTGACCCACCACTAAACCCCATTCTTCACTGGCTAACTCAGTTAGTTTTGTAGGGGCTTTATTGAACAGCGTGTTCAGTGCTTGAGCCAACAAACGACTCTTGGACACGATTTGATAAGCGGCAACATCACCGATCCGCTGCGACAACTTTTCTTCAAAATCAGGGTCGAGTTGCAGGAACAAGTCGGCAAAATGTTGCGCCAGCTTAATATCACCTTCCAGTTGCAGCTTGTCTTGCTTAATCAAGCTGGGAATTCGCTCCGCCTGTTTTAATTCCATCAAGGTCAACAGCGACATGCTCAAGCTGCAATCCGGCTTGCCTTGATATTCATGAAGTACGTCGAGTTGCTGCTTGCTCACCACAAAATAAAAATTTGGCAATGGCCTAACTTGAATCGCCAGAACTTTGCCCGACAAATGACTGCGACGCTCGGCGCTGGCCTCATCAAGTGCCAACACTTGATTGCTTAAGACTTCAACACCGGCAGTAATCAGAGAAGATAGCGGCATAAGGGCCTCTTAAAATTTGTAAGCTCGGTGTAAGGCAACCACACCGCCAGTTAAATTGTAGTATTCGACGCCCTCAAACCCAGCATCTTGCATCATCCCTTTTAAGGTTTCTTGATCGGGGTGCATTCGGATCGACTCGGCCAAATATTGATAGCTCTCGGCGTCATTAACAATCAATTTGCCCATCTTCGGTAATAAGTGAAAAGAATAAGCATCGTAAACTTTACTCAGCGCTTTCATTTCTGGTTTAGAAAACTCTAACACTAGCAAACGACCGCCGGGTTTGAGCACTCGAAACATCGATCGTAGCGCCGCATCTTTATCGGTCACATTACGTAAACCGAAGCTAATGGTAATCAAATCGAAGCTGTTATCGGGGAAAGGCAGCGCCTCGGCATTAGCTTGCACATACCGTACATTACCCACAATGCCTTTGTCGCGCAGCTTACTTCGGCCCATTTTCAACATCGATTCATTGATGTCTGCCAGCACCACTTCACCGCCATCACCTACGATACGTGAAAACTTGGCAGTAAGATCACCAGTACCTCCCGCTAAATCTAACACCTTTTGTCCAGGACGTGCGCCACTACAATCAATGGTAAAACGCTTCCATAAGCGGTGAATGCCACCCGACATTAAATCATTCATCACATCATATTTAGCGGCAACTGAATGAAATACCTCGGCAACCATGCCTACTTTCTCTTCGCGGTTTACCGTTTTATAACCAAAATCGATGGTTTCCTGCTCAACGCTCATCTTTACTTCCTGATAATGCCAACTGCCGCTAGTGTACTGTAGCCAACCCAATGCTCCAAGGCTTGTACATGCCAAGCCTCCGCTTTTTTGGCAAAAGCGAGTCTTTTCGAAAAAATAGCCAGAACCTAATTCTCAGTTCTGCATTCCCCTCTCAGCCGGTCTCAATTCATCGAGTGCGCAGATATTCCCACTCATTCAATGACCAAAATCACAATGTCATAGCAGTGACGATGGCTTAACACTTTTTAAATAATTAGAATTATCAACTCATTAACGCCAAACTTTTAGTGTTTGAACGTATATCTGAATCGTGCTTTTTTACGCCAGCCTGAGAGCTAAGTCATTACAGTGGGATTCGCTTAGGCAAGGATGTTACTGCCGCTGTGATTTTTATTATGGGTGTCCATACTCCACTGTTCGTATACGGGTCTGAGGGTAGCGGAAGGCATTCGCGGTAGGCGTAAAGGGTGGCGAAAGCATGTTAGCTAAATAAAAATGACTCTGCCCCTGAGGGATCCCCACGTGTTTATTCATGCCTTCTCAGCTTCGTTTTCAACGGGACTCGTGCTTAGTATTTTATGCATATCAATAACTTGCTGCCAGTGTTCTTTCTTCAACGTTAGCCTCCTATCTCGGTAAGCGGCGTTTTGTCTCGGGGGGATCACTAGGGCTATTCTTTTTCGTTCTAATACCCCATAGCAGCGTTTAGTGTCATAGGCCCCATCCGCCGAGACTTTTCGAATTTTGCGACAAAGCAAAAGAAATAGGACATCCAAGTCTTTTCGTTAGCTAAATTAAAGTGACTCTGCCCCTTTTATTCCTCGCTTCTTAGCGAGTATATTGTACTACTAATTTTGTCTCTACTCTCTATCTGCAAGCAGTTTGGCTATTTGGGCAGGCTCGTCTGGGTAGCCATATTGGGCTAATTTGTCGACTTCTGGATCGTTACAAAGGCTAAAGTCCTTTACCCATGCGTCGATGGTTGCTGAACCCATTAATAATGTGAAAGGGGGACAGGCTTGGTAGCCATGTTGCTCAGCAATTTTTTCGATACGGGATTTTTCTATGTGCCTTCCTGGAAGCACAAAGGCAACGCTTACAATAATTGCTAATGCGAACACTCTAACGGACAGATGTTTCGCGGTTAATGCGAGGTTCGTTTTTTTTAGGCAAACATATTGCCAAAGCATCAAAAGAGAACATGCAAACGTACAAATGACTCCTGCAATCAGAAAGCAGTAGCTAACATCCAAATAGATTACTGGAAAACCATTACCAATTTGACCACTAAATTCATTCAAGGTGTTTGAAGAAAATAGGACTAGAGTGAATATGTTGAAAAGAGCGAAGCAAGCTAAGCAAGCTAATAGTGAAGTTTTCGGTGTGTGAGTTTTTATCATTTTGGAGGTTAGCTTATAGGAACTTATATGTGGAATTATTCATACTTGAAATAACTTTCATTTGTTCTATTTTCTGTTGCATGCTGACTATACTTTTTTGTGCTTGTTGTTCCGCATGTCGGTTTATGTATTCAACAATCTGTTTTTTAATACCTAGTCTATCTGCGAGCATGCTTAACACCGTACCAACAGCGAAAGCAACTACAAACCCAACTGCTACCGGAATCATAACGACACCTGCAGGTGCGATTGCTGCACCAACTAAAAAGCCGCAAACAGCTGCTACAGCTGCTATTGCTACATCGGTCGAAACGTCTGCTACCCAGTTACTCATTAAGTAATTTTTTTTCAATACTAGCTCTAGACTGTGTTCTGTTACTGAAAATAAGACCGTAACATATACTCCACCACGAGCGGATGATTTAAGTCCTTGTAGACCATTAAGCATCTTAGTGTTTGTAGAGAGGTATCTAGTCCCTTTAATTACTGTTCGTAGCTTGTGATTGCCTTTAAAACTAATGTAGCTTTTAGTGCCATTTTGAGTTATTTCGTATTTACCCAAAATACTCCCACCACGCTGCATGTCTAGTGCTAGCGCTCCCATAGCTTTTACGTCTAAGGCTTGGCTAGCAAATTGGTTTGAGTTGTTATTTAGACTCTCTATCAGCGAGCATTTTAGCTATTTTAGCGGGTTCGTCGGGATATCCGTATCTGGCTAGTTTGTCGACTTCCGGGTCGTTACACAGACTAAAGTCCTTTACCCAAGCGTCAATGCTAACTGAGCTCATAAGTAATGTGAAAGGAGGGCAGGCTTGATAGCCTTGCTGCGCGGCGCGGCTTTCCTTGTGGGATCTTTCAATATGTCGTCCTGGAAATATAAACAAAAAGCTAATGATTATAGCTACTACAAAAGCTTTAGTTGACAGATGTTTGAGTGACCGAGCTTGTTTTCCTTTTCTGAGACAAGCAAACTGCCAAAGCATAAATATTGCACCAGTCAAGCCAATTATGCCTCCTGAAATAAACGCACTATATTCAACATTGATATATATAACAGGGTAAATTTTGGCTAACTGCTGGCTTAATTGCTCAAACTTGTCAGGCACATTGTTACCAAATAACGCTTCGAAGAAGGGTATCAAGAGAACAGAGAATAATAAAAAGCCTAAGAGTGACTTTCTTTTAGTCATTAGTGTTTTCATCGATTCCCTAAAAAAAGTGCTGGGTTGAATTGTTCATACTAGTCACGCCCTTCATTTGATTTATATTTTGTTCTAATTGTTTTAGGTCTCGTTCGACTGATTTCTGAAGTGATTGGTTGAGAGCTTTCACTAACTTATCCCTAATTTGGTAGCGAGACTCGTAAGTAGTTAGCTCCCCTTGCACGTAAAATGCTACGGAAAATCCAGCTAAAACTGGAATAATGACAACGCTTATTGATGATACTGCTAATGTGCCAACAGCGTAACCAAAGACTGCTGCGACCGAAGCGATTGTTATGTCTGTGGCAACGTCGACTACCCAATTGGTCATCAAGTAGTCTTTTTTAAGCACTAGTTCTAGTGTGTGATGGGATACAGAGAATAAAACAGTGATTAATACGCCACCTTTAGCTGAAGCTTTTAGACCTTGTTGACCTATACCTAGCGACAGCATCTTAATGTTTGTAGAGAGGTATCTAGTCCCCGTAATTATTGTCCTTAGCTTGTGATTGCCTTTAAAACTAATGTAGCTTTTAGTGCCATTTTGAGTTATTTCGTATTTACCCAAAATACTCCCACCACGCTGCATGTCTAGTGCTAGCGCTCCCATAGCTTTTACGTCTAAGGCTTGGCTAGCAAATTGCTTGGTGAGGCTAGCGGTATTTAGAACTAACTTTTGAGCGAGCTCCGATAGGCCTAGATCTTCCAATTTCTGACTAATCGCTGTTTGCTCAAGTCCTTGGCTTTGCTGTTTGGCTAACCATAATGAGAAAAACTGTGGCCCATGCAGTACATAAAGGTCCACTTCTTTCATTTCCGAGGCTTTAAGTTTGCTTAAGCAAGCATCACGTTTGGCTTTGTTTCGTTGGGACAAGCATTGAAATTGATTGTGAGCCACTGCAAATATCTCCTTTAGTTGCAGGGCAAGATAGTAAACTTCAATAATGATAAAGTAAACAATAAGCTTGGCTTTAACGCCAAAATTAGTAATGATCTAAAAATCTGTGTTTAAAATATCAAAATAACGAGACAGACCCGAGATGCTTTAAATAAGCGAGGCCCCCAAGTTGTTGCCTCGCTATTTTAAATTCAACTTCGCGACCCGATGCCCGCTACCGCAACATTTTAGTTGGCCTTCGCTTGCAACGCCTGAATCACAGCCTCTGCCAACGCTTTCGCCGAAGCGGGGGGTCTGACCGGTAATCAAGAAACAAGGTAACTAGACAGCCACACCAACTAGCCACACCCCGATAATAATCTAAACTACCAATAGTGGTTTTTGGGGAGTTAGTGCCATGCCTCGGTCAAGACAGTCGCAAGTGAGCTTATCGGATACACCTTATTATCACTGTGTTTCCCGCTGTGTTCGGCGGGCTTTTTTGTGCGGTAAAGACCAACACACAGGTAAAAGCTATGAGCACCGCCGCCAGTGGGTGGAAGATTATTTGCTGCAACTTACTGCGGTTTTTGCCAGTGATGTCTGTGCTTATGCAGTTATGAGTAATCATACCCATGTGGTATTGCACATCAATAAGGCCAAAGCCGAAGCCTGGTCCATGGATGAAGTCTTGGAACGCTGGCATAGTCTGCATCAGGGCACCTTACTGACTCAGATGTATCTCAATTCTGAGTTACGTCCAAAGTTAAGTGAGGTGCAACTACAGGCCATTCACGCCACCGCCGAAGTGTATCGGACTCGCCTCTTTGATTTAAGCTGGTTTATGCGCCATTTAAATGAACATATTGCTCGAGCTGCCAATAAAGAAGACCAATGTACCGGTCGTTTTTGGGAGGGGCGTTTTAAATCTCAAGCGCTTTTAGATGAAGCAGCCCTAGCGGCTTGTATGGCCTATGTGGATTTAAACCCGGTTCGCTCAAATATAGCGAGCACGCCTGAAACCTCAGACCACACCAGTATCAAACAGCGCATTCAGCAAGCCAAACAAGGTCAGCAACCCAAGCCGCTAATGCCCTTTGTCGGTAACCCCAGAGAAACCATGCCTAAAGGCTTGCCTTTCGAGTTACAAGACTACCTGCAACTGGTGGAACTTACCGGCCGCGTTATCAGAGAAGATAAACGCGGTTATATCGATGATGCACAAGCGCCCATTTTACAGCGCTTACAAATCGATGAAGAAAGCTGGTTAGCCTTGAGCACTGGTTTAGAGCATCACTTTGCCAGTGTGGTGGGCGCCGGTCACGCACTAGAGTGCTACAAGCGCCAGCACAATCAGCAGCGAATTAAAGGTATGGGAGCAGCCAAACGCTGGCTGGATGTTGGCTAAGTAATTTATGGTCTGATTTTTTGTCGACCGAGTAGGTATTTAGCATATCTCGAATCGCTGTGTTTGCTGTTTGGCTTCTTGCGGCTTTTCGTCGTAACACCTTTACCAATATTGCAATTTTCGACATCACGCTGCTTTTTATGTGAATGAGAAGTGATATTCATCGTATGATGTTGGCTGTTCAGTCCTTAAGATGGCTGTCTCGAATGACTTTCGAATGACTTCACTCAAAGCCTTAGAGGTGCGGTGATGACTTGAGCTCGCGAACAGCAAATTTGTTTAGACAGTACGCCATACTACCACCAGGGTGAGAGCGTGAGTGTTCATTTTGCATACAGTTTGATTTCAAACCAACCAGGTTTCGAAAACAGCACAATTAAAGCGACAGTTTAGTAACCAGCTTTCGTTTGATAATTAGTCAACATTTGATTGATAAATGTTCGCGATCTCGCCCTGCTGCTACCACTGCATTTACCGTTGCGTTCGTAGAGCATTTTTGTGTGGCAAAGACCGAGCAAGTGGTGCTAATTTTAACCACCGAAAATAATGGATAGTTGACAAATTTACTAAAAGAAGAGTAGAAGGAAAATTAAAAGAGGCTACCGGTCAAGTGTTAATTAAGGCTCATAAAGGAGCCTGTAAATTAAATTGTGTAATTGCTTATAATTAGGCCTGAACAGGCTAAGGATAAGCAACATGGATAAGAAAGTTCTCGAAGCATTTGCTCGTGAAGCCGCTAAGTCAATCAAGACCCCTTCAGATCTAGATGACTTTCGTAAAATGTTAACCAAGGTGACTGTTGAGACAGCGTTAAATGCTGAGCTTGATGACCACCTCGGTTATCAGAAACACGCTGAAAAGCCCGATAAGAATAGTCGTAATGGTTATTCATCCAAGACCTTGATCACCGACGATGGTGAGATTGAACTGGATGTACCTCGAGACCGAGATGCCTCGTTTGAACCGAAGCTTGTTCGTAAGCATCAAACTCGATTTCAATCGATGGATGACAAGATATTAAGCCTTTACGCCAAAGGCATGACAACTCGTGAAATCGTCGCTACGTTCAAAGAAATGTACGATGCTGATGTCTCTGCAAGCCTCATATCTAAAGTTACCGACTCAGTTCTAGAGCAGGTTGTTGAATGGCAATCACGGCCACTGGATGCAGTCTATCCCATCGTCTACCTTGATTGCATCGTGGTGAAAATCCGCCAAAACAAACAGCTCGTCAATAAGGCGATTTACTTGGCTCTGGGCGTAAATATCGAAGGTCAGAAAGAACTTTTAGGGATGTGGATATCTGAAACGGAAGGTGCGAAGTTCTGGCTCAGCGTTCTCACTGAACTCCAGACTCGAGGTATCAACGACATTCTTATCGCTTGTGTTGATGGCTTGAAGGGCTTTCCAGATGCTATTAATGCCGTATTCCCAAAAACCCAAATACAGCTCTGTATCGTCCACATGGTGCGCAATTCAATGAAGTATGTCCCTTGGAAAGACTACAAGGCTGTAACGGCAGATCTCAAAGGTATTTACCAGTCGAATACCGAGGAAGAAGCGCTTCTGGCCCTCGAACAATTTGGTGACCAGTGGGATGATAAATACCCACAGATAAGCCGCTCTTGGACAGCGCATTGGGATAATTTAAATACATTGTTCAGCTACCCTCAGGACATTCGTAAAGCCATTTACACGACGAATGCGATAGAGTCCTTGAACAGTGTGATACGCAAAGCGACAAAGAAGCGTAAGCTATTCCCCACGGATGAATCAGCGAGGAAAGTTGTCTATCTTGCAATTATGGATGCATCGAAACGCTGGTCGATGCCAATAAGAAACTGGCGACAGGCTCTCAATCGCTTTATGATTATGTTTGAAGACCGACTTACTGATTACTTGTAACCCAAAGCAGTTACACAGAATTATTTACAGGGTCTCATAAAGTTGATCGTAGTAACCAAGTTACCTCTCAGAGTAATTTAAACTTACAAGAAGGCTCAAGAGTACAAGTATCAAATGCGAACACTAATCAACTAGAACAACAAAATGTTACTCCAGACATAGACGATATGTCAGCGATAGCAATATCAAACAACTTTAATCCTTCTATTATCGAACAACATTTGATTATTATTGCAGACTCAGATTTAGGTATAAATGGAGCGATAGGTTATTCAGAATATAATAGCCAAAGCTCGAACTGTAAGAAATACCAAAAATCGTTAAACGAAAAATCACAGCATTTTTTAGTTATAACAACGTACACTTATTTAAAGAAATCCAAGTAGAGCCGAAGAACTAGAGCCTTTAACCACCAGCCATTTGAAGTTACGGGTGATCATTTCTAACCACTATCATTTAGTATTACGGATTAACCAAAAGCAAGCCCAGAGAAATAGTAAAACAGCCATCCCAACTAACGATTATACATTGGTCGTCTAAATTATCATTAGAGGGGCCGAAAGGTTCAATATTATTTAGGAAATGACGTCACCACCAAATGTTACAGATTAGCAATAAATGTAAAAAACAAACTCAATTAACGTTACGCGCATATTTTCTCAAGGCTCAACCTGATAATTATGTTATTTATTGTTTATTAAAAAAGACAACTGTGAGAACATACCATTTTTATTAAATGGACTTTTGTTTTTATGAAAAAATCAGCTTTTTATTGTGCCTTGCTTTTATTAACTGTAATGAGTTCTAGTGCCAGTGCAACCATTATTAATATCAGTGGTAGAACTAATGCCTCTTTAGCGGGCAGTAACGCGCTTAACGTGTCACTGGAACCTGGTGACTATCAATTGTCTTTTGTTCAAGACGTTTATACTGCTTTTAACCGATTCGGTTCGGTGAGAGCTTGTGATGGCTTGGGAGAAAACTGTGTTAGAGGCTGGGAAAATACAGTGGGTTATATTATTGATGATATAACTTATTGGTATGGCGAAAGTCAAGGGATCGCGGGTCTTGGGCCAATTAATCCTGGTGATGGCTATTATTCCTCAGCTGTCTATTCTCTCGCTAAATCAAGCGGTTTGTTTGCAAATTTTCACTTAGATTCGGTTACCAATGTTGGTTTTTATATTCCAGATAGTAATATTGGTGATAATATCGGCGGTGTGTCACTAGAGCTTAATTCAGTACCTGAGCCTGCTACATGGCTAACCTTGATATTGATTCTAGTAGGTTTGACTTTATCTCACTCTCGTAAAAAAACTAACTCTTCACCAGAGATGGCCGTTATTGTTTAAATATCTTAAACATTCAGACAGCCATTCCAATTGACTGTTTCTACAATCGTCTAAATATGATCCGGGTGCGTCCATGCCGATTTAGGGCAGGACGCATCGCGATTAGATTATGCCGAATGCTTTGTCTGATTCACCAACTGCAATAGCGCATAAATTGAATCAATATGCGGCGTTGCGACCTTCACTCGACGCGCCGCTTTGACTGTACTGCCCAAAATAGATTCCACCTCCATTTCACGCCCAGCCTCATAATCGAGTAACATCGACGGTTTATATGGACACATTTTAAGGGTTCTATCTATATTTTGCTGAAGCACTGCATAATCAAACTCGGCACCAACAGCCTTTGCGACGTGGTAGACCTCTTCCATGATGTCAGTCACCAGTTGAGCGGTTTGTGGATTCGCCATAATCTGCTGGGTATTGGCCCCCCCAGCAAGCACTGAAAGTGGATTGTAAGGCGCATTCCACACCAGTTTCATCCATCTTGCCTGCTGGACATGAGCAGAGACCTCACATTGCACCCCTGCACGATTGAACATACGGCCAAGCCGCTCTGCGCGTTCGCTCACGCCTTGCGGGTAACGGCCTATCACCAAGTGACCATAATCTTGATGATCAATCACTCCCGGTTCAACACGCTGCACACAGATAAAACACAGGCCACTGATAATCTCTGCCTTTGGAAAAGCCTGCTGCACCGGCTCTTCGATCTCAACGCCGTTCTGCAATAAAACGATAGTGGTAGTTTCCGACACCACATCTTTAAGCAGTTCTCGGGTATCAATACCCGGCAGCACCTTGGTCGCCACAATCACATAATCAGCTATCCCCTGATAATCTCTAGGATGCTTCAAAATTTGACTCGGCTTAAAGGAAAAGTCCCCTTGATGACTTTGAATGGCATACTCGCCCTTGTGGCTCAGGCCGTCATAATCGGAACGAACCACCACAGACACCTCTGCCCCAGCCTGTGCCAAACGCGCGCCATAATAGGCACCAATCGCACCTGCCCCTATCACCAAAACTTTCGTCGACATAATCATTCCTTTCACCGCAAAAATATAACGCAGAGATCTCAAACAAGCTCAAGATGACAAATTCACAGTGACCCGAAAAATGCGAGCAACAAGAGATCCCTTATTTCCCTAGCTAAAGATATTAATCGACTTGCGAAATCATCTTTATTAAGCCCAATAACTTGAAATCGTTTGAGTATTATTAAACACAAAATACACAAAACAAATGGGTAAAACCATTGCAGTAGTAAATGTTTCTGCCTTTCTCTTGGGTAATATTATTAGATAAAATAGACCCAAGCGGCTTCAAACGACTTAAAAATGAGCGAGGTCTGGCTAAGTCTCATTTGATTGAATTACGTCCCTGTTATGCCCGCTACCGCAACACTATAGTTTGCCTTCACTTACAACGCCTGAATCACAGCCTCTGCCAACGCTTTCGCCGAAGCGGGGTTCTGACCGGTAATCAAACGCCCATCTACCACCACTTTATTTTCAAACATTGGTGATTTTTCAAATATAGCCCCAGTCTGTTTTAAAGCGGTTTCCAATTCAAAAGGTACGATCTTATCGTAATCCCGAGAGCTTTCTTCTTCTGGCGTGAACCCAGTTACATGACGACCTTTGATCAAGCTTTCGCCATTGCTTAACTTCACATTGATGAGTCCGGCCGGACCATGACAAACCGCGCTAACAATGTCTTTTTTTTTGGTACATGGTGCACACAATATCAATGAGCTCTGGGTTATTCACAAAATCCCACATTGGACCGTGCCCCACCCGCCAACCAGCAATATCACCGTATAGATGGACTGTTTCTTTATTTTTCAATAGCGGCAAAAAATCAGCCCAAACTAAGTGCATTCGTAGACATCTGCGCACAAATATTAGACCTTTAGCCATATTCAGAGAATTTTGGCGTTGAAAAATTTGCGGGAGCACCACTAACAACTCAATTTGACAACCAAGCGAGCTGACGACGATGATTGAATCATCCCGGCTCGCAGGAGGCTCGCTGCAAAGCCTCTAACCATAAAGCCTTGAATACAGCACCGTTAGGCTGTTATCCCGATTGCTGTCACCTCACTATTTGTATGATTTTTTAATCAAGTCCTTTACAATGGTGTTTTGCTAGCCGATTCAGGTCTAAGTGACTTTCAAGGACGAGTTTTAATGGAAGCTGTATTAAGCATTACTGCGCCTATTTTCTTCTTAATTTTCTTAGGTTATTTGGGAGTCCGCTTCCAAGTTCTCCCGCAAGACACCCTGCCCGGTTTAAGCCGTTTTGTGGTGTACTTTGCCTTACCTGCACTAGTCTTCACCAAACTATTAAGTATGGATTTAGCCGAAGTGGTTAACCTCGATTACATGCTAATCTACACCCTAGGTGGCTTATTCGCCTTAGTGTTTACCATTTTGTTGAGTCGCTTGGTATTTAAAGATTCCTGGGAAGCCTCTGGGGTAAGAGGTTTAGGTGCCGCCTTACCCAATAGTGCCTTTATTGGTTTTCCGGTGATCTTACAAATGTTTGAACACCCACCGGCACAAGCCTTCGCCATGAGTGTGATGGTGGAGAACATCGTGTTGATGCCAGCTGCCTTAATTTTCCTGGAAACCATGATGGGAAAACGCCAAGGGAATAAAGGCAGTGTATTTGTCCCTGTCGTGAAACGGATCAGCTCCAATCCAATTATTATCTCAGTATTTTTGGGACTGCTCTGCTCTTCGCTGGGCCTAAAAATGCCAGCCTTCATTAGCTATGGTTTAGGCATGCTATCTCAAGGAGCGGCCTGCGTGGCCCTGGTGGTAATTGGCGGCTCACTTTGCGGGGTATCCATCAAATGTAATATTGGCCAAATGTCTTTGGTAGCAATGGTGAAATTGCTGATTTTTCCAATGGTGGTATCGGGCTTGGTATTATTGTTTCCCGATCTGTCCAGCGATTTGAAAACCTCGGTAATTATCTTTGCCGCTGTTCCCATGTTTAGTATTTATCCAATTATTGGCGGCGAATATGGTGAACGCAGCTTTTGCGCCAGTACCTTGTTGGTGACCACCATTTTATCCTTTGTGAGTTTGAGCGTATGGCTCCACTTTTTAGTGTAATCCCCACCTTTGTATCACACAAAACCCTGCAATAAGCAGGGTTTTTTATTTTAGCGATTGCTTAACTTGGCTCATCATTGAAGATAAAGACCACCAATCTGCGCTCCCCTTCGGGAGCGCAGATTCACGTTCGAATTTTCAACGGTCTCTGTCGAATACGCCAAGCCTTGAGGTTTACTCGACGCTTTGCTCGCTCGCGGCGCTCTGGGCGTTCCACTTGATCGAGCTTAGTGCGGAATCGGCCATCAGCATCAGCACCAATATCTTTGGCAATATGTATATTCAAGCCTTCGACTCGCCAGCGTTGTTGGCGCTGAGCCTTAAGCCATTGTTGGGTTTCCAAATGACGCTGGTAACGTATTAAGCTTTCTACGATGAAAGTAAGTAAACGAATTTTTAGTGACATCATGTCGCATTCTCCATTAAAGAGGGCGAAGTGATACAGCTAATATAGGGGTATTAATGATGATCCCTCACTGCAACACTTCGCAGCTCGGGTAAAATTGGGATGGGTCTCAATCTTAGCTAACTGCGTAGGCCTTTAGTAACACGCATCGTTTATTCATATTGAAAAAACGAGCTTGCGAAACGTTAGCCATTAGTCGTACGGAATGATGTGTAACACATGATAAATGTTTCATATTTCCCCTCGACTTATGCAGTAAATGATTGAAAACGTAAGATAACCGTTGAACGCTCAAATATCAAGCACCAACACCAATAAAATGACTTTTTTTATCATTGATTTTGAGTGAACAAAAACAATCCCTTCCATTCACATTGAAGGATCGTTCTCTCTCCCGTCGCACATGTTTTTTTTGATATTCATCGCCAACAAAATGATCGCTTGGTACGCTTAGTCGATCACGAGAATAAAACCTGTGAACTCAGAATTGTGCGCAATTTTTATTTTTCCAATCGGCGTTTTGCAGACTCGTGAGGCCATCGGGTGAAGCTTCATTCGGCACGATTTAAACAACGAAGTCGCTGAGATAACTGTTTACTAGCCATAACAACTGGCAACGACTGCAGTCAAAATCATGCAGCCCAAATACCGAATCAACATTGAACAAATCCAACATTGTCGACAATAAACCATCTAGCCCAATCATTGTAAACAAAACAGACTAATAAGCGGTGAAAACTCGTCTAAAACTAAAGTATAAGACAAGATTGTCGACAATCCCTTGATCGCAGCTCACCATTTACACTACACTGTGCAACATCTAAACAACACAGACGTAACAACAGATGTCCGAACTAAGCCACCTAAAAGAGCAGAGTGATAAACAAAACCTGCTGTCGCAGAATCTCAGCGACACGCTAATCGAAGCCATCGTGAGTGGCCAAATTGCTCAAGGCGAGAAGATTTCAGAGCCCGAACTGGCTCGCCACTACGGGGTTAGTCGTGGCCCTTTGCGCGAAGCCATCTTAAAACTACAAGGCATGGGGCTGCTTGAGCGGATCCCCCATGTCGGTGCGAGAGTGGTGCAACTCAGTCCGCAACAACTCGTCGACATTTACTCGGTACGTGAGGCGCTGGAAGGCATGGCCTGCCGACTCGCGGCAAGCCAATTGTCGACAGAACAACTGGCCGAGTTAAAATCATTACTAGAACACCATCAAGATTATCTACAGCAACACCAAGGCAAAGCTTATTTCGAACAACAGGGCGATTTCGACTTTCACTATCTCATTATTAAAGGCAGCGCCAATCAGCGTTTAGTCAACTTGCTCTGTGATGAACTTTACCACCTGTTGCGCATGTACCGTTACCAGGCCAGCAAACAAGTTTCGCGCCCCGAGCGCGCGCTCAAAGAACACTGGGCCATTTGGCAAGCGCTGGCCGATCGCGATGGCGAGTTAGCCGAAATGCTGATGCGCCGTCATATCGCACGCGCTCGTAAAGCCATTGAACAACAAAGTTTATTTGGATCCGACCAAAGCCCAGAGGCTTTAATGCCCACGGCCACATCCCCTCACGTATTACCAGGAGTGAACTCATGAAACTCTCAGCAGGAGCCCGTTTTCGGCATGCCGTCAGTAGCAATCAGCCGCTACAAATTGTTGGCACCATCAATCCCTACTGCGCAATGATGGCGCAACGCGAAGGCCATCAAGCCATCTATTTATCTGGAGGAGGCATCGCCAATGCTTCCTATGGATTGCCCGATCTTGGCATCACCACCATGAACGATGTGCTGGAAGACGTTCGCCGGATCACTGCCGCCTGTGACTTACCTTTGCTGGTCGACATCGATGTTGGTTTTGGCGGCGCATTTAATATTGCCCGTACCATTAAAGAAATGATCCGCGGCGAAGCCGCCGCGGTACACATGGAAGACCAAGTGGCACAAAAGCGTTGTGGTCACCGCCCCAACAAGGCGATTGTCTCCACTCAGGAAATGGTTGATCGAATTAAAGCCGCGGTAGATGCCCGCCAAGATCCCGAGTTTGTGGTGATGGCTCGTACCGACGCCCTGCAAATAGAAGGGATGGGCGGTGCCATTGAGCGAGCCTGCCAATATGTAGAAGCTGGCGCGGATATGATTTTCCCCGAAGCGATGCTCACCCTGGAGCAATATCAGCAATTTGCCAAAGCGGTCAAAGTACCAGTATTAGCCAATATTACCGAGTTTGGCCAAACCCCCTTATTTAGCGGTGAAGAACTGGCCGCTGTCGGCGTCGATATGGTGCTCTACCCTCTGTCGGCATTTCGGGCCATGAACCAAGCGGCAGTAGATGTATATCGCGCCCTGCGGGATGACGGCCACCAGCGTAACGTGGTCGATAGCATGCAAACCCGCGCCGAGCTATACGACTATCTGGGCTATCACGCCTACGAACAAAAGTTAGACCAACTGTTTAAACAAGATTAAGTCGCGCGGCAAAGAATACAAACGCAGCGCCTGCAACAGACTGGAAACCCAAAGCACCACATCACGCAGCGCTAAGCGTGATGAGAAACAACAAGGACCAGAACTAGCGAGTGAAACAAAGATTTGACCGTTAGCCCTACAACATAAAGAAATCAAGGAGAACATCATGGTTCAGAAGGCCATCGGAGGCGCCGGCTTACGCGGTCAAAGCGCTGGCGAAACCAAACTATCTAAGTGAGCGGACCAAAGCCTCGCCACTTAGCCAGGCAGAATAGAACAAGGCATGCACTGGCGAGTCAAACCAAGATTTGACCGCTGCGCCTGCAACAGACAGGAAACCCAAAGCACCACATCACGCAGCGCTACGCGTGATGAGAAACAACAATGATCTGAACTAGCGAGTGAAACAAAGATTTGACCGTTAGCCCTACAACATAAAGAAATGAAGGAGAACATCATGGTTCAGAAAGCCATCGGAGGCGCCGGCTTACGCGGTCAAAGTGCCGGCGAAACCAAACTATGTACCGTGGGTCAAAGCGGTTCGGGGCTCACCTATTGCGGTTACGACATTCGCGAACTAGCCGAGCAAGCCAGCTTCGAAGAGGTCGCCTACTTGTTGTTCAATGGTGAGTTGCCCAATCGCGAACAATTAGCGGCCTATCACGACAGCTTACATAACTTGCGTGAACTTCCGGATGCACTCAAAGCGGTGTTAGAGCTGATCCCAGCAAACGCCCACCCGATGGATGTGATGCGTACTGGCGTGTCGATGTTAGGCAATCTGGAAACCGAAGCCAGCTTCGAACAACAGCAACACCACGCCAACCGCTTACTCGCCACCTTGCCCGGCATTATTTGTTATTGGTATCACTTTAGCCAACATGGTCAGCGGATTTCCACCCAAAGCTCGGCCAAGTCGATTGCTGGACATTTTCTGGAGTTGTTACACGGTAAACCCGCCGATCCTTTACATGAACAGGTCATGCAATGCTCACTGGTGGTGTATGCCGAGCATGAGTTTAATGCTTCAACCTTCACTGGCCGGGTGATTGCCTCGACCCTCTCAGACATTCACTCCGCAGTCGCCGGAGCGATTGGCGCGCTGCGTGGCCCCTTGCATGGCGGAGCCAACGAAGCCGCCATGGCAATGATTGAACATTGGACCAGCCCCGAGCAGGCCGAAACCGAAATTATGGCGATGCTGGCGCGCAAGGACAAAATCATGGGTTTTGGTCATGCCGTCTACCGCACCAGCGATCCACGCAATGCGCTAATCAAAGCCTGGTCGAAAAAACTCAGTGAAAACAGCCCAGAACAGCATTTATTTGCAGTCTCGGAGCGAGTAGAACAAGTAATGTGGCGAGAAAAAGAATTATTCTGTAACGCCGACTTCTTCCATGCCAGTGCCTATCACTTTATGGGGATCCCAACGGCCTTGTTTACCCCGATTTTTGTTTGTTCGCGGGTCAGCGGTTGGGCGGCGCATATTATGGAACAACGGGCTAATAACCGCATTATTCGACCGAGTGCCGACTATACTGGTAGCGGCCCACGCAGTTATTTGCCCATAGACCAACGTTAAATCGCACGAATAAATTGGGCTGAGCAAACACCAGCAACTCAGCCCTGTCAGCTTATTTTTAGTCACAGTAGCGGATCCGGTCTCTCCTTAGTTACGACCGAGCATCCATGGATGAGTATATGAATAGTGAATACCGTAAAGCCTTGCCGAACAGCCAACTCGATTACTTTGATACCCGTGCTGCGGTAGAAGCCATCTCAGCCGGCGCTTATGCCAGGCTGCCCTATACTTCGCGGGTACTGGCCGAAAATCTGGTACGCCGCTGCCCACCGCAGCAACTAACGGCCGCCTTAGGACAGATCATCGAAAACAAGCGCGAACTTGACTTCCCATGGTTCCCTGCGCGAGTGGTTTGTCATGACATTCTTGGCCAGACCGCCTTGGTTGATTTAGCCGGCCTGCGTGATGCCATCGCCGCGAAAGGGGGCGATCCGGCCAAGGTGAACCCGGTGGTGCCAACTCAACTGATCGTTGACCATTCGCTGGCGGTGGAACATGCCGGTTTCGATCCACAGGCCTTTACCAAAAACCGCGCCATTGAAGATCGCCGTAACGAAGATCGTTTTCACTTTATCAATTGGTGTAAAAGCGCCTTTGAAAATGTCGATGTGATCCCGCCCGGCAACGGCATCATGCATCAAATCAATCTCGAAAAAATGTCACCGGTGATCCAAACTCGAGATGGTGTGGCATTTCCCGATACGCTCGTTGGCACCGACAGCCACACCCCACATGTGGATGCTTTAGGGGTGATCGCTGTGGGCGTAGGCGGGCTGGAAGCCGAAAGTGTGATGCTCGGTCGCGCCTCCTATATGCGACTGCCAGATATCATTGGTGTGGAACTGAGTGGCCTACGCCAGCCGGGAATTACCGCTACCGACATCGTATTGGCCATCACCGAATTTTTGCGCGAGCAAAAAGTGGTTTCAAGTTACCTGGAGTTTTACGGCGAAGGTGCAAGGCAGCTGACTTTAGGCGATCGAGCGACCATCTCCAACATGACGCCAGAGTTTGGTGCAACCGCCGCGATGTTCTATATCGACGACAAAACCATCGACTATCTGCGACTCACCGGACGGGAAGAATCACAGATTAGACTGGTGGAAAACTATGCCAAAACCACTGGCTTGTGGGCCGATACGCTCCGTCAGGCCGAATACCAACGCGTACTGCATTTCGACCTCTCCAGCGTGGGACGAAACATTGCCGGGCCATCCAACCCGCATCGCCGCGTTCCCACTCGCGAATTGGCGAGCCGCGGAATTGCCTCTCCGGTACCTCAGCAAGCGGGGTTAATGCCCGATGGCGCCTGCATTATCGCCGCCATTACCAGCTGCACCAATACCAGTAATCCACGCAATGTGATTGCTGCAGGGCTACTTGCCCGCAACGCCAACCAACGCGGCTTAAGCCGCAAGCCTTGGGTCAAAACCTCGCTGGCTCCGGGCTCCAAAGCTGTGCAACTGTATTTGGAAGAGGCCAAGTTATTACCCGAACTCGAACAACTGGGCTTTGGCATTGTTGGCTTTGCCTGCACCACCTGCAATGGCATGAGCGGCGCTTTGGATCCTGCGATTCAAAAAGAAGTGATTGAACGAGAGCTGTATACCACCGCCGTATTGTCGGGCAACCGCAACTTCGACGGACGGATCCATCCCTATGCCAAGCAGGCCTTTTTAGCCTCTCCGCCCTTGGTGGTGGCCTACGCCATTGGCGGCAGCATCCGTTTCGATATTGAAAAAGATGCCTTAGGGCACGATGCCCAAGGTAAACCGATCACCCTTAAAGACATTTGGCCCAGTGATGAAGAGATTGATGCGGTGATCGCTCAAAGTGTCAAACCCGAGCAATTTCGCCAGATTTATCAACCAATGTTCGATATGAAGGTAGATTATGGCAATCACACTTCGCCGCTCTACGAGTGGCGTGCACAAAGCACCTATATTCGTCGCCCTCCCTACTGGGAAGGAGCTTTGGCGGGCAAACGTAGCATGCAGGGAATGCGCCCTTTGGCGGTATTAGGCGACAACATCACCACCGATCACCTATCGCCTTCCAATGCGATTATGCTGGACAGTGCAGCCGGTGCTTATTTGGCCAAGATGGGCCTGCCCGAGCAAGATTTTAACTCCTATGCCACCCATCGCGGCGATCACCTCACCGCTCAGCGAGCCACCTTCGCCAACCCCAAGCTATTTAATGAAATGGTCAAACAAAACGGTCAGGTTCAGCAAGGCTCACTGACCCGCTTAGAGCCCGAAGGAAACGTGATGCGAATGTGGGAAGCCATCGAAATTTACATGCAACGGAAGCAGCCGCTGATTATTATTGCCGGTGCCGACTATGGTCAGGGGTCGTCACGCGACTGGGCCGCCAAAGGCGTGCGCTTAGCTGGGGTGGAAGTGATTGTAGCCGAAGGCTTCGAGCGGATTCACCGTACTAACTTAGTCGGCATGGGCGTATTACCGCTACAGTTCACTACTGGCAATAACCGTCATAGTTACCGCATCGACGGCAGCGAAAGCTTCGATGTACTAGGTGAGCCCAGCGCTGGCGCAACACTCACCCTGATGATTACCCGCAGTAACGGCGAGCGCATCGATTTACCCGTGTTATGCCGTTTAGATACCGCCGAGGAAGTTTCGGTGTATCAAGCAGGCGGTATATTACAGCGTTTTGCCGACGATTTTCTCGAAAGCTCGACTCAGCATTAAGGAGCCATCATGACTTATCCGGCACAGATCCGCATCCCGGCCACCTATATGCGGGGTGGCACCAGTAAAGGGGTATTTTTTAAACGCGATGACCTGCCACCAGCCGCGCAACAAGCTGGTGCCGCGCGTGATGCCCTGTTGCTAAGGGTGATCGGCAGCCCCGATCCCTACGGCAAACAAACCGATGGCATGGGCGGGGGAACCTCCAGTACCAGCAAGGCGGTGATCTTATCCACCAGCCAACATCCAGAACACGATGTCGATTACCTATTTGGCCAGGTGTCCATCGATACCGCCAAAGTGGATTGGAGTGGTAACTGCGGCAACCTGACTGCGGCAGTCGGCGCCTTTGCGATTCATGCCGGGTTGGTCGATCCGCAACGCATCCCCGACAACGGCATCGCCGAGGTCCGAATTTGGCAGGCCAACATTGGCAAAACTATTCTTGCCCATGTCCCGATCAGCCAAGGCCAGGTCCAAGAAACGGGGGCCTTCGAGCTAGATGGTGTGACCTTCCCCGCCGCCGAAATACGCTTGGAGTTTCTCGACCCCGCCGACAGCGATGGCTCGATATTTCCCACAGGGAAACTGATGGAGCAGTTAGATGTACCGGATGTGGGGAGCCTCAAGAGCACCATGATTAACGCCGGAATTCCCACCATCTTTATTCAAGCCGACGAACTGGGCTACCAAGGGACCGAGCTACAAGAGGCGATTAATAATGATGCGCGCGCCTTAGCCATGTTTGAGTCGATCCGTGCCCATGGCGCGCTGCGCATGGGACTTATTTCGTCGCTACAAGAGGCGGAGCAACGCCAACACACCCCCAAAGTTGCCTTTGTCTCACCAGGCAAAGACTACCAGAGCGCCAGCGGTAAAACCGTAAAACAAGGCGACATCGATTTACTGGTGCGGGCACTGTCGATGGGCAAGTTACACCACGCCATGATGGGTACCGCAGCGGTCGCCATTGGCACCGCGGCTGCCATTCCCGGCACATTGGTCAATTTAAACGCTGGCGGTAAGGCCCGCGAAACAGTGCGCTTTGGCCATCCTTCTGGCAGTTTAACGGTTGGAGCACAGGCACGAGAACTCAATGGCCAATGGCAAATCAGCAAAGTTGCGATGAGTCGCAGCGCCAGGATCTTAATGGAAGGTTGGATCCGAGTACCCGGCGACGACGATTAAAGCGCCACCAAGCACACTAAATCAGCCGCGGCACTGCCAGCGGAGCCAAGCAGACATCCGCCCCTTGCCAAGAGGTAACTAGCTTAGGGACGAGGAGGAAAAAGATGAATATGCAACACCATGAACCCATGCGCCCCATCGGCAACGAGCAACAAAACGGTGATTATCAACAAACCATCAACTATGCCAATCAGCACCGCGAGCAGTTTTGGTTAAGCCAAGCGCAACAATTAGCCTGGTACAAGCCACCCCAAGAGGCACTCAGCCAGGACGAATATGGCAACTATCGCTGGTTTGCCGACGGTGAAATGAACACCGCTTATCTGGCGCTCGACTATCATTGCGAGCAAGGGCGAGGCAATCAAACGGCGCTGATTTATGACTCTCCGGTGAGTCATAGTCAGCAAAAATTCTCCTACTTTCAGCTTCGCGATCAGGTAGCACAAACCGCTGGTATGTTGGCTCAGCAAGGCGTGAGAAAAGGCGACCGGGTAGTCTTGTACATGCCGATGATCCCCCAAGCCGCCATCGCCATGTTAGCCTGCGCTCGCCTAGGAGCCATTCACTCGGTGGTATTTGGTGGTTTTGCAGCCCAGGAATTAGCGGTGCGTATTAACGATGCTCGGCCCAAGGTTATCATGACCGCCAGCTGCGGCCTCGAAGGCAGCAAGGTGATTAACTACCTGCCGATGGTGAGCCTTGCCCTGGAGCAAAGCCAACAAATGGAAACCCCAGTTCTAGTATGGCAACGCCCACAGCAAGCGGTTGGTTTTAATCAACAGTACCTCAACTGGCGGCAGCTGCAACAACAAGCACCCGCCGCCGATTGTGTGCCGGTAAAAGCCACCGACCCGCTGTATATCTTGTATACCTCGGGCACCACGGGCAAACCTAAAGGCGTGGTTCGCGACAATGGCGGCCACGCAGTAGCGATGCACTATTCAATGCACAGCGTTTACCAAATGGTACCCGGCGAAGTATTTTGGGCGGCTTCCGATGTCGGCTGGGTGGTGGGCCACTCTTACATTGTGTATGCCCCGCTCATCAAAGGCTGCACCACCATTTTGTATGAAGGTAAACCAGTACGAACCCCCGATGCAGGTGCCTTTTGGCGAGTAGCAAGCGAACATAAAGTGAAAGTACTATTTGCCGCCCCCACCGCCTTTCGGGCCATTAAAAAAGAAGATCCCGAAGGGGCCTTGGTAAAAAACTATGACCTCAGCCAGCTACGCGATATTTTCATGGCGGGCGAGCGTTTAGACCCACCCACTCTCGACTGGACCCTTGCCAAAACCGATAAACCAGTTACCGACCACTGGTGGCAAACCGAAACCGGTTGGGCGATAGCCGGCAATCCTTTGGGTTTAGAGCGCATGCCAGTCAAGGCGGGCAGCGCCACCAAGCCATTGCCCGGTTATCAGGTAAGCATTTTAGATGAAATGGGTGAGCCCTGCGCTGCCAATCAGCAAGGTTTTATTGCCATCCAATTACCGCTTCCCCCAGGTTGCTTAAGCACCATTTGGGGCGATCAGGCCCGTTTCGAATCTGCCTATTTAAAACAATTTCCCGGCTACTATGTATCCGGTGATGGCGGTTACATCGATGAAGATGGCTACCTGTTTGTCATGGGTCGTATCGACGATGTAATTAACGTGGCTGGCCACCGCCTATCAACTGGCGAAATGGAAGAAGTGGTGGGCGCTCATCCGGCTGTGGCAGAGTGCGCGGTGATTGGCAGCCACGATGAGTTGAAAGGCCAAGTGCCCTTCGGTTTGGTGGTGCTTAAAGACGGCGTACAACAAGCAGACCATGAGATTTCAAAAGAGCTGATTAAAAAAGTCCGCCAAGAAATTGGTCCTATCGCCTGTTTTACTCAGGCGATTATCGTGCAGCGTCTGCCCAAAACACGTTCCGGGAAAATACTACGTCGCACCCTGCGTCAACTGGCCGATGGTGAAGACTACGCCATCCCCTCTACCATCGACGACCCCAGCAGCCTCAGCGAAATAGAAGAATTAATGCGCCAAGGTCGAGTGATGATTTAACAAAGCCTGGCTCCATCAGCGCTTAAAGCAATGAGAATAGAAAGCCACTTTTAAAAGTGGCTTTCTATATTGTGTTTAATAACAATAATCGCTAGTATTCGACCCAAACACTAAAGTCAAATCTATCATTAAAACTTAAGCAAACTGTGGAACCCCCACACAGCCGGTGACTTTAGCCAGTCCAAACCTAAAAGCCTACTCAAACGATGTATATAAAAGCAGTCCGAACTGAAGTTGTTCAGCGGCTTTACAAGGAAATGTGATGATCAAGCAAAATGTGGATTATAAGACCATGGCAGGCAATGCTCGCCTGATATTACTCGGTGAGTCAACGCACAGCGTGGCGGCATATAAAATAGAAGCAATAAAAGCACTCAAACAATTAAAACCGGTGTAAATGACAGGACATAGGCTTCACTCGCACAAGATGCACTATGCACTGAGAGCCGCAAGATTTGTCTACCGGTTCAAAACCAAAAAAGCAGCCATAAAGCTGCTTTCCTATCCATCAATCACTGCAAATCACGACTTATCGGCGCGACTCATAAACTTCTTCTCGGTGGTGCTGATCTTAATCTTCTCACCACTGGAGATATACTCCGGCACCTGTACCGACAAACCGGTGCTTAAAATCGCAGGCTTCGTACGCGCACTGGCGGAAGCGCCTTTAATGGAAGGATCGGTTTCCACAATCAGCATCTCAACGCTGGCCGGTAATTCAATAGCCACAGGCTCTCCACTCACGGTGACCACTTGGATACCACTGGTCTCTTCGGTAATGAAGGGCACTTCGTCAGCAATGGTTTCTTTATTGAGGTTGTAGGGAGTGTAGTCTTCATTATCCATAAATACATACTCGTCGCCATCGATGTAAGAGAACATCACTTGATGACGACTAACATCGGCCAAGCTAATCATTTCGTCAGCTTTAAAGCTTTCATCAGCTTTGGCGCCTGTGGCGACATCGTAGAGCCGCATCCGGTATAAACTCGCGCCTGCTCGGCCACTAGGGGTAAGCTTCACAATATCTTTCACGAAAAAAACTTTGCCGTTATGTTCAATCGCGGCGTTCTTTTTAATGTCACTGGCCTTTGGCATGGCTGAGGTTCCTTAAATAATTCGAGCACAAAAAATATCATGATCTAATTTTAAGGCAATAGTTATGCTTCGTTTACGCCAACTTAAGCAGGCCAACACCCAACACGCCCCATCTCGCGCGCCAATTAATACGATAATGCGGCTGCATTAAACGGCAAAGGCATCAAACCAACAATTCACTTACTTCTTTCAAGAGGTTTCGGTACCAACTCAAGTAAATCATCAGCGAGGCACCTATTCACTGGTTGTCAGTTCTTTGCTGGCGCGATGATATTCTCCCGGCGCTGGTTTGTGGTAATGCTGTTATCGATGTAATGATTCACTTGCCAGACAAGAATCGGCGACAAGCAAGCCAAATTGTTGCGCCCCCCTCCGAACGGTCTTTTCCCAATGCAATTAACAATCATAAAAGGTTCACCCAGCGAGGCGACGTTGATGTCTGCGGAACCAAGACTCAAGCAGACGACAAGCCGCAGCTTATAAGGGTTTAGAACACTTGACGCAGACAACTGATAAAGAAATTTAAAGAAAAATTGCAGTGCAAACAACTATAGATGCAGAGAATAATTTTAAATGTGGCGAGTATTTAACCGAAAATATAATTTTTTATATCTTAAATTGCAATAATAACAGCATAAAGAATGACCAAATCCATCAATTCAAGTACAATGCGCGACCATCAAAAACAAGGGTGCAACCCCAAATCGATTCAAATAGGAATATTGATGGACGCAACACAACCGCTGTATAAAAATATTGGTATACAAGTCATCATCGCAATGATTCTTGGGACCATCGTTGGCACACTGATGGGAGAACAGGCGGCAATGTTTGCACCTCTTGGCGCCATCTTCATCCACTTAATAAAAATGCTGGTGATCCCACTGATTGGCGTCTCAATTATCGCGGGTGCGGCGAATTTGGGAAATAGCCCTGCAGCCGGTAAAATCGGCATTACCACCTTTGCTTTCTTCCTTGGTACTTCGGCGGTCGCGGTTATTCTAGCGCTGGTGATGGGCCATATCTTCCAACCGGGTAGCGGTCTGGACTTGAGCCAAGCCAGCCATTTATTCTCCAATGAATACGCCGACAAAGGCAGTGTACCCGGCGTGATGGAAACCATCATCGGCATGATCCCTCAGAACATCTTTGCTTCTTTAATGGATGCTAATATTCTGCAAATCATGGTGTTCTGCCTATTCTTAGGAATTGCTATTTCGAAACAACCTAAGGCCAAAACAGCCCCTTTAATGGAAAGCTTAGACACCATCATTTCTGCTTTCATTTGGATGATTAACATCGTGATGATCATTGCCCCTATTGGTGTATTTGGTTTGATGGCGGAGTCGGTAGGCACCCTTGGCTTCAGTATGTTAACGCTGGTTGCCAAGTTATTTGCAGTGTATGTCGCCGCGATTTTAATTTACGGCTTAGTATTCTACCCTCTCACCATCAAACTATTCTCCAAGACTTCGGTTCGCCAGTTCATGAATGTAATGACAAAGCCGCAAGCGGTCGCTTTATCCACCGCATCTTCGATGGCAACCCTACCGGTCACCATGGAAGTTGTCGAAGAAGAATTAAACATCTCTAAAGCAACCGCCTCCTTTGTATTGCCACTGGGCGCCACCATTAATATGAGTGGCAACGCCATCTATTACGGTTTAGTTGCAGTATTCTTCGCGCAAATTTTTCAGGTCGACTTAGGTTTTGCCGCTTACGCCGCGATTATCTTTACTGCAACGCTTGGTGCAATTGGTCAAGCGGGTATACCCGGCCCTTCATTCTTAGTGGTCGCAGTCTTATTGGCCGCAGGGATCCCCATCGAAGGTCTACCGCTATTATTTGCCTTAGACCGAATCTTCGACATGCTCCGAACATCGCTGAACATCACTGGCGATGCCGCTTGTGCGGTGATCGTGGATCGTTTCAACGAGAAACACCTTTAAACACAAAAAGACTTGGAGTGCCACTGCTAGCGCTCCAATCTCTGGTGACTCAAAG
This sequence comes from Agarivorans sp. QJM3NY_30, assembly GCF_050870855.2. Classification (GTDB taxonomy): domain Bacteria; phylum Pseudomonadota; class Gammaproteobacteria; order Enterobacterales; family Celerinatantimonadaceae; genus Agarivorans. The sequence goes on along the minus strand of NZ_CP194038.2, from coordinate 55,885 downwards.
ACCAGCGAAAAGTGTTCTCTCGTCCCAAGCGATCACAGCAAGCGCGCGAAGTGCGGCAAGCAATGACACTTTGATTGATTAAGCGCGAAACGATTCGGGGCGTAGGTGGTGACGTTCCAGCAATTTATAAAATTCCGTGCGATTACGCATCGCTAACCTTGCCGCCTGACTCACATTCCCCTGAGTAAGGCGCAAGAGGCGGGCTAAATAACTTCGTTCAAATTCATCTCTGGCCTGCGAAAAGCTGACTAACTCAGCTTTTTCACGCAGTGCTCGCTGCACCAGTTGCACAGGGATCAACGGCCCCGTGGATAAGGCATTGGTTTGCTCTACCACATTCATCAGCTGGCGAACATTGCCCGGCCAACGCGCCGCCACCAAACTGGCCATCGCATCGGGCGAATAGGTTTTAACCGCCACACCTTGTCGGTCGGCAATTTGCTGACTGAAATGATGCACCAACAGGGGAATATCTTCCTGACGTTTCGCCAGAGGCGGTAGGTCTAATTCCACCACATTGAGTCGGTAGTATAAATCTTCCCGAAACTGCTGTTGCTGTACCGCCTGATAAAGATCTTGGTGAGTTGCCGAAACAATGCGCACATCCACCGCAACATGTTTCGTCGATCCCACCGGGCGCACTTCGCGTTCTTGCAAAGCTCGCAATAACTTCACCTGCACACTTAAGGGAGTATCGGCAATTTCGTCCAAAAACAAGGTGCCGCCCTGAGCCGCCTGAAACAAACCATTGTGCGCATGAGCTGCGCCACTAAAGGCCCCTTTCACATGACCAAATAGTTCCGACTCAAATAAACCCTCGGGAATGGCTGCACAATTCACCGCAACAAAAGGGCCTTGGCTGCGCGAGCTTGCATAGTGAATCGCCTTAGCCAGCAATTCTTTACCCGAACCACTTTCACCTTGGATCATGATATTCACATCACTCGGTGCCACTTGCTGAATTTGCTTGAGCAACACCTCCATTACTGGACTACGACTAATGATATCTTGTCGCCAAGCTGGCGGCTCACAACTGCGAACCGACTCGCCTGCGGGTTGCTGTAAGTGCAGCGCTTCGGCCACCTTAGCTAATAACTCTTGGCTGTCAAAAGGTTTGGTTAAGTAGCCAAATACACCTTGTTGAGTGGCGGCAATCGCATCCGGAATATTGCCATGAGCCGTCAATAACATTACAGGCAGACTGGGATAGCGTTGTTTAATGGCATTGAACAAGGCTAAGCCGTCCATGCCATCCATGCGTACGTCACTGATCACCAATTCCGCCGGATAACTTTCTAATTCGGCCAGAGCTTGTTTGGCACTGGCAACCGCTCGTACCTGATAACCAGCCGATTGCAAACGCAAGCTAATCAGGCGCAATAAACTAGGGTCGTCATCGACAACTAAAAGGTTGCCGCCATGTGGGTTAATTTCGTTCATTTAATTGCTGCTCAATTCGAGTGAGTTCATCTAGTTGCATCTTTAATGCCGCAATTTGCTGTTGTAATAATAGCTGTTGCTGTTTTTGGTTAGCGCCCAAATTTTCATATTTATGCTGCCACTTTAGCGCATCACTCAATTGATCATTTAGCGCCAGCAGCATCCCCTGCTGAGCAAAGCTGCCTTGGCTGGCAAAAGCCTGGCTCAAGGCTGCATGAGCTCGATGCGGATTTTTCACCGGTGATCTCTTATAAGCATATAACAGGCCGAGTTTTACCGGATTATCACCTAACTGTGGATCTTGCAATAAAATCTCTAACTCATTGAAGATCTGATCATCGCTCATCTCCGCTAAGCGCAAATAATAGGCCGAGGGCGTAAAAATACCGTTCATACTCAACTGGGCGTCGCAAACTAGCGCCACCTGATTTTCCCCCTCAGGTAACAGCTGACAAGCCGTTAAACCGAGTGTAAATAAAGCCAATAAACCTAGCTTGGCACTACTTTTCATGCTGTTGGTTTCCTTGTAATCCTTCGACTAAAAACCGGCTGCCTGGACTTAAACGCTGATAGCGTAGCTGTGCGTGTTGTCGTTCAACCAATTCTTTGGCAATCGTTAAACCGAGACCGCTGCCCTTAAGGCGTGGATCTTTGGCTGCCGGCCCTTGCACAAAAGGCTGAAAGATTCGGCTTTGCAAATCATCGTCGATGCCTTGACCTTGATCGTCGATATAGAGGCTCACCCCCGCAGACCCCACGAAAGAACCCAACACTATTTGACCATGATCGGGAGAGAACTTAATCGCGTTAGACAACAAATTGTCAACGATCACCCGCAGTTGCTCCTTATTTGCAACAACACTTGGCTGCTGAATATCCAATTGAGTCGTTAACTGACGACTACTTAAACTTAATCGATGACTTGCGAGAACCTGCTCCACCAGCGCCCTAATATCAACCCCTTGCGAAGCTTGTTGCAGCGGCGTATCCAATAGTAAATTGAAATCGAGTAAAGCCTCGATTAACTGTTGTAGTCGTAAGCTACTGTCTCGTAAAATTTCGGTGATTTCCTGTTGCTGCGCATTCAGTGGCCCAGCACTATTATCGTAGAGTAATTCATTACCCTCACGGATCGCCGCCAAAGGCGTTTTGAGCTCATGGGAAATATGCCGAATAAAACTGGTTTTTTGCTGCTCTAAGCTAAGCAAACGCAGTCGCATCTCGTCTAAAGCATCGGCGATAGCCATCACTTCGCTGGCACCACTCACTTTAATAGCTTGGTCAAATTCACCCGATTTAAGACGCGCGATTTGCGGCCGCAGTTGTTGCAGCGGTCGGGTCACAACCAGCACCAGTAATACCGCCGCAGCTAAAGCGAAGGGCAGCCCCAGCATACTTAACATCAAGCGCCGTTGCGCCGATTGGGTACTTTGCTCCAGTTGTTGAGCGAGCTCTTTCACCAAAATTTGACTACGTTGATCGAAACTCTTTCCTAATTCAGACAAGCGATTAAACTGTCGATTTAACTGCTTATTATCATTGGATTTCGGTTGCGCCATTAACTTACCGAGACTCACTAACTGCTGCTGTAATTGCGCGACAATACTCAATAGCGCGGGGTCATGATGTTGTTGCTGAAAGGCCACCAATCCACCCGACAACTTTTGCCATTGATCCTGGTATAAACTCAGTAGATTCTCGTCGGCTAATACCCTAAATTGACGGGCACTACGCTCTAAATCGAGTAAGTTCTCGTCTAAACGTTTACTACTGGAAACCACCTCAGCGGCCAAAAAGGCAGTTTGTTGGCCCTGCATGGAGACCTGTTGTAAATAGTAAGAAGCTAACAACAAACTCAATAACAGCGGCAACCCCAGAGTAGCCAAAGCCCAAAAACTCAGACGACGAATTGAAGCAAGCGCACGAAAATTAATCAATGGGCCAATCCTAGCAATAAATATCCGATAAATTGCGCCTATAATGCCAGAGATAGTTAAAAATTATACTGTCGCCAGATAGCGACAATGAGAAAAGCGCCACAATCTATTGGTAAGTATTTGATGTCGATGTGATTTATCTGAATCGCTAGAATAAATTAGCCCTTGGCTAACACAGCACCAAACCACCTGTCGCCTTAGCACGACAGTATGTCCAGCAGTAATTAGTTAAACCATTGATTTGTAATAATTAAATTATTTGGCTCAATTTATGCTTTTGTAGGACCTATACCACGAGCCCCTCTAAACCGCTCGTCTAGCTTAAAATAAATAATAGGGACCACTATGCAACAGTTTGAACAGCGCTGCCTACGCATTGGCGATTGGATTTTTGAAATTAAGATGGTCCGAGCGATCAGAGTTAGCGAATATGGTCAGCCCTATGATGCCTGTGCCAATATCAACTTCAACGGCACTCAAGCGTATTTTGACAATCAACTGACTCGAAACGATAGCGCCTTTACAGCCAAAGACTTTGCCACCTTCGTGGAGTTTTGCCAAGAAATGGGGATCAGCGATGCCAGCTACGATCGCTATAGCCAAGGTAAACGCCGCACCCGAACCATTACCATCGGTGAAGATCCTCGCCAATCATCTAAAGTCGTTAATTTTCCCTACAGCGGTTCTGCTTAAGCGCAGAGCTCGTTATCAACGAGCTTAAAACTGCCGATATCTATTGGAGATGCGAGGCTTGGTAGAACTTTGACGCTTAAGCTTGGTTTGGATTAAATAGTTTTAGTCACGAAAAAGGTCTAAATAAGTGACGCAAACCCTTCTCTGTTTTTCTTTCAAAATGGGAAGCAAGAAGTAAAAACTGAATTATCAAACGTATCGGGCCACCGCAGAGAGTGCGCCCCCCCTTCGCTTGAATTGGCATGCTTCCCATACCTAGCCTTCGCGATATAAACAAACTGCTGTAAAAATAATCACAAAAGCGCAACCGGGCCTAGTGTTCAGCGCTTGCCAATGGTAATCTCAAAAGTTCGTGAAGACGGCGTCTTGGCGAAATAGCAAACACTCAATATTATAAAATAAAGGATGTAAGCAAGCCATGAGAGTAGGTTTGGTTGGTTGGCGCGGTATGGTGGGTTCCGTGTTAATGCAACGTATGCGAGAAGAAAACGATTTTGCCCACATTGACCCTGTTTTTTTTAGTACTTCGCAAGTTGGCATTGCCGGCCCGGATGTCGGTACAGGTAAGACCAGCTTACTCGATGCCTTTGACATCGACAGCCTAAAAACCATGGATACCATCATTACCTGCCAAGGCGGAGATTACACCAAAGCTGTGTATCCCAAATTACGCGCCAGTGGTTGGGATGGCTATTGGATTGATGCCGCTTCAGCCTTACGTATGGAAGACGATGCCATCATTGTACTCGATCCAGTTAACCGCGATGTGATTGACCAAGCGCTCAACAAAGGGATCAAAACCTACGTGGGTGGCAACTGCACAGTGTCACTGTTACTCATGGCGATTGGTGGTTTATTTGAAAAAGAGCTGATCGAATGGGTAAGCCCTATGACTTACCAAGCCGCTTCGGGTGCTGGTGCGCGTAACATGCGGGAATTAATCAGCCAAATGGGCGCTATTCGTGATGATGTTGCCGAAGAGCTAGCTGACCCAGCCTCTGCGATCCTCGACATCGACCGTAAAGTTGCCGAGAAAATGCGTGCCGACGATTTCCCGAGTGATCAATTTGGGGTACCACTAGCGGGTAGCTTAATCCCATGGATTGACGTCCCACTACCAAGTGGCCAAAGTAAAGAAGAATGGAAAGCACAAGTCGAAGCCAACAAAATTTTAGGCACCAGCGAGCAAGCGACTCCCATCGACGGGATCTGTGTGCGAATTGGCGCAATGCGTTGTCATAGTCAAGCGCTGACCATCAAACTGAAAAAAGACCTCCCTGTGGCAGAGATCGAACAAATTCTTGCCGAGCATAACGATTGGGTAAAAGTGATCCCCAACCAGCGAGAGCTTTCAGTTGAAGAACTCACCCCAACCAAGGTCACTGGCACGCTCAGTGTTCCCGTAGGCCGCATTCGCAAACTCAGTATGGGGCCAGAGTATATCTCGGCTTTTACTGTCGGTGATCAGTTACTCTGGGGCGCGGCAGAGCCATTGCGCAGAATGCTACGTATTTTGATCGCAAAATAATCAAGCACTTCAGCCCAGTCAAACTTGCTGGGCTGACTTTACTTATCCCCCAGCAAAACTCCTCTAAGTAAAAAAAACCTCGTGATAGCGTAAAGTTAACTAAGCTGTAATGAGTAATGCTTGGCAATTAAAAAATGGTTTTAAGCGCTCATTGACCAAGACTTAAACGATAGGTGAGCGATGACAAGATAGTCATACTCTTCCATTTATCTACGCATCAAAGCATTTAAATCACAATTATTGCTAATCAAATCACCTATAGTTGATCAGTAAATCAGTTATCATAGCCTTGGGTTTGGGTATGTTGCACTCTCCGTTACATTTCGCAATCACCAAACAGGGACAGTCTCAATATCGATGGAACTCTTATGAGCCAAAAACTATTTAAGAAAGCGACTCTAAATTTAAAGAAAGCTGTACCACTGATGATGAAGTATCAGATCCCGGCCACCCCCAACAATTATGCCTTGTGGTATTTGTATGTCGATGACCAAAATCCTGAACTAAATGCCGCTATTGATGAAATAATTAGTGAATATGACACAGTCCCCACCACCAATAGCCAAGTGTTATACCAAAACCATATTGCCAGCCAAGATCAATTAAATATCGAGAGCATGCGTCTTAACTTGGAAGCCATGGCTACCGAATTATCGCAAACCATGCTTGATACCGGCAGTGATGCGAGTACTTTTCAGTCCAATATCGACCGTAACTTTGCCAAACTCAATCGTATTGAAGAAGATGGCGTTCCCTTAGAGCAAGTGCTCGGATTAGTTCGTAACTTAGTCGAGGATGCCGCCAATATTCGTCAAAGTACCAATTTCTTTAATTCGCAATTGGGTAAAGCCAAGGCTGAAATAGAAAACTTAAAAAGCAAACTAAAAGAAACCGAAAAAGAAGCGCTCTACGATGCCCTCACTGGCGCTTTAAATCGTCGAGCCTTCGATTCCGATTTTAAGCAGCTATACGATACGACTCCGCAGGGACTCTGCATCATTTTAGCCGATATCGATCACTTCAAGGCCTTTAATGATAGTTACGGACACATTCTCGGAGACCAAGTTTTAAGAGTCGTGACCAAACGGATCCAAGAGGCCTGTAGAGACGGGGCTAAAGCCTATCGTATCGGCGGCGAAGAGTTTGCGATTCTCTGTCCGAAATCGAATATACGCTCGGCCAGGCAATTAGCCGAATCAGTCCGTCGCGCGATAGAAAAGCTTAGCCTTAAAGATCGCCGATCCCACCAGCGCATCGACAACATCACCTGCTCCTTTGGTGTTGCTGAATATAACCCTATTAGTAAATCACAGGCGATTGTCGAATCAGCCGATGCGCAACTCTACGAAGCAAAACGCTTAGGCCGAAATCGAGTAATGCCGATCGTCAGTTAAAATCCCGAGATACGGTGAACTCATCGACCAACAGTCACAAACTCGAAACGGCGGTAAACGCCATTTTATGCTGACTAATTTATGCTGGTCGGCTGGTTGTTCCAGCCCAGAATTCTGTTCAGAACTGCTCATGTTGCGTTCCTCATTCATGCCATTAAAGCTATCCATAGGCTGCAACAATCCTATAAAAACACCATGAATTTTTGATGAACAATTTACTAACGCCTCAGCAAACGGCATAGTTGTGGCTACTCCACAATCCAAGAGTTAATTGCGACACCATGATTCAGCGAATGGCGCTCAAGCCTCGACCAAACTGCCAATTTTTGGCAACTCAAGCGGTATCTCATTCCCTCTGCATTCACGAGGATGCCAATGCTTAAAGTAATCGCCCTTATCGCCCTATTAATGTTCGGTACACTCGCTGGATTAGTGCTATTTCCACCGCCAAGCAGTGACTTTCAACACAGTCCTTTAGCCGATGAAACACTTAAACCAGAACTAAAAGCCGAGTTAACTGGGATCCCTAATGCCGCCAGCCTGCTCTGGCAAACAGAGAAACAACAGTGGCTCATTGGCACGCTTGCCCCACAAACCGTCATGGTGAACGGCTCCGCTCAATTTGCTTATCTCAATCCCCAACTCAAGCGCGCAGAACTGGTACCACTCCCCACCAGCGGAGACATTGCAGACCTAACCATGATTGATCAACACTTACTGGCAATTTCTGCGGATGGACGTTTGCTATTCTTTAGCCAAGCCGGCGAACAGTGGAAGTTTATCGATAAACGGAAGTGGCTCAAGGGCGGACTGATCCATAAAACGGCAGGCGTGATATGGGACTCCCAAACCAAGCAATTGTATAGTTGCGAGCGAGAAGGCTTAAAACGTTGTTATCGCGGCAACCGCGAGGGCCAACAAGCAAGCTCATTTGACTTAGTGATGGCAGATCCGAATCAACAACAAAGCCTACAAGAATACCAATTGGGCAGTATGGCTTGGCATCAAGGCAACTGGTATATACTGAGTCCTCGCTTTAGCAGTCTATTAAAAGTTGACCCACAAAGCGGTCAAGTCCTAAAAATATCAGCGCTAGCACAGCCAGACACGGCCCAAGCGATTGCCAGTAATGGCAAACAATTATGGTTACTCAGCGTCACACGCCAGCAACCTGACCGAGTTAAACTCTCAACCATTCCTTTGTCTACCCCCTAACAGGAGCGGTCATGTTAAACGTTGCTATCATTGGTTTTGGTTTATCGGGGCGAGTATTTCACGCCCCGCTCATTCAAGCTTGTCCACAACTTAAGCTGTTCGCGATTGCCAGCTCGCAGCAGGCCTCGATTACTGAGCGCTACCCGCATGTTCTGTGTCTTGATCCGCAACAGGTCATCGACCACCCTGAAGTCGACATTGTAGTGATAGCCAGCCCGAATTCGGTACATGCCGAACAAGCAGAACAGGCCATGTTGGCAGGTAAACACGTGATTGTCGAAAAGCCACTGGCGCTGAATAGCCAACAATGCTTGCGTTTGCAACAAGTCGCCCAACAGACAGGAAAGTACTTAAGTGTATTTCACAATCGCCGTTGGGATAGTGACTTTCTCACCATTCAAGGCCTCATCAAGCAACAACGCTTGGGGAAATTACATAGCTATAGCGCCCATTTTCACCGCTATCGGCCAGTTGTGAAAACCCGCTGGAAAGAACTCGACCCTCAGGGTGGCGGTGTTTTATATGACTTAGGCGCCCACCTGATTGATCAAGCACTGTGTTTGTTTGGCCCCCCCCAACAACTATGGGCTCATCTTGCCATGCAACGCCCTGGAGCTAAGAGTGTCGACAGCTTTGACTTACATTTAATCTATCCCGAGTTAAAGGTGCAGTTAAGCTGCAACTCTTTAATGCTTGAACCAGGCCCTCGCTTTCAGTTACATGGCGATCGAGGCTCCTACGCAAAATGGGGAATGGATCCGCAAGCACAACAACTAACGGTGGGACTGTCACCGAAGGCGCGACACTTTGGCAAAGACTCAAATCGTAGCGAAATTCATCTCGCCAACCAAGCCACCGTGCATCAAAGCTTAAGCAAAGGCAATTATCCGGCCTTTTATGATAACTTTGCCGCCGCAGTGCTCCATGGTGAACCGCTGGCCATTAGCGCTCAACAAGCCAGTGATGTGATTCGAGTAATAGAACTCGCCACCCTGAGCCACCAGCAGCAGCAACTATGCAACTTCAACTAAACCCATCGAGAAATCGCTCACGGGCTAAGCCCTGTTAGCCCAATATCAATAAGGAATACTTTGGTGATTACCCTGCTGGCCTGCCTACTGATCTTTATCGGTTCGTTGGTCCAATACACAATTGGCTTTGGCTTGGCGGTGATTGCCGCGCCATTACTATTTCAGCTCTCGCCCATCTATGTACCCGGTCCGGTGGTGATTGTTGCGCTGGTGATCTCCATCTTCAGCGCCGTCGAGCATCGCAGCAGCATCTCATTGAATGGCTTAAAAGCAGCCATACTCGGTCGGATCCCTGGCACAATTGCCGGTGGCGCTTTACTCTATTGGGCAGACTTGGCCAGCTTAAGCTTTTGGTTAGGTTTATCGGTACTGATCGCGGTGGCCATCAGTTTATTACCAGTGCGCCTCGCCCCGACTCCGAAGCGCATGGCGATCGCAGGTTTTATGTCTGGATTTATGGGCACCAGCAGCTCCATTGGTGGGCCGCCCATGGCATTGTTACTGCAGCATCAACAAGCAGGCTATTTGCGCGCAAACTTATCAGCATTTTTTGTGGTGAGCTGTTTATTATCACTGCTAGTACAAGTGCCTATCGGTTATATGTCGCTGCAACACTTACAAGCCAGTTTACCCTTAATTCCGGCGGCTTTAGCCGGCGTTTGGTGTGGCAGGCGCTACGGTAAACGACTGCCACAGCGATGGATGCGCAGCTTTTCACTAACGCTATGTGCGATATCGGGTGGTTCCGCACTACTCAGCTACTTTTTAAGTGCTCATTAGTACAGCACCAAATATATTCAACTGTAGGGTCAACCTTTACTAATGTAAGGGTTCGAAGGATTCATCAATCCGATAGGCTGGTAAATCAAACTTATATTGGCTACCAGCCATGATCAACAAGGCCTGATAACGGCTCTCTCCGGTCGAAGAAAATTCAAATTGGTAGCAGCGGCACCAGCGCCAATGGCCAGCTATTTTTTGCGGTTTTTCTTGTTTAAAATTGAGATCGAGTAGCTGCAAATCAAGCTGCTGACATTTTTGCTTAATCAAATGTTGCGCACGCTCGGCGTCTTTACGGCGACGCCAAAAAAACAACACGATAGCCATAAAAATAAAGATCGCTAATAAGTCCATCGCACCATCTTCAGTTTGAGGAATGAACAAGATGTCGAGGAGGGTAACTCAGCACGTTGGAGTTCTTTACTCAGCTTATTCACCGTTGATCGTCACCACAATTTGCCGACGACCGCCTTGCTCACGATGTTCGCCTAAATAAATACCTTGCCAAATACCTAAGTTAAGCTCTCCGGAGCTGATCGGCAAGGTGAGTTCGCAACCTAATAAGCTACTTTTTATATGTGCAGGCATATCATCGGGACCTTCATAAGTATGCTGATAATAGCCCGCATTCTCAATCACCATATGATTAAAATGAGCTTCTATATCATGCCGCACACTGGGATCGGCATTTTCATTCAAGCTTAAACTCGCACTGGTATGTTGTAACAAGAAATGACACAGCCCCACATTAAACTGCTTTAATTCTGGTAGCTGTAATAGTAACTCTTCGGTAATTAAGTGAAAGCCACGAGGCCGAGCCTTAAGTCTTACCAAACGTTGTAACCACATTAAATAAGGCCTTTAGTCTATGTTCTAGAACGTATTTCAAGTATAGCTGTCTGTCTCCTTGATACTGGGCAGCGCGAGGGCCAAAACAGGCAACCTACACACGCTTGAATCGATAAACAAATTAAACAGCATTCGATTAACATCCCTAGACTAACAGTGGGCGCTTAAGTTTGTAAATACACTAACTCTGCTTATCTTTCTCAATTACGATGACCACCGCAGGTTTATAGTTTATTCAGGTGGTACCGAGCAGTGGTTTAAGAGAAACAAGCATAGACCAAGCGCCCACCATTCAGGGCACACTCAGCGCAAGCTTGGCGGCAAGTCGCTGACTATTCCGCAAAGCTAAGGCATAGATCGTAAGCTGAGGATTTGCACCTAAACTGGTTGGAAAAACCGAACCGTCGATCACAGTCAAGCCAGCCAAGAGACGAAAATTGCCATCTTCATCAACCACCGACGATGCCGCTTCCCCCCCCATTGCACATCCCCCCATCACGTGTGCCGATGCCAAACGAGTGGCCAATGGCTGCATGGCCAATTGCTTGATAAACGACTGGGCCTCAGTCCAACTGTTCAGTTGCCGACTTTGTTCGTGTAAGGGGTAAACCTGTTTAGCCCCGGCGGCAAATTGTAACTCAGCGATACTCAGCAGCGCTCGCCTAGCACCATCCCACAGGTAATCACTCAGATGATAATCCAGCATCGGGCTAGCATCGTCTCGCAGCTTAACCTGCCCACCGTGACTTTGTTCATGAAAGCCATCCCGCAACAATCCAATCGTCACTTGTAGATGATTCATTTGTTGCATCATTTCACTATGAAAGCGGCCAAAGCCGGTCAGTTTGGTGGCCAATAAAATCGGATGAACCGGTGGTACTTCCAATTTGTAACCACAGCGCCCTTCTACACCATCACGCCATACAAAGTGATCGGAATATACGGACTGTGGCGCACCTTGATGACTTAATACTGGCTGTTCGAATAAGGCTCCACTAATCACACTCGGATGTAAAAACGTGCGTTTACCGATCAATTGATTCGGATCAGGCACCTTTGAGCGCAACAATATCGCTGGCGAACCAATAGCACCAGCTGCTAGGATCACGTGTCGCGCATTCACTTTAATTTCGATTTGCCTTGGACGTTGCTGTTGATCTAAGGCTTGTAAGCTTGCACCCCGCACCCGTTGTTGCTTAATATTTAAGCTTTCTACCCGAAATCGGCTTAGTAAACTGGCCCCTAGATTAAGCGCTGCAGGGATGGTGGTCACCAGCATCGACTGTTTTGCATTAGTCGGGCACCCCATCCCACAGTACCCCAAATTCCAGCACTGCCTGACATTCCGCGGAACCGCTTTATGAGACCAACCAAGCGCCTCACAGCCCTTGGCTAACAGCGCATTATTGGCATTATTGGCCAACCAGGGACGGATCCCTAACTGCTGCTCAACCTGTTCAAAATAGGGCTGTAAATTCTCGGATGTTAACTGACGAATGCCCCAACGCCGCTGCCAATGCAGTAACGTGGATTCCGGGGTTCGCAGCGAAGTCGTCCAATTTACGGTAGTGGACCCCCCAACACAGCGTCCCTGAAAAATGCTAATCGCTTTATCTTTGGTTTTACGAGCGGCAGATTCCTGATAGAGATCGGGATAGGCTTGACGCTCTTGCATTTTAAAATCTTGGCTCGTTTTTAGCGGTCCCTCATCAACCAAAATAACCTTGAAGCCCGCTTCTGCGATAACCTGAGCGCTAATCCCACCACCAGCACCACTGCCAATGATCAACACATCACAATCCAATTGACGATTATCTTGCAAACTTGCCCCATCAAGATGTGACCATCCGTCGGCAAGCCCTTCGACAATCCAATCTTTAATCATGAAACAGTCCCTTCACTTGGGCTGGTAATTGATAAGCCAACAGAGGCCAAACCTCGGGGTCGCCATAACAGGCCGCCATGATCAGCTCATGTAAGCCTTGATAAGTCTGGCGTAATAGCTGCAAATAATGCATCTGCCAGGTCCTCAACAAGACTATTTTTTGCTGAGTGCTGAGTTCACTAAGCTGACTACTTCCAGCACTGAGTAATAACCATCCGCCCCGCGACTGTAATAAGTCCAACAGTTGGTGTAATTCAGCCCGACTATGCGCAGCCAATCCACTGATCGCAACATCAACATTATTTAAAATACGCAGCATCGCGAGGTCATCCTGGTCACTAAATTGCCCCTGCACAAACACAGGGATCAACGCCAGCAGGATCTGTTGATGCTGCGCCGATAACGCGAGTTGGGGATTGGCTTGGTAGCGTAAGGGATAACTAGCAAATAACCACTGGCCACCGCCTGCCATCGCCGCGATGGCTGTAGCACCTTGCAAAAATTGTCGCCGAGAAATACTCACCCTCGCTCCCAATCAATCATCATTTCACCTTGAACTCAGATCAACAAAATAAGATACCATGAGTAACTTAGATAGCAGTTACTAAATAGTTTGGCAAGTTTCTATGGGTAACTTATTCTTAGACTGTAAACAAAATCGCAAAACACTACCTAATCAGGCGCTTGCTTGTGCGCGACTCACACTTGTCGCAGCGAGTACAACGCAGACCTAAAAGATAATGTTTGGGTAAGCGGCAGCTGCTTTTCTCTGCCGTCGTTAAAATGCATTGTTAACAAAGTTAAATTAGCAACAAAAGCGTAAGCCATGTAAAGGTGAAAGGAACCAACACTTGATAAAAAATGATGTAAATACCAGCATAAGAAAGCGCGCAATTAGTCCCGAACAAAAACAACAGCGTCGCCAACAGATCTTAGCCTCCGCCAAACAAGCCCTCACGGAGCATGGTTACGATCAGGTGGTGTTAAGCCACTTAGCCGAACAACTACAGTTATCGAAACCGGCGCTATATCGCTACTTTAAGAACAAAGAAAGTCTGTTTATGGCACTGTATTTAGACGAGGCAGCGCAGTTACTGCTTGCTATCCAACGCCTCGCCAACCACCCCTTACAAGCACGAGTTCTCGCTGAAACCATCGCCGCCAGACCGAGTTTTTGCTATCTCTCTGCAATTTTGCATACCGTATTAGAAAAGCAACAGAATATTGAACAAGCCATCGCCTTTAAACGCGAGCTGAAGCGACTGGCTGAACAACTCTGCCAATTATTTCAGCACTGGTCGCCACAACTCAACCAGCAGCAGGCACTCACCAAGGTCATGTTCCTATACCAAAGTATCATTGGCTGTTGGCATACCAGCCACCCCTCGGCCACCATGCAACAAGTATTAAGAAATGATGAATTTGCGATATTGCGGCTGAATTTTGTGGATAGCCTGAGCCTATTGCTGATCAAACTATTAATGGATTAGTGCGAGCATGACTGTTTTGGAAAAAATATCACCCTCATCGGTGCCCTGAAAGAATCATGGATTGATCACAGAATTGTATAGCGAGCCAGTGTTGGATTGACGCCCCGTTAAACCTCTAACGGACTCGCGGCAGTTTCAATCAACCAAGAGGCCACTTGTTTTAACTCTTGTTCTCTGCCACGCGCCTGCTTGTAAGATAAATAGAAATGATAACCGGTCTCTACCCCACCAAACGGCAAGTCAACTAACTTACCCGCTCGTATATCCTGCTCCACCATAAAGTCACTCACCAAAGCGATACCTTGGCCACTTTCTGCGGCTTCCAAGGCCAGAACTTGATGGCTGAAGCTATGAAAAACTTGTTTCTTAGGCAGCTGTAAACCAAGCCCCTTAGACCAAACCATCCAGTCTGCGCCTGACTCGCTGATTTCATCATCTAAGTCGCTAGATAATAAAGGGAAATTCAATAAATCTTGACGCCAATTTTGATGACCGACTTCTTGATATAGAGCTGGCGAACAAACCGCCACCAATCGCTCTTTATGCAATAGATGGCTGATATAACCCTTCACGTTTTTCGCTAGACAGATAAACAAATCACCAGTTTTACTCGATAACACCGGTTCTTCGGTAATCATTTGCAAACGTAAATCAATTTCGGGATGACGAGCACGAAAGCTGGGTAACAGCGGCACCAGACGCTTCAGCGCGAAGGAACTATAGGTGGTTAAACGCAATTGCGCGATCCCCTCTCCTTTTACCTGTCGGGTAATCTGACTGAGTTCATTTAGAATCCGTTCCACCTCAACGGAGTAGCTACGTCCGGCCTCGGTTAATTGTAGTTGGCGACCAACTTTTTCAAATAACAATTCTCCCAAATAGTCTTCAAGCAATCTTAAGCGATGACTCACCGCACTTTGACTAATGCCCAATTCGTCGCCAGCCTTAGCGACATGATGATGGCGAGCCACGGCGTCGAAAGCAACCAATGCATTAAGTGGAGGAAGAGTTCGCATACAATCCATGAATAATTTTCATCAATAGTAGATTATTATCATTTTTTTAATGCTTAACAAGTCTTTAGACTGTTTTATTCCAGCTTAATTTATTCGTGCATCACAGAGGCCCACTTGAAGCTTAATCCCACCTTAATTGCTATCATTATTTTGATTACCGCCAATCAGATCGCGGTATTTTCAGATGCCTTTATGAAAGTGGCGGGCGAGCAAGCCTCGGTGTTCGAAATATTACTTTATCGGCAAATCAGCACCCTGATACTGTTGTTACCTGCTTTTTTACTGACCAAACACAAGCGTCCAGAAAAACCACTGGTCCACTTCTTTCGCGGTTACCTCTGGTTAGCGGGTTCAGGATTGATGGTTGTCGCCTTGGTCGCGCTCCCTTTAGCAACTGCCAATGCCTTATTCTACGCGGCTCCGATTATGATGTTACCACTTGGCATGTGGCTCCACCGAAGCCAAGTCAATCGCGCCCAAATATTCGCCGCCAGTATCGGCTTTATTGGAGTATTGGTGATTATTCGCCCTTCAGAGTTTAACTGGGGGGCCATTGCGGCGCTGGGGACAGCCCTCACTTTGGCCTTAAGTAACCTCACCGTAAAATACATTCCAAAAAAGGAGTCGGTGGTTACCAGTTTATTTTGGACCAACTTAATGGTGCTGCCCACGACAGTGGCACTGGCATGGCCAACGCTTACTGGAATGAACTGGTCAATATTCTGGCTCGCAGGCGCGAGTAGCTTATTTATTCTATTTTTACACGCAGGATCTATTTTTGCCTACAAAACTGCAGAGGCCAATACCATTGCCAGTTCAGAATACACAGGCCTGATTGGCGCTGCCGTGGTCGGCTGGGTAAGTTTTTCAGAAATGCCTGATGCCCTCACCTGGCTGGGTGCAGCGATGATTATTTTACCCTTAATATTGATTGGTAAGCGAAGCTTGCGCCAAAACAGAAACCGGCCGTCGTTAAAGCAAGCTGCGCCAGTCGAATTGACCTAATAAGAGCTGTTCTTTTTGCGCCTTACTTAATTGCTTAATTTTATATTCCAAACGCATTGCTTGTTGCTTACTGGCAAGGCCTTGCTGAAACTCTAAGTTGAGCGGACCTTTCCCACGTAACGCCTTGGCACCCTTCGAACTTCCCGATTGATGCTCGGCAAAGCGTCGAGCCACATCGGTACTGACACCAGTATATAATTGATTGTGTTTGGTTCTAAGAATGTACAAGTACCATTGGCTGACGACTGTCGCTTGCTTGGTCATTGGCTTATTCCCACTCTCCTCGACCCCCAACAGAATTGGCGGATTGGCGCAATCATCGAAATACCGATGGTTTGTGATACCCATTGGCATCGAACAAACCGTAAATACTAATCACCAAGCCATAAATACTGCTTCAAAGGTACCCGCTGATGACGAAAAACAATCCCTTCCTCCTGAAGTCGCTGACGTTGCTTTTGATATTTAGCCGAGCCCTCAGGAAACGAGATCAGACCTTGAGCATTAATCACCCGATGCCAAGGCAGCGATGAGCCCTCGGGGAGCTGCTTTAGGCAGCGTCCGACAGCTCTAGCCATGCGAGGGTAGCCGGCCATGGCTGCAACGCCACCGTAAGTCGCCACTTTACCGCTTGGGATATGTGCAATCACCAACCAAAACTTCTCCAGATAGGGAGGGGGAGATGACTGCTGCGCTAACTTTGCATCCATACTTCCATCGCCCAATCCCAAATGCTATCCCATTCAGGAACCAAGTCTTCCGCAGCCTGGCCTTGCCAATAACCCACTTCCCCCTCCTGACTAATGAAATAAAAGTTATCTCCATTTTGACAAATGGGAATAAATTCGCGGGGTAAACCCATGTTCCAAGCTGTCGCAGCCACCTCTGGCAAATAGGTATGCAGGTAAGGATCGCTAATCGTGACTGGTTCTAAGCTGCCATAAATTACATCGCTCACGGTCAGTTGAAAAGCCCGCAAATCGCTGGGCATCGGGATCAAAATCAACTCCTCCACTTCCACTAACTGACTGTCGCTAGGGAGTTCACTTGGATAAGCGCCAGACTGGTCTGCGGCTCTTATTTCATCAATTAATTCTTGCATACTTGTCTCTCTCAGCCATTTCAATACAATGCCTGTTCGCTAAATTGTTGCTCAGCTTAATAGAACTCTTTCATTCAGCAAAGGACTATCCATGCCAAATTCGGCTACCATCACGATTGAACCACCTCACCCGGCAACCCACTGCCTCATTTGGCTACATGGTTTAGGTGCAGGCCCCGAAGATTTTGCGCCCTTAGCAAAGCATTTTAAATTCAGCGAATCCATCGCGCTGCGCTATATATTTCCGGCCGCGCCATTACGCCCATTAACCGTGCATCAAGGCTATCAACTCACGGCTTGGTACGATATTTTAGCGATGCAGCCGCAGCGCATCATCAATCAGCAGCATCTACAAGAGGTGAGCCAGCAGCTTCAGCTTTTAATCGAGCAACAAATGAACCAAGGGATCGCCAGCCAAAACATTGTGATTGCAGGCTTTTCGCAAGGCGGTGCAGTGGCTTATCAGCTGGCGTTAAACTTTCCTCAAGCACTGGGCGGATTGTTGTGTATGTCGACTTATTTACTCCCTGCCAGCCTCCCCAGCACTCAACAACAAACTAACTTAGACATATTGATCCAACATGGCCGCCAAGATGATGTGGTTGTTCCGGCTCTGGGTGAACAGGCTCATCAGCAACTGCTGCAACAGCAATATAATGCAACACTGGAATACTATGAAATGGCGCATAGTGTTTCCCCGAGCCAAATAAAGGCAATTAATCAGTGGCTCACCCAGCGCCTTCAGTAAAAGTAGCGGCTTAGCTGGACAGATGAACCTGAGTTAAGCACTCGATAAAGCAAGCCAAAATACGCGAAGGTTTTGGGGAGACACGTGTCACCGCTAAAAATGGACAGTGATAACTGAACTGCTCCCCACCCAGTGGCCGAATTAGGCCCTGTTCAATGAAGCTACGTGCATAGTGTTCCGGCAAATATGCCAAGTAACTGCCCGACAACAATAAAGTGGCAATTGCCTCCTGGTCATAAGCGGTGGCATGACGCTGAAAACCAAAACGTTGTGAAGTATCCATATTGGGCGAGTGATGTCCTAATCCAGCATATTTTTGTCCAACAATTTCCTCGGGACCAATGGTAATGTCACTGCGTGAAAATAGTGGATGATGATAACCGCAATAAAGCGACATCCGTTCATCAAACAAAAATTGATAATTGAGGCTCGCAGACTGACGTTGCCCCGGCACTACCCCCAAATGAAAGCGCCCCTCAATCACGCCACTTTCGATCACCGATAAGGTTTCAACATAAAGATCAAGCGTGACTTTAGGTGCTCGCTGGTCAAATAACTGCAAGGCTTGTGATATTTTTGCCTGCTGGTTAGTCACCGTTTTATCAAACAAAGCAATCGCCAGATTACCCGTCATATCTCTATGTAAACTTTGTACGTCAGCCCGAAACTCGTCTAAAGCGCCCATTAAGCGTAAACTGGACTGATAGACGTGCTGCCCTTCTGGGCTTAAAACAAAACCTGCTCGCCCACGCTGACAAAGATTCACCCCAAGGCGAATTTCTAAATCTTTCACGTGACGGCTAATCGTAGAACGACCAATATTAAGCTCCACCTCGGCAGCCGATATCCCCCCACACTCCACCACCACCCGAAATACTTTGAGTAGTCGTAAATCAATATCGCTTAATTGTCCAAGTCGCTGCTGCATAATGTTTCGCATTTATGAAACTTTAGATTGAAAGATACACATTTATGCAACTCAGATCTAGCGATAAGCTGCTTCAAAATATTTAGTCCATCTCAAACATATTATGAGGGAGTCAGCTATGGCGCATCATGAAGAGTTAAGTGTTAGCCAGAACCAACTGGATTGCCATTGGATGGCATATAGTGCCAATCGCCAATTTAAAAAGGACCCACGGATCATTACCCATGCCAAGGGTAATTACTATTTTGCTGACGATGGCCGCAAGATTTTTGATGGTCTATCAGGTTTATGGACTTGTGGCTTGGGTCATGGTCGCCAAGAGATCGTCGATGCGATTAGCCATCAAGCTTCTCGGCTCGATTACTCGCCAGCCTTTCAGTTTGGCCACCCGGGGTCATTTCAACTGGCGGAGAAAATCACCGAATTTATGCCTGAAGGACTAAATCGGATATTTTTTACTGGCTCGGGTTCAGAATCAGCTGATACCTCTTTAAAAATTGCGCGCGCCTATTGGCGTAAAAAAGGACTCGCGGGTAAAACCAAGCTGATTGGCCGCGGTAAAGGCTATCACGGCGTCAACTATGGTGGGCTTTCAGTTGGAGGGATCGCGCCAAATCGCGCACTATTTGGCAGCGGCCTCGACGTTGCCCATATGCGCTCTACTGTCTTGCCAGAAAATGTCTTCAGCAAGGGGCAACCTCAACAAGGCGCCGAGCTTGCCAATGATTTACTGGATTTGATCGCGGTTCATGATGCCTCAACCATCGCTGCCGTAATTGTTGAACCCATGGCAGGCAGTGCAGGCGTCATCCCCCCACCCGTCGGTTACTTACAACGCTTACGTGAAATTTGCGACCAACACCAAATTTTGCTGATTTTTGATGAGGTCATTTGTGCCTTCGGTCGCCTCGGTTATAAAACCGGAGCAGAAGCTTGCGGGGTGACACCAGACATGATCAATATGGCCAAGCAGCTTACCAATGGAGTAATTCCCATGGGAGCGGTCGCCTGTAAACAAGAAATTTACGATACCTTTATGGAAACTGGTGGCCCAGACTACATGCTAGAACTGCCACACGGTTATACTTATTCGGCACACCCGATCGCCTGTGCCGCAGGTTTGGCTTCGCTGGATTTATTACAACGAGACAACATGTTTGAACGCGTCCGTGAAATGTCCCCGGTACTGGAACATGCCGCGCATCAGCTCGCGAGCCTAGCGCTGGTGACCGATGTTCGCAATATGGGCATGGCTGTTGGGCTTAGTATTGCCCACGCTCCCGGTGAACCCGCGCTCAACCCATATTTAATCGCACAATCGATGTGGAAGCAGGGCTATTATGTCCGCTATGGCGGCGATACCATACAAATTGCGCCTCCTTTTACGGTCAGCAAAGAAGAAATCGACAGCTTATTTAACGCCTTAGGCGATACTATTCATCAATTGACAGGCCAAGCCTAGTCACACAAGGAAATCTTACATGTCTATTATTGGTCACTTAATTAATGGTAAAACCCAGTCAGAATATACTCGCTTACAGGATGTTTATAATCCTTCGACTGGCGAAGTAGCGAGTCAAGTCGCACTCGCACCAAAAGCCACAGTGGAGCAAGCGATCGCAGCCGCTGAAGCCGCTTTTCCAGCTTGGCGTAATACGCCTGTAGCCAAACGTTGCCAAATTATGTTTCGCTATAAGACCTTACTCGAACAACATGCAGACAAGATCTGCGAATTAGTCGGCAAAGAACACGGTAAAATCGTGCATGATGCAAAAGGCGAACTGGCTCGCGGGATTGAATGTGTTGAATATGCCTGTGGCGCACCAGAGCTACTCAAAGGCGAACATTCTCGCAATGTTGGTCCTAATATCGACTCTTGGAGTGAATTCCAAGCACTAGGTGTTGTGGCTGGTATAACCCCATTTAATTTCCCAATGATGGTGCCAATGTGGATGTTCCCTATGGCGCTGATGTGTGGCAATACCTTTGTATTAAAGCCTTCGGAACGCGATCCATCCGTCACCTTATTCATTGCCGAATTACTACACGAAGCAGGCTTACCAGCTGGTGTATTCAATGTCGTGAATGGCGATAAAGAAGCGGTTGATACACTATTAAGCGACCCACGAGTTGCCGCGGTAAGCTTTGTCGGTTCAACCCCAATTGCTGAATACATTTACAGTACTGCGACTGCAAATGGAAAACGCTGCCAAGCCCTTGGCGGGGCAAAAAATCACGCAATCGTAATGCCTGATGCTGATCTAGAGAATGCCGTGAACTCTTTGTTAGGGGCTGCATTTGGTTCTTCAGGCGAACGCTGTATGGCCTTATCGGTAGCAGTTGCTGTGGGCGATGAAGTCGCAGACAAGTTAGTGGCAGGGCTATCCGAAGCAATGCAAGGTTTGAAAGTCGGCGCATATTCTGACCAAGAAAATGACTTTGGCCCATTAATCACCGAGCAACAACGCGATAAAGTACAGATGTATATTAGCAGCGCAGAAGCAGCAGGGGCCACCGTAGTAGTTGATGGCCGTAACCCACAGGTGAGTGGTTATCCAAAAGGCTTCTTTGTTGGGGGGACTCTGATCGACCACGTAACCACCGCCATGCAAGCCTATCAAGAAGAGATCTTTGGACCTGTATTATGTGTGGTGCGAGTTGATGACATGCAACAAGCCATGGACTTAATTAATGCACATGAATACGGAAACGGGACTTGTTTATATACCCGTGACGGTGAAGCGGCACGCTATTTCTCGGACAACATTCAAGTAGGAATGGTCGGGATTAACGTTCCACTGCCCGTTCCTGTGTCATATCACAGCTTTGGGGGCTGGAAACGTTCATTGTTTGGTGATTTACATGCCTATGGCCCAGATTCCGTGCGGTTTTATACCAAACGTAAAACCATCACTCAACGCTGGCCTTCTTCATCGATAAGAGAAGGTGTTAACTTTTCTTTCCCTAGTTAAGCGCTGACACCCAACGCTTTTTATGTAATGCCCAGCATCTTGCTGGGCATTGTTATTTATAAGATTTGTTTGAGTAGGCTGTCGGCTTTCACCCGGCCAATTCGTTTCAGCAAACGTTTGACTGGTTTCGGGTAATCATTAAGCGACTCGATATCTGCCAGTGTAGTAATTGGCTGAGTATGTTGCAGAATATTGTGTAGTTCTTGCTGACGCTGATGTTCGAGTAAAGCATGTGGATCATCCACTAACAAGCCATTCTCTAAGTCCAGATTCCAAGCTCTAGGATTCAGATTATTACCAGTGAGTAAGGCATATCGTTGATCGACCCATAATCCTTTCAAATGAAAGCTATTGTTAGCATGTTGCCAAACGTTCACGGTCAGCTGTCCACTCGCCAAAAATGCTTGCTTGCCCTTAATAAAATTACGGAGCGTTACTTCATACAGATAAGGCAAAGCGTGGATCACCTTAAACTTTTCGCTAGGCTCACTATAAAAGTCACTGGCTGTTTTATCACCCACAATCAAGTGCACTCGCACCCCGCGACTAAGCGCCTTAGCAACTTCACGACGCAGACTACGGGGAGGATTAAAATACGGCGTACAAATAGTAAGCTGTTGTTTAGCCTTAGACATTAATAGCTTAATGGTTTTATTTAATAAGTTGCGTCGCCGACCCAAACCGATGAGTGGAGTAATTCCAAGTTGCTGCGCATTTAGTTGTTGAGCGTGAAATTGGTACTGTTGCCGCTGTAAAGACAAGCGTAAACGCCTGATCGACGATTTAAGCGACCGAGTTGAGGCTGGATTGGCTACCGATAAACTAGTCACCGCACGAGTCGCCAGTAGTACTTGTTCTAAATATTCAACCATCGCATTTGCGAGATCTGAGTTACCAATTAATTGGTAACGATCGAAACGATAACGCTGCTGCTGAGCTAAATAGATATCGTTAATACTGGCACCACTATAAATGATCGTATCGTCGATGATACTTCCCTTCAGATGTAATACCCCGAATAGCTCTCGATTGCTTACAGGTACCCCCGAAATCTCAATTAAGCCGGGATACTTAGCAGCGTACTCCCGATACATTGCCGCATTACCTTGAGCCTGTTGTTCACCAATTAAACCGCGTTGTGCACGATGCCAATCAACCAACACCTTAATCTGCAGTTCCGGTCGTTGCTGCTTTGCCTGATATAAGGCATCCATCACTGAGCGCCCCGCCAAGTCATCTTCCAAATATAAAGCCACAATATAAATTCGAGAACGAGCCTGAGAGATTAACTGCAGCAATCTGATGCGGTAGTCTTCGGCGCTAAATAAAGTCATAAATTGACTCGGATCTTGAGCAATTTGAGGCAATGAGCGAAGCGAACGATTACGAGTAAAACGTGGGGTCATTTATATTTTTCTTGATAAAAAGCAACATGCAAGCCCTATTGTACCAAAGGATTTAGCGAGTCACTAAAAATCACATGCAGCAAATATAAAAATGGTGATACGAACACGCATAAACGCTTCGACTTCGGCCTAAAAACGCACACATTTTCGAAGCGTCCCATCCTGCTCACGAATAAAACCTTCGCGTTAACTGCGCGATGCAGCATTGCTAAATCCCAGACATAAAAAAAGCCTATCCGTAAAGATAGGCTTTCTCTCAATCGGTGTCTGGCGATATCCAGCCGACTTTCACATGGCTTGTTCATGAACATCGGTTCGCCTTGGCTGCCCTTGCTAAATCTCAGGCAATAAAAAAGCCCTCGTCGTCAGACGAGGGCTTAGTATAGGTGCCTGGCAGTGACCTACTTTCACATGGGGAGACCCCACACTATCATCGGCGCAGTTGCGTTTCACTTCTGAGTTCGGCATGGGTTCAGGTGGTTCCACAACGCTATTGCCACCAGGCAAAAACTTGTTGTCTTTAACATTCGAAAAAACTGATATATCCCACGAGCATAACAAGCACTCTTGGTTCTAAAATAAAGTATCTATAAGCAACACCCTTTAGGTGTTGTATGGTTAAGCCTCACGGGTAATTAGTACAAGTTAGCTCAATGCCTCACAGCACTTACACACCTTGCCTATCAACGTTGTAGTCTCCAACGGCCCTTCAGAGGACTTAAAGTCCTAGTGAGAATTAATCTCAAGGCCTGCTTCCCGCTTAGATGCTTTCAGCGGTTATCAGTTCCGAACGTAGCTACTGGGCAATGCTATTGGCATAACAACCCAAACACCAGCGGTTCGTCCACTCCGGTCCTCTCGTACTAGGAGCAGCTCCCTTCAATTCTCAAACGCCCACGGCAGATAGGGACCGAACTGTCTCACGACGTTCTAAACCCAGCTCGCGTACCACTTTAAATGGCGAACAGCCATACCCTTGGGACCGACTTCAGCCCCAGGATGTGATGAGCCGACATCGAGGTGCCAAACACCGCCGTCGATATGAACTCTTGGGCGGTATCAGCCTGTTATCCCCGGAGTACCTTTTATCCGTTGAGCGATGGCCCTTCCATACAGAACCACCGGATCACTATGACCTACTTTCGTACCTGCTCGACGTGTCTGTCTCGCAGTTAAGCTGGCTTATGCCATTGCACTAACCGTACGATGTCCGACCGTACTTAGCCAACCTTCGTGCTCCTCCGTTACTCTTTGGGAGGAGACCGCCCCAGTCAAACTACCCACCAGACACTGTCCGCATCCCGGATAACGGGACAACGTTAGAACATCAACACTACAAGGGTGGTATTTCAAGGTCGGCTCCACATCATCTAGCGACAACGCTTCAAAGCCTCCCACCTATCCTACACATGTAGGGTCAATGTTCAGTGTCAAGCTGTAGTAAAGGTTCACGGGGTCTTTCCGTCTAGCCGCGGGTACACCGCATCTTCACGGCAATTTCAATTTCACTGAGTCTCGGGTGGAGACAGCTTGGCCATCATTACGCCATTCGTGCAGGTCGGAACTTACCCGACAAGGAATTTCGCTACCTTAGGACCGTTATAGTTACGGCCGCCGTTTACCGGGGCTTCGATCAATAGCTTCGCTTGCGCTAACCACATCAATTAACCTTCCGGCACCGGGCAGGCGTCACACCGTATACGTCATCTTTCGATTTAGCACAGTGCTGTGTTTTTAATAAACAGTTGCAGCCAACTGGTATCTGCGACTGCCGTCAGCTTAGGGAGCAAGTCCCATCACCAACAGCAGCGTACCTTCTCCCGAAGTTACGGTACCATTTTGCCTAGTTCCTTCACCCGAGTTCTCTCAAGCGCCTTGGTATTCTCTACCCAACCACCTGTGTCGGTTTGGGGTACGGTTTCGTATAATCTGAAGCTTAGAGACTTTTCCTGGAAGCAGGGCATCAACCACTTCATCACCTTAGTGACTCGTCATCAATCCTCAGCCTTAGACACCCGGATTTTCCTAAGTGTCCAGCCTACAACCTTAAACGCGGACTACCAATCGCCGCGCTGGCCTAGCCTTCTCCGTCCTCCCATCGCAATTATACGAAGTACAGGAATATTAACCTGTTTCCCATCGACTACACTTTTCAGTCTCGCCTTAGGGGCCGACTCACCCTGCTCTGATTAACATTGAACAGGAAACCTTGGTCTTTCGGCGAGGGGGCTTTTCACCCCCTTTATCGTTACTCATGTCAACATTCGCACTTCTGATACCTCCAGCAATCCTTACGAATCACCTTCAACGGCTTACAGAACGCTCCTCTACCGCACTTGCAAAGCAAGTACCCGTAGCTTCGGTGCATAGCTTAGCCCCGTTACATCTTCCGCGCAGGCCGACTCGACCAGTGAGCTATTACGCTTTCTTTAAATGATGGCTGCTTCTAAGCCAACATCCTGGCTGTCTAAGCCTTCCCACATCGTTTCCCACTTAGCTATGACTTTGGGACCTTAGCTGACGGTCTGGGTTGTTTCCCTTTTCACGACGGACGTTAGCACCCGCCGTGTGTCTCCCGGATAGTACTTAGTGGTATTCGGAGTTTGCAAAGGGTTGGTAAGTCGGGATGACCCCCTAGCCTTAACAGTGCTCTACCCCCACTAGTATTCGTCCGAGGCGCTACCTAAATAGCTTTCGAGGAGAACCAGCTATCTCCCGGTTTGATTGGCCTTTCACCCCCAGCCACAAGTCATCCGCTAATTTTTCAACATTAGTCGGTTCGGTCCTCCAATTGGTGTTACCCAATCTTCAACCTGCCCATGGCTAGATCACCGGGTTTCGGGTCTAATCCCAGCAACTATGCGCGCAGTTAACACTCGGTTTCCCTACGGCTCCGCTATTCGCTTAACCTTGCTACTGAAATTAAGTCGTTGACCCATTATACAAAAGGTACGCAGTCACCCCACAAAGAGGCTCCCACTGCTTGTACGTATACGGTTTCAGGTTCTATTTCACTCCCCTCACAGGGGTTCTTTTCGCCTTTCCCTCACGGTACTGGTTCACTATCGGTCAGTCAGGAGTATTTAGCCTTGGAGGATGGTCCCCCCATATTCAGACAACATATCACGTGTGCCGTCCTACTCGTTTTCACTTCAAATCACCTTTCGTGTACGGGGCTATCACCCGCTACGGCCAAACTTTCCAGCTTGTTCCACTAAATTATAAGAAGCTTAAGGGCTAATCCGGGTTCGCTCGCCGCTACTACCAGAATCTCGGTTGATTTCTTTTCCTCCGGGTACTTAGATGTTTCAGTTCCCCGGGTTCGCCTCGCAACGCTATGTATTCACGTTACGATACTGCATAAAATGCAGTGGGTTTCCCCATTCGGAAATCCATGTCTATTACGTCTTTTATCGACTCAACATGGCTTATCGCAGATTAACACGTCCTTCATCGCCTCTGACTGCCAAGGCATCCACCGTATACGCTTAGTCACTTAACCATACAACACCTAAATGTTGTCGCTTAAATCACTTGAATGGTCAGGCTGTATAAATCCTGCCACTCGAGTACGATCACCTTATTTTTTGAATACCAAAAACACTTGTTATTTAACTCGTATTTTTGAGATATTTTTTTATCAGCTTTTCCAAATTGTTAAAGAGCATTGGTTCATAAAAAAACCAAAGCTAAATGGCCATCTTTTGGCGACTTATCTTTGGTTTTTAGGTAAGAAGTGGTGGAGCTATGCGGGATCGAACCGCAGACCTCCTGCGTGCAAGGCAGGCGCTCTCCCAGCTGAGCTATAGCCCCATTTCTTACTAAAAGTTGCACCTTGGTAGGTCTGGGCAGACTTGAACTGCCGACCTCACCCTTATCAGGGGTGCGCTCTAACCAGCTGAGCTACAGACCTAAACAGGTGTCAACTTCTCTCTACTTTCTATCAAGCAATCTGTGTGAACACGTCACAAAACATAAACGTTCATAATAAGGAGGTGATCCAGCCCCAGGTTCCCCTAGGGCTACCTTGTTACGACTTCACCCCAGTCATGAACCACAAAGTGGTGAGCGTCCTCCCGAAGGTTAAACTACCCACTTCTTTTGCAGCCCACTCCCATGGTGTGACGGGCGGTGTGTACAAGGCCCGGGAACGTATTCACCGTGGCATTCTGATCCACGATTACTAGCGATTCCGACTTCACGGAGTCGAGTTGCAGACTCCGATCCGGACTACGACATGCTTTCTGGGGTCCGCTTGCTCTCGCGAGGTCGCATCCCTCTGTACATGCCATTGTAGCACGTGTGTAGCCCTGCCCGTAAGGGCCATGATGACTTGACGTCGTCCCCACCTTCCTCCGGTTTATCACCGGCAGTCTCCCTAGAGTTCCCACCATCACGTGCTGGCAAATAAGGATAAGGGTTGCGCTCGTTGCGGGACTTAACCCAACATCTCACGACACGAGCTGACGACAGCCATGCAGCACCTGTATCTAAGCTCCCGAAGGCACCAATCCATCTCTGGAAAGTTCTTAGTATGTCAAGGGCAGGTAAGGTTCTTCGCGTTGCATCGAATTAAACCACATGCTCCACCGCTTGTGCGGGCCCCCGTCAATTCATTTGAGTTTTAACCTTGCGGCCGTACTCCCCAGGCGGTCTACTTAATGCGTTAGCTGCGTTACCCACGGGTTAAACCCACAGACAACTAGTAGACATCGTTTACGGCGTGGACTACCAGGGTATCTAATCCTGTTTGCTCCCCACGCTTTCGTACATGAGCGTCAGTTTTTGTCCAGGTGGCCGCCTTCGCCACTGGTATTCCTTCAGATCTCTACGCATTTCACCGCTACACCTGAAATTCTACCACCCTCTACAAAACTCTAGCTTCCCAGTTCCAAATGCCATTCCCAGGTTGAGCCCGGGGATTTCACATCTGGCTTAAAAAGCCGCCTGCGTACGCTTTACGCCCAGTAATTCCGATTAACGCTCGGACCCTCCGTATTACCGCGGCTGCTGGCACGGAGTTAGCCGGTCCTTCTTCTGTCGCTAACGTCAAACAATATACGTATTAAGCATATTGCCTTCCTCACAACTGAAAGTGCTTTACAACCCGAAGGCCTTCTTCACACACGCGGCATGGCTGCATCAGGCTTTCGCCCATTGTGCAATATTCCCCACTGCTGCCTCCCGTAGGAGTCTGGGCCGTGTCTCAGTCCCAGTGTGGCTGATCATCCTCTCAAACCAGCTAGGGATCGTCGCCTTGGTGAGCCATTACCCCACCAACTAGCTAATCCCACTTGGGCTAATCTCTACGCGAAAGGCTCCGAAGAGTCCCCTCCTTTGGTCCGAAGACATTATGCGGTATTAGCAGTCGTTTCCAACTGTTGTCCCCCACGTAAAGGCATATTCCCAAGCATTACTCACCCGTCCGCCGCTCGTCATCTTCTAGCAAGCTAGAAATGTTACCGCTCGACTTGCATGTGTTAAGCCTGCCGCCAGCGTTCAATCTGAGCCATGATCAAACTCTTCAATCAAAGTTTTTTCGCTCAAAGTAAATACTGAAATTATTACTGTTAAAACAGTGTGTCACTCCAGTCCACTTAAGCTAATTTTTTTCGCTTAGTGCTCTGTGAGTGCTCACACAGATTGCTTGATAAATTGTTAAAGAGCGTTGCTTCTTGCGAAGCGAGGTGCGCATTCTACGCCATCCTCGGTGACTGTCAACCGCTTTTTTCAATCTTTTCCGAAGAAGTTTCCTAAGGAAAGTTTGAAGCGTTTAACCGTCGCTAATAAAGCCTCAGGCCTTACCAACCCTGACCGCTTGCTGCTGCGCTATTGCGTGCTGCCCGCCGTGTCAGTGGAGTCGCATTATAGGGATCCGCGCTTACGGTGCAAGCCTTTTTTGAAGAAAATCACAGTTTTTTGTTTAACTGCTCAAAGCTTATACAGCCGCTTACAAAAAACCATCAACTTGCGCTTTTATTACTCAGCTTGCCAAACAAAATGGAGAATTGATTAACCTTTGCCCAATCGGTTAACTCTATATCTTGACTAGTATCGGTACTGCCACCCGTTATTTTCATGATCAACTGGATAATGAGAGTCTGCCACCAGTTATAACGTGAATAAAGCAGCGCGCCTGCAAATATCGCCTGCAAATTTGGCATCCAAGCGGCATTGTGATTTAGCTTCTGCATATAGACGCTGGTTTCTGGACGACTCTTTTCTGGTTTACGAGCCGTTAGACATACACCAAAAAAAGCCACCGGCATTTTTGCCAGCGACTTTTGATAGGTCGCCAGATATTCAAACAACTGCGGACGAAACTTACCATAACGGATTGAGGCACCAATCAGAACCTTGGTGTATTGACTGAGATCTGGCCAGCTTGTCCTCTGGTCAAGTGAGACATAGTCGACCTGAACATCTGGCTCGGCTTGTTGGGCAACGATATGCTGAGCAATTTTTAAGGTTTGACCCTCACAACTTGAATATAACACCAATAATTTCATGACTAACTTTTCCAAAAAACCGGAGTGAATAGTACTAATAAGGTAAACACTTCTAAGCGACCAAATAACATAGCAATCAACAATACCCACTTACTGGCATCGGTAATATCTGAGTAGTGTACCGCGACTTGACCCAGACCAGGGCCTAAGTTATTCAAACAGGCGACCACCGCTGAAAACGCCGATAACTCGTCCATCCCCGCCGCTATCAATGACAACATACAGATCACAAACACGAGGGCATACGCAGAAAAGAATCCCCAGACCGCTTCTAATACTCGGTCAGGAAGCGCCTTATTGGCCAATTTAATTTGGTAGACCGCACGAGGATGTACCAAACGCTTTAACTCACGCATGCCTTGTAAACTCAATAAGAAAACCCGAATCACTTTGAGTCCCCCGCCAGTAGAACCCGCACAGCCACCAATGAAGCTAGAAAAAACTAATAACACGGGTAGGAACAGCGGCCACTCAGAGAAACTGGTGGTGGTAAACCCAGCGGTTGTAGAAATAGAGACCGATTGAACAAAAGCTTGGTCTAAGGCAAATGCTGCTGAATCATAAACTTGTTGACCCAGTAACACTGCAAAACACACTAAAGTTAAACAAATTTGTATAAAGAAGAAGGCGCGGCATTCGGGATCGAGAAAATAGTATTTAAAAGTAATGCTTCTACTGTTGATGGCCGCAAAATGCAGCGAGAAGTTAATCCCCGAGATAATTAAAAATACCGCACAGATGGTATTAATTAAGGCGCTGTCAAAATGCCCTAAACTAGCATCATACGTAGAAAACCCACCAATCGCGATAGTTGAAAAAGCATGACAAACGGCATCAAATATTGACATTCCGGCCAGCCAGAATGCGACCCCACAACTCACCGTTAAAAATAAATAGATATACCAAAGCACCTTGGCGGTCTCGGCGATCCGCGGGGTCATTTTTTTATCTTTGACTGGACCAGGAATTTCCGCGCGGTAAAGCTGCATTCCTCCAACACCGAGGATCGGCAAAACAGCCACTGCCAAAACGATGATCCCCATCCCTCCTAACCATTGCAGCATTTGCCGGTAAAACAAAATCGCTTTCGGCAAATATTCAATCCCGACAATAACTGTCGCGCCGGTGGTCGTGAGCCCAGAGAACGATTCAAAGAAAGAATCGGTGATACTCATATTTGGCTGTTCGGACAAGATAAAAGGTAAGGCCGCAACACTCCCCAACACCGTCCAAAACAACACCACAATTAGAAAGCCTTCTTTAGCCTTTAGCTCTGTTTTTTGTTGCCGCTGTGGAAACCATAATAGAAACCCAGCGCTAATACAGATAGCAAAAGCAGCCATAAAGGCTTTACCGGCACCGTCTTTATATACCGCAGCGACAACGGCCGGAATAATCATGGTGAGGCTAAATAGCATCACAAGTAATCCGACGATCCTAACTATCGCCCTGATTTGCATCGGTATTGTTTCTCTTATTAGATTGAGATAATGCTGTATATCTTGAAGTAAAGCATCACCTATGACAACTTAAGCACGTAGCTTAGTCACGACAATTTGCCCACTCGATAAATTAATCAGCTGTTGTTTAAATCCAGCATATTCACTGATTGGTAAACTCACCTGCATTTTTGCCTGATTGCTAAATTCGGTCTCCAGTTTTACCCCTTGAACCTTATTCAGCAACATTTCTACTTGAGTCGTAAAGGCGTAATCAAATTCTAGATCACAACATCCACAACCAATTACGGGTTCAGTTTGCAGTAATTTTAATGCTTGTTGTACGCCACCACCATAAGCCCTGACTAAGCCCCCAGTCCCCAACTTGATGCCTCCAGAATAACGAACCACCACCGCTAATATTTGGCCTAAGCCGCGGCCTTGTAACTGCGCTAACATCGGTTTTCCCGCGGTACCAGAAGGTTCTCCATCATCACTAAAACCTAAGCACTGAGAATCCAGAGGATGGCCGGCAATAAACGCCCAGCAATGATGACGCGCCTGAAGATGCTGCGACTTTATCTCAGCAAGCTGTTGTTGGGCCTGCCGACGATCCGCTACTGGCGCGATAATACTAATAAAACGACTACGCTTAATTTCTTGTTCTCGGCTTACCAACTGCGAGGGACGTAAATAACTATCAGTTTGAATGTTTAACTCCAATTGCCCGCACGCGTTAAGTTGTCACAACTCAACGCGGTAATTACCACATTATCTTCGATACGGATCCCACCAAAGCGGCGCATTTCATCAACCCGAGACCAATTAATCAAGCGAGTGTGCTCAGATTCAGCCAATTCGGCTAATAAAGAAGGGATAAAATAAAGACCAGGCTCAATTGTCAGTACTTGTCGAGGTTCCAGCATGCGGGTACAACGCAGAAAGGGATCGAGAGTTGGAGCCGCGAGTACCGTACCATCTTCATCTTGCATCAAACCGCCCACATCGTGCACTTGTAAACCAAGGTGATGGCCCAAACCGTGAGGAAAAAAACAACGGGTAATTCCCGTTTCAACAGCTGCTGCGGCACTACAATAAACAAATTCAAAATCCACCAGCAATTTGGCCAATTTACGATGCGCTTTAAGGTGTAAATCGGTATAGCGATAACCCGGTTTCAGATCGTTCACCAGCGATTGTTGTAATATATCCATTTCCAGCACCAGCTCTGCAAATAAACCTTTTCTATAAGCATAACTGCGGGTGATATCGGCAGCATAGCCGCGGTACTCGGCCCCCGCGTCAATTAACAATGAATAACGTTTTTGCTCGGCTAACTTACTGGCACTTAAAGCGGTGTAATGCAATATGGAGGCGTTTTCATTTAAAGCTATAATATTAGCGTAAGGAAGTGAGTGCTCACCTCGCCCTAAGCTTGAGAGGTAAGCCAAGTTCATTTCAAATTCTGATGCACCCGCCAAAAACAGCTCCTTGGCGACTAGATGCGCTTTCACCGCACGATGATTCGCTTCCTGAATACACTCTAACTCGTAATCAGTTTTATAAGCACGGTAATAATGTAAGTAATTTAAAACCAACTCTGGATTGCGTTCACCAATTTCCAAAGCTTCGGCTAATTCAGGATGCTCCCCAATATAGGCGCAGCGTTGTCGTTGTTTCGGCAAAAAAGGCTCGATATCTTGTGGATGCTTCATCACTCGGATGTCAAAAAAGTCGACCCAAAATCCACTAGGGCTGGAAGTAGCCTTATGCCAGTAATCGCTCGCTTGATGATAAATCAGCGTCGGCTTATCAACACCGTTGACCACTAACCAACAATGCGGATGCTCGGTTAAAGGCAACCAATGTTTAAAGTGAGGATTGGTTTGAAAAGGGTAATGCTGATCATCCAAAAAAATTCGCAAAGGATAGCCAGAGTGAATGATTAAAGCCTCTAATTGCTCGCGCTCTAATACATCGGCAACCCGCAACTGTAACTGCTCTATATGCTGGGTAAACAGTTGTTGAATAGTTGGCATTACACTCTCCCTACGACTATTAGTTAGCTTGTTAGTTATAGCGCATTTAACACAAACATAGTTGGATCTAGAGCATTTAATTTAGCATGACTTAATTTTATTTACTCGTGTTTACAGCGACCTTTTGTGCCACAAACAACAAATTATCAAACAAGTGTTTAAAATGAGCGTTATATTTGCTTTAATGTTTGAGTAACAACTTGATTACATATTTAACCTCTAGTCCCTACACAAAACTGGTGCTATGTACATCAGCAACAAGGAGAGCAGAATGATATATCAAGGCGAGAACCTGAGTGTTCGCTATATTGCCGCTGGCATCGCTGAATTAACATTCGATGCCAACAAAGGAAGTGTCAATAAATTAGACCGCAGCACGTTAATCTCTTTAGCAGAAGCGATAGAGACCTTGCAGCAACAAAGTGAATTAACAGGCTTATTAGTCAGCTCGAGCAAAGATAGCTTCATCGTGGGCGCTGACATCACCGAGTTCTTAGGCTTATTTGCGCTTCCCGAGGCTGAACTCGCCGCGTGGCTCACCAAAGCAAATGATATTTTTAACGCCTTAGAAGATCTTAATGTGCCAACTATTTCGGCAATTAATGGCTTTGCGCTAGGCGGTGGTTGTGAGCTCATTCTTGCTACCGACTTGCGGGTTGCTGACAGTAACGCCAGCATCGGTCTGCCAGAAACTCAACTGGGTATTATGCCGGGTTTTGGTGGCACCGTGCGATTGCCACGGGTGATTGGTGCCGATAACGCCATGGAATGGATCACCACCGGTAAAACTTATAAGGCTGCCGAAGCACTCAAATTTGCTGCACTTGATGCGATGGTTCACCCCGATAACCTCAAATCAGCCGCTTTGAGTATGCTTGAAGATGCAATTACCGGCAAAATTGATTGGCAAGAGCGACGCCAAGTAAAGCTCAGTCCACTCAATTTAAATAAAGTTGAAGCAATGATGAGCTTTAACTGTGCCAAAGGGTTGGTGATGGCCAAAGCCGGACCTCACTACCCTGCTCCCATGACTGCAGTCTCGACCATTGAAAAAGCAGCCAGTTTTAAACGTACAGAAGCATTAGCGCTAGAAGGCAAAAACTTCATCGGTTTGGCTCAATCGGATGTCGCGCAAGCATTGGTTGGTATCTTCTTAAACGATCAACAGCTTAAAGCTTTGGCCAAGAAGTCCAGTAAAAACGCCCAGCGAATTGAGCAAGCAGCGGTACTCGGTGCAGGTATTATGGGGGGCGGTATTGCCTACCAAAGTGCCAGTCGTGGTGTACCCGCAGTAATGAAAGACATCAATCAGGCGGCTTTAGATTTAGGCATGAACGAAGCCAGCAAATTACTCAATAAACAACTGGAACGCGGTCGCATTGATGGCCTAAAAATGGCTAAGGTTCTATCGGCCATTCAACCAAGTTTAAACTACCAATCGCTCGCGAATAGCAATATTGTGGTAGAAGCGGTGGTTGAAAATCCCAAAATCAAAGCAGCGGTACTCAAAGAAGTAGAACAACATGTGAGTGAAAACACCATCATTGTTTCAAATACTTCAACCATTCCAATCTCTTTGTTAGCTGACAATCTCTGTCGCCCAGACAAATTCTGTGGGATGCATTTTTTCAATCCAGTACATCGCATGCCACTGGTAGAAGTGATCCGTGGCAAACACAGCTCGCAAGCAACCATCGACAGTGTGGTGGCCTATGCAGCCAAGATGGGGAAAACCCCGGTGGTAGTCAATGATTGCCCGGGTTTCTTTGTTAATCGGGTGTTATTTCCCTACTTTTTTGGCTTTAGCCGCCTCATTCAAGATGGCGCAGATTTTGTCAAAGTAGATAAGATCATGGAAAAACAATTTGGCTGGCCAATGGGCCCCGCTTACTTATTAGATGTTGTGGGGATTGATACAGGCCACCACGCCGGTGCGGTGATGGCCGAGGGTTTTCCTGAGCGAATGAGCAAAGTCGGCGAAGATGCCATTGATCTAATGTATCAGGCGCAACGCTTTGGTCAAAAAAATGGATTGGGTTTCTATGCCTATACCAAAGATCAAAGAGGTAAACCCAAAAAAGATGCCGACCCAAGTACTTATCAGCTACTCACGGCACTCAGCCCGCAAAGCCAAGATTACAGCAGCCAGCAAATTATTGCCCGGATGATGATTCCGATGATTAACGAAGTGGTGCGTTGCTTAGAGGAAGGCATTGTGCAGAGCCCCGGAGAGGCAGACATGGCCTTGGTTTATGGTTTAGGTTTTCCACCGTTCCGTGGCGGGGTATTTCGCTACCTCGATAGCATGGGCTTGGCTGAATATGTCGCCTTGGCCGACCAGTACGCAGCTCTCGGACCACTCTACCAGGTTACAGACGGCCTACGCGCCAAAGCCGCAGCAGGCGAAACTTACTACGCGACACAAGGCTAATGGAGGAATATAAAATGAAAGAAGTGGTTATTGTAGATTGTATTCGCACCCCCATGGGCCGCTCTAAGAATGGCTGTTTTAGACATGTTCGCGCAGAAGACTTATCTGCACATTTAATGAAAGGCTTGTTAAAACGTAATCCAGCTCTCGATCCAAATGATATTGAGGATGTCTATTGGGGCTGTGTTCAACAAACCTTAGAACAAGGTTTTAATATCGCGCGCAATGCCGCCTTACTGGCGGGTTTACCACATACCACTGGCGCGGTCACGGTGAATCGTTTATGTGGTTCATCGATGCAAGCCTTACATGACGCGGCACGTGCCATCATGGCCGACCAAGGAGATATCTTTATCGTTGGCGGAGTAGAACATATGGGGCATGTTCCAATGAGCCATGGCGTCGACTTTCACCCTGGAATGACCAAGTCGGTGGCTAAAGCGGCAGGCATGATGGGCTTAACGGCAGAATTACTGTCGCAAATGCATGGTATTAGCCGCGAAGCAATGGACGCCTTTGGCGCTCGCTCCCACCGTCTAGCCCATCAAGCCACCATTGAGGGGCGCTTTGCCAGAGAAATTCTTCCCATCGAAGGGCATGATACCAATGGGACACTGAGCCTGATAGAAACTGACGAAGTGATCCGCCCTGAAACCACTATTGAAGGTCTCGCGCAACTCCGCCCAGCCTTTGACCCGGTTAACGGTAAAGTGACCGCGGGTACCTCCTCAGCCTTATCTGATGGGGCGTCGGCAATGCTCATCATGTCTGCCGAAAAGGCCGCGGAGCTGGGTTTACCGATCCGCGCGAAAGTTCGCGCCATGGCCATTGCTGGCTGCGATCCGTCCATTATGGGCTACGGGCCAGTGCCCGCCACCCAAAAGGCTTTAAAACGTGCTGGTTTGACGCTCGAAGATATCGACCTTTTCGAACTCAACGAAGCATTTGCCGCACAATCACTTCCTTGTGTGAAGGAACTGGGCCTCATGGACCAACTAGAAGACAAGATAAATCTGAATGGCGGAGCCATTGCTTTAGGCCATCCACTAGGCTGTTCTGGAACCCGTATCTCGACCACTCTGATCAACCTAATGGAAGCCAAAGATGCCAAGCTAGGGCTTGCAACCATGTGTATTGGTTTAGGACAAGGCATCGCAACAATATTTGAACGCCCCTAAATCTGCGGATAAAGAACCAATGGGAGCATTTAGCTCCCATTTTTCTTGCTTAATGATGTGAAGCATTTCGCCCCTGCCACGTTGTTTGTTATTCTTAGTACAAATGAATAACACTAATATTGAATAGACAACCATGGTTTTTGCAAAACAACTGCTCGTCGTTGATGATGACTTAGAAATTAGAAGCTTACTTGAGCAATACTTAAGTAAATCAGGCTTTGAAGTGATCAGTGCCAATGACGGTATAGAAATGGCAAAACTACTGGAAACCAATAAACCAGAACTCATCATTCTCGACATCATGTTACCGGGCGATGACGGCTTTACCTTATGCCAAAAAATCCGCCGAACCTCCAATGTACCAATTATCATGCTCACCGCTAATTCCGATGAAATGGATCGGATTGTTGGTCTCGAGTTGGGTGCCGATGATTACATTGGAAAACCGTTTAACCCTCGCGAACTACTGGCGCGAATTAAGGCCTTACTGCGCCGCTCTCAAGTCACCGCCAATGCTCAGCAAAATACTCGCTACATTCGTTTCGGCCAGTGGCGCCTAGATACTCAAAGTCAGCAACTGGAACATGAAGACGGAGAGACGCTGGAGTTATCCAGCAGCGATTACCGTTTATTGCAGCTATTTTTGCAACACCCGAACGAAACCCTCGACCGGGATACCATTAGTGATGCCACTCGCGGCCGCGAAAGCTTACCCATGGAGCGAGGAATTGACGTACAAATTAGCCGGCTACGCCAACGCTTAAAAGATGATGGCAGTCAGGCTCGGCTGATCCGTACCATTCGAGGCTCAGGTTACATGATGGTGACTCAAGTGAGTCATGAAGTTTAATCGGCTATTACAGCGGATAAAGCCAAATTCTTTATTAGCAAGAATGCTATTGCTGCTATTGCTCGCCATTGCACTGGCCCAAGGTGCCAGTAGCTTCATTTGGTTTTATCAGTTGCGCCAATCAGAGAGTGAAGGCCTTAGTGCCACCTCTCGCAACCTAGCGCTGAGCTTAGCCTCGACGGTGACATTTTTTGAATCTTTACCTTCTGAATATCGCCACATTGTACTCAATCAGTTACGTAAGATGGGCGGCACTCGCTTCTTTGTGTCACTCAATCGAGAGTACATTAAAATCAATTCCATTCCTGACAGTTATCACAAAAATCTGGTAATTCAAACGGTCAGCGATGTTCTGCATCGAGAACTCAATCGCAGCACTAAAATTGACGTTGACTTTTCCTTGCCCGATCAATTGCATGTCTTAAAAAACGATATATTACTACAAGACTTACCCTCTTCTTGGGCCTCGCATAGCCTGCAAATAAAACCCTTGAACCCACCCATATTGGTCACCCAAATAGAACTAGAAAGTGGAGAGTGGATTTACCTAGCTGCGCTACTCCCAGCCCCATATATGAACTTGGATGATAGTTTATTACCCAAGGGTCGCGTAATGTTTATCACCTTAATGACGGTCTTTCTGCTGGTTTTCACCTTCATACTCGTGCGCCGACAAACTCGTCCGCTACGCCGTTTAGCAAAAGCCGCCTCACGCCTTACGATCGACTTATTCCAAGCACCTTTGGTAGAAGAAGGCAGTGATGAAATTCGCAAAGCGACCCGTGCCTTTAATACCATGCAAAGTAAGCTAAAACGTTATATTGAAGATCGAGAACAGCTATTTCGTTCCATTTCTCATGATTTAAAAACCCCGATTACCCGGCTACGGCTACGCGCAGAATTGCTCGATGATGACAATGTCATTGACGCCTTCAATCGAGATTTAGATGAACTGGAAATTATGGCTAAAGGTGCCCTGCAAACGGTAAAAGACACCGATATCCATGAAAATCTAACCGATATCAACATCATGTCTCATCTAAAGTATTGTATCGAACCGTATCTCGATAAAGTCAGCGTGTTTGGAGAGACGAATTCCCCTTACCGTGGTAAACCCCTAGCGATCAAGCGCTGCATCGCTAATTTGATTGAGAATGGAATTAAATACGGTGACAAAATCGAAATTTATTTGCTCGATGATGACAACGAGCTTTGCTTGCTATTTGTCGATCATGGACCAGGGATCCCAGAAGCTCAATTAAGCGAAGTATTCAACCCTTATGTTCGCTTAAATAAAGCGAAGTCAGGTTCAGGCTTGGGCCTTGGTATTGCTCGTAATATCGCCCACGCTCACGGGGGAAATATATGCTTACAAAACCTGCCTCAAGGCGGCTTAGAAGTGAAACTGCGACTCCCTCACATCAAATAGAGCTCTAGTTAAGATTTGCTTCATCGGTTGGGTTTTATCTGCAGTATTCAGGCTAGTATGCTCAACATAAGTGATAGAGCTTAAATAAAAATAATAAGGTCTAACTATGCGCAAATTAACGACTTTCTTCTCCACTCTTATATTCTGCTATTCGCTTAATTCCGCCTACGCGGGAGAAGTTGAGGTTTTACATTGGTGGACCTCCGGCGGTGAAGCCAAATCGGTGAATGTTTTAAAGAAAATGCTTGAAGCCCAAGGGCATAGTTGGAAAGACTTTGCGGTTGCTGGAGGAGGTGGAGAAAGCGCGATGACGGTGTTAAAAACCCGCGCAATTTCAGGTAATCCACCAGCCGCTGCACAACTAAAAGGCCCCGATATTCAAGAATGGGCAGAACTAGGGTTCTTAAGTAACCTTAACGACGTCGCAGCAGAAGAACATTGGGACGATGTGATCCCCAAAGTCGTGACAGATATTATGAAGTATCAGGGCAACTACGTTGCCGTCCCGCTAAATGTGCATCGAGTAAACTGGTTATGGGCAAACCCAGCTGTATTTGCAAAAGCAGACGCAAAAATCCCAACCACCTTGGCTGAATTTTTCACCGCTGCAGACAAACTACAAGCCGCCGGGTTTATTCCCCTCGCCCACGGTGGGCAGAATTGGCAGAATGCGACTTTATTTGAGACGCTAGCCTTAGATATTTTAGGTGCGAAAGACTACCTGAAAGCTTTCGTAAAACTAGATGATAAGACTTTAGGCGGAGACAAAATGGTCGAAGTCTTTCGCGTATTAAAAAAAATAAGCCACTATATCGATAGTGACTCCCCCGGACGAGACTGGAATATGGCAACCAGTATGGTAATTAATGGTACAGCCGGCATGCAAATTATGGGGGACTGGGCCAAGGGTGAGTTTATTGCCGCAGGTAAACAACCAGGTAAAGACTTTGTTTGCGTCCCCGCTCCCGGCACACAACAGCAATTTATCTTTAATATCGACAGTTTTGCAATGTTTGAACTAAATAAACCTGAAGATATTAAGGCTCAAAAAAGCCTCGCAAAAACCATTCTCACCCCCGAGTTTCAAACCATATTTAACCTCAACAAAGGCTCTATTCCAGTTCGGATCGATATGGATATGAAGCAATTTGATAGCTGCGCTTTAGACTCGATGGCCGCATTTAAAGCCAGTAACAAATCGGGTGATTTGGTACCGAGTATGGCCCACGGCTTAGCGGTAAGCGAAAAAGTGCAAGGTGCCATCTTTGATGTGATCAGCAATTTCTTAAACGATCCAAAAGCCGAGCCCCAATATGCAGCTATCAAACTAGCGCGGGTTGTCAAAGCAGCCAAGTAGCTAAAGCTAAAAGAAACACACTATTGGTGAATTACATTCTTATAGCGTTCGAAATTCGATATTTGAATCGCCACTGACTTCATCGATGCCCTAAAACAAAGATTTGAAGAGTAAAAATAATAGATCCGTCATCAAAAAACCAGCGATCGCTTCAATCAAGAGGGTTTGTGAATTCGTTTCTACAATCACTTGCGAATGATGAATAGCTTGGCCACATAACGATTGCCAATACTGAGGTAAGGTTTGTTTTTATACATCACCAATAGCTCATCAGAAATGTACTCCCTGCTTCAACCTGCCCATGAGTATTTAGATACTCCTGACGAGCAAAAAAACCAATGTGGTGGTTTTTCTATTATCCATGGGGCGTTCACGACGCATAGCAATATCGATATCATCTTGACAAAAGTTAGCCAACTTTATATCCGCAGCAACTACAAAACTGATTTTCGGGGCAATCTTTTTAATTTGCTTTAGCGTATCAACAACAAAGTATTGGCTTAACTGAATATCTCGTTCTAAACCAGTTATATACGGCACCAACACAGAAAGTACGTTACAGCGACCTTACTGAGCGGGTCGGTTTAAATCCGCCAGGCCTAGCTTATAAACGCTATAGAGAACCCCTATATGTTAAGGCTTCAAAAACTATATTAGTCACCGTAGCAACAAGAAGAATTGGGGAAGCCTCTTCTGAGGAAGGTGCCAATCTTGTCGTCACTGATATCAATCATAAATCGGGTATGGAATTAGCGAACCACTCTATGATCGACACCTTGATGTGAGAAAAAGGGAAGATTGGATTGCAGCGAGCAAGTTTGTAAAAAACAAAAAGTACCGTCTGCTGAAATAGCCTTAGTGGAGTAGTAAATGCCAAAACTATCGAAAACATGCCAAGCTGTTGGTCAAAGTTGACAGCTGCAAATCTAACCGTAGCTGTTATAC
Source organism: Agarivorans sp. QJM3NY_30 (assembly GCF_050870855.2). Classification (GTDB taxonomy): domain Bacteria; phylum Pseudomonadota; class Gammaproteobacteria; order Enterobacterales; family Celerinatantimonadaceae; genus Agarivorans. The sequence goes on along the minus strand of NZ_CP194038.2, from coordinate 14,289 downwards.
AATGTAAAAGTCATTCATTAAGGGGATAAATCAATGAGTAGTTTGATAGATTTTAACCAAGCCGATCACCAATTAGACGCACTCGGTCTACGCTGCCCTGAACCAGTAATGATGGTAAGAAAAGCAATTCGTAACATTGCTCTAGGGGAGACCTTATTAATTCAGGCTGACGATCCCTCTACCACCCGAGATATGGTTAGTTTTTGTGAATTTATGGATCACACACTAATCGCTAAGAAAGTAGACCAAATGCCCTTTCAATACTTGATCAAGAAAGGAAGTTGAGCGATTTTTAAAAAAAAGTCTCGGTTATCAGTGATTCCTGAGGTAACAGCACTAGGGTCTATCTGCTTGCTAGGGTATACTCCGTCAGTTATAAAACCGATTACTTTTCATACGCGCGACACAAATCATGCATAAATACGATATAAAAACCTTTCAAGGCCTAATATTGGCTTTACAGGACTACTGGGCCCGTCAAGGCTGCGTCATTGTTCAACCTTTAGATATGGAAGTAGGTGCTGGCACCTTTCATCCGCAAACCTTTTTGCGCTCTATCGGTCCAGAACCGATGTATAGTGCTTATGTACAACCCTGTCGTCGCCCTACCGATGGACGCTACGGTGAAAACCCAAACCGTTTACAACACTACTACCAATTTCAAGTCGTGTTGAAACCGTCGCCAGACAATATCCAAGAACTCTACCTCGGTTCACTAGTTGAACTTGGTATTAATCCCGAGATCCATGATATTCGCTTCGTAGAAGACAACTGGGAATCACCAACACTTGGTGCTTGGGGTCTCGGTTGGGAAATTTGGTTAAATGGGATGGAAATCACTCAATTTACCTACTTCCAACAAGTTGGTGGTTTAGAATGCTCCCCGGTAACCGGTGAGATCACCTATGGCTTAGAACGCTTAGCCATGTATATCCAAGGTGTTGATAGCATTTACGATTTAATCTGGACCGATGGTCCGATGGGGAAAGTGACCTACGGGGATATTTTCCATCAAAATGAAGTTGAGCAGTCTACTTTCAACTTTGAACACGCTGACACAGGCGCGCTATTCACTCAGTTTGATCAATGTGAAAAAGACAGCCAAAAATTAATTGAAGCAGGTCTTCCCTTACCTGCTTACGAACAAGTAATGAAAGCTTCTCATGCCTTTAACTTACTCGATGCTCGTCATGCAATTTCGGTGACCGAACGCCAACGCTACATTCTGAGGGTAAGAGCCTTATCCAAAGCCGTAGCAGAAGCGTATTACCATGCTCGTGAAGAGCTTGGTTTCCCTTTATGCAAAGATAAGAAGTAACGGAGGCAGCATGAGTAACGAAAACCTATTAGTAGAAATCGGCACCGAAGAATTGCCACCCAAAGCTCTGCGCGGCTTGGCAGAGTCTTTCAAAAGCAATGTCCAACAAAGCTTAGAAAAAGCCGGTTTTGAGTTTGAAAATATCGAATGGTTTGCGGCACCTCGTCGTTTAGCACTTTCTATTCAAGCATTAACCGAAAAAACACCAGATAAAGTGGTCGAAAAACGCGGCCCTGCGGTAAGTAGTGCCTTTGATGCAGATGGTAAACCAACCAAAGCGGCTGAGGGTTGGGCTCGTTCCAATGGCATTAGCGTTGAACAAGCAGAGCGTCTCAGCACCGACAAAGGTGAATGGCTACTGCATAAAGCTGAAATCAGCGGTCAAACCATTTACCAGCTATTCCCAGAAATTGTCGCTGAGGGTTTAGCTAAACTGCCGATCCCTAAGCCTATGCGTTGGGGAGCAAAAGCAACTCAGTTTATCCGTCCAGTGCATACCATCACGATGCTCTATGGTGAGAAATTGGTTCAAGGGAATATTCTCGGCATTGAATCTGCGCGTACTATTCGTGGCCACCGTTTTATGGGCGAAGCTGAATTTGAGCTTAACCACGCCAACAACTACGTTCAACAATTAGATCGCCGCGGTAAAGTGATTGTTAATTATGAACAGCGTAAAGCGATTATCCGCGAACAAATTGAAGCGGAAGCGGCTCGCGAAGGTGGCATTGTTGAGATTGATGAAGCGCTGCTTGAAGAAGTCTGTTCATTGGTGGAATGGCCGGTTGCGATGGTTGGCAGCTTCGAAGACAAGTTCTTGGACGTCCCAGCTGAAGCTCTCATTTACACGATGAAAGACAATCAAAAGTACTTTCCAATCTTAGATACCAAAGGTAACTTATTACCTCGTTTTATCTTTGTTTCGAACATTGTCAGTAAAGATCCTCAACAGGTGATTGCGGGTAACGAAAAAGTAGTTCGTCCTCGCCTTGCCGATGCAGAATTCTTTTTTAACACCGATAAAAAATCACGGTTAGATAGTCGTTTAGACCAACTGGCCAACGTAGTATTTCAGCAGCAGCTTGGCAGCTTATTAGATAAGTCAAACAGAGTCTCTGAATTAGCAGCACAAATTGCTGGAGAGATCGGAGCCAATAGCCAGCATGCACAGCGTGCAGGCCTTCTATCTAAAGCCGATCTCAACAGTGAAATGGTCTTGGAATTTGCTGATGTTCAGGGTGTTATGGGCATGTATTATGCAAAATTTGACGGCGAACATGATGATGTCGCCAATGCCTTACAGCAGCAATACTGGCCTCGCTTTTCTGGCGACAAATTACCCGAATCAAAAGTCGCCGCAGCGGTCGCTATCGCCGACAAACTTGATACCTTAGTGGGCATTTTTGCCATTGGCCAGCTACCAAAGGGAGACAAAGACCCCTTTGCACTGCGTAGAGCCTGCTTAGGTATTATTCGAATTATCCAAGATAAGGGCTTTGACCTGGACTTGGATACCTTGATTAATAGTGCTTTGTTACTGCTACCTTTAGAACTTGAGCAAGCGACTCAAACAAAGGTTCACACTCAGCTTATCGAGTTTATTTACGCCCGTTTAAGAGCGATGTACCTAGAACAAGCTATTGATCCGAGCGTGATAACCGCAGTACTTGAGCGGAAGCCGACTAAACTGGCAGATATTGAACAGCGGATTAAAGCGGTGAGTCACTTCCGCACTTTGGAGCAAGCCCAAGCTTTGGCTGCTGCAAACAAGCGGGTTTCCAATATTTTGGCGAAAAACCCAGATTTCGTGAAACCACAAATCGACGCTTCGTTATTAAAAGAAAGCCAAGAGCAAGCTCTCGCTGAGGCTGTCGCTAGTATGCAAATCAGCTTAGCGCCCTTGCTTGAGAAAGGTGATTATCAACAAGCGTTAATTGAGCTGGCAAGCCTCCGCGAGGTGGTTGATGCTTTCTTTGATAATGTGATGGTGATGAGTGAAGATGATGCTTTAAAAATAAATCGTTTAAGTCTGCTCAGCTCACTTCGTCAATTGTTTTTAGAAATCGCGGACATTTCTGTGATTCAATAAATCACGAGAACAGCAAAACCGAAACAAGCCGTATTCTTTACAGAATACGGCTTTTTTGATCCACTTAACTGTTTTAATAAAATAGTTCATTTCATGAAATGCTTTTCAGAATAGGACTGTGAGCTTGGCACGTTTTTTCATGAGAAGCTCCGTTATAACTGACAACGAGTTCAGTTCAGCTCGTTAGGTAATGTTTGTCTGTAGAGACAAAGGAAAGTTATAAAATAAGAAAGGAATTGAAAATGCTTAAAAATATCTTGAAAGCGGGTGTTCTTGCACTGATTACGGTGGTGGCCGTGGGCTGTGCTTCTGGTAGTGGCGGCGATAGCAAATTAACCCGCGACGTGCATTTACGCGGTGTATTTAGTTGGTGGGATGCAACCCCAGAAAATAAGTTAATGCCAGTTGAAGGCAAAACTAATGTATGGAGCGCCACCTCTCCTGTAGACGAGCCACTGATTGCCGATGGTCAACCATACGAATGGAAGTTTGGTGATGCTGCATGGCAATGTGGTACTAACTTCGGTTTCTTATCCGGTGAAGCGCCAATCAAAGTTGGAGAGCGTCGCGAGTTAAACAAATGCGCCGCCTTCGATAACTTTAAATTTACTCCAGAAGAAGATGGTGTTTACCGCTTCTACCTAGATTGGTCAGGCGAAATCCCTGTGGCTTATATCGAAAAAGTAGAAATGTAAATTTTCATGGTAGTTCGAGCCCCTGAAAAGGGGCTTTTTTATTTGTAAAGGTCAGCAATTAAACGGATGTAAAACATGAAAAATTCACTTAAACCTACGCTATTAGCATGTTTTGTTAGTGTAATCATTGCAGGCTGTGCTTCCACAGAGCAAACCACTAACCAAACTCAAACATTCTCCTCACCTCATAAACAAACAGCACAATGTCTGCAATGGGACGGTCAGCCGATTACCGTCGATGTAAGCGCCAGCTTTAAAGAAGGTTCTACGGTTAAAGATTTTTACAGCGGTCAAATTAGTACCGTTCAACAGGGTAACGTAACATTCACCCCTGCCGCTGATAGTGGTGGTTTGTTACTCCTAGAATCGACCCATAAAAAAGCTGATACCTTTAGTTGGGACAGTGCCTCGATCTATTTTGTCATCACCGATCGCTTTTATAACGGTAACCCGACGAATGATCATAGTTATGGGCGAAGCAAAGACGGTCAAAAAGAAATTGGTACCTTCCACGGTGGAGATATAGCCGGTCTCACCAAAAAGCTCGACTATATCGAAGATCTAGGGATCAACGCGATTTGGATCACTGCGCCCTACGAACAAATTCGAGGTTGGGTTGGAGGAGGCATGAGTGGTGATTTTAAACACTACGCTTATCACGGTTACTATGCTCAAGATTATACGCTCATGGATCAAAACATGGGTACAGCCAAAGAATTTAAACAATTTGTGGATCAGGCTCATCAACGCGGTATTCGAGTCGTGATGGACATAGTGATGAATCATGCAGGCTACGCTACTCTTGCCGATATGCAGGCCTTTAAGTTTGGGGAAACTCAAAATTTTGACCAGCCTATCGAGACTTACCTCACCGAAAAGTGGACCAATTGGACCCCTGCGAAAGGGGAAACTTGGCATAGTTTTAACGACTTTGTTGACTATGGTAAACGAAAATCTTGGCAACAATGGTGGGGGCCGGATTGGGTTCGTACTGATATCTCAGGCTACCCTAGCCCAGGGGCTAATGACTTAACCATGTCTTTAGCTTATTTACCTGATTTTAAAACCGAATCCAAAAAGGTTGTGGGCCTTCCCACCTTCTATAAAAATAAACCAGATACAAAAGCGGTTGAAATACCCGGTGCAAGCGTACGCGATTACTTAGTCACTTGGCTATCCGATTGGGTTCGCGAATACGGTATTGATGGCTTTAGAGCAGATACCGTTAAACACGTCGAGCCAGAAGCTTGGCAAGCCTTAAAAATGGCCTCGAGCCAGGCATTTCAAGAATGGAAATTAGAGCATCCTGATAAAGTTCTCGACAACAATGAGTTTTGGATGACAGGGGAATATTGGGGACAAGGTTTAAGTGATTCAAAATTATTTGAGTACGGCTTCGACTCCCTAATAGATTTTAGTTATCAAACAGACCTTGCTAAAAAGGGCATGAACTGTTTTAGCGCAATGCAAGATGGCTATCAACAATACGCTGATATACTCAATAAGCGAGACGGCAAGCTACTCAGTTATGTATCATCGCATGATACGAAGCTAGCCTACGGCAGCATTGCCAAAACACTGGATAAGCAAAAACAACTCGGTTCTGCTTTCTTACTAATGCCAACCGCGGTACAAGTCTTTTATGGCGATGAGACAGCACGCGAAAAAGGTTCAAGAAGCTCCGACAAAAAACAAGCCACTCGCTCAGATATGAATTGGCAACAGTTCGATGCCGAACACCTCGCGGTAAAAAAACATTGGCAAAAGTTGTTACAGTTCCGTAAGCGCCATCAAGCGGTCGGGGCAGGACAACACATCTTGTTAAGTAACACGCCTTACGCTTTTGAACGCCGTAAAAACGACGATGTAGTAGTCATCGTTTATGCTGGTCAAATGACTAAGTAGATAACGACAAGGCCAAGCAAAGCGGCTTTAGCCACTTTGCTTGGCCTATATGATGACAAGATCGTAGATTCTCAATTCAATTCTGCCAGCTCGCTGATTGACCATCGATAATTAGATTATTGAGCCTATCAAACTATCTGAGATATTAGGCCCTCCAAAATGTCCTTACAGCGAGCCTTGCATTCACTTCAACCCTATCATTAACCAAATCGGACTAGCGAATACCATTCCTCACATTTGTTTGTTATTGTGACGCCTAGTTCGAAGAAGGTGCTTTATGACGTATTCAGATTTTGGTAATAAGTTCACCCGTCATTCGGGGATCACGCAACTGATGGATGACTTGGATGAAGGGATCCGAGCGGGTGACGAAATGATAATGCTCGGGGGTGGAAATCCAGCACAGATACCACAAATGACCGAGTTATTTCAGCAACACCTCAGCACAGGGCTAAGTAATGGCAGTTTACTCAAAGCCTTATGTAACTATGACTCCCCCCAAGGTAATAAGGAATTTATATCTAACTTATCTTCTTTTTTAAGTAATCAGTTTCATTGGGATATAAAAGAAGAGAACATTGCACTCACTAATGGCAGTCAAAGCGCATTTTTCTTCTTATTTAATCTTTTTGCCGGTAAGGGGCTGCAGCAGGATAAAAGAGTGTTATTTCCACTCGCTCCTGAGTATATAGGATATGAGGATAGTGGTTTAAGCGAACAAATATTTGTCGGTAACAAGCCTTCTATTGAGTATTTAGCCAACCGCCAATTTAAGTATCATGTCGACTTTGAACGGCTGGTCGTTGATGAGTCGATTGGATTAATTTGCGTCTCTCGACCCACCAATCCTACAGGTAATGTGGTTACCGACGAAGAACTCACCAAACTATCACAACTTGCCGAACAACATCAGGTGCCATTATTAATCGATAATGCTTATGGCCTTCCTTTTCCAAACTTGGTCTTTACCGAAGACGCAAAACCATTTTGGAATAACAACACCATACTTTGCTTAAGCTTATCAAAATTGGGCTTACCCGGAACACGCTGTGGAATTGTAATTGCTAAGCCTTCAACGATTCAGGCAATCAGCAATTTGTCAGGCATTATTAATTTATCCCCTGGCGGAATTGGTCCTGCTTTAGCCAATGAGATGTTAAAGGATAAGAGCCTACTCGACGCCAGCAACCATATCATTCGACCTTTCTATAAACATAAATCTGAGCAGGCTATCACTTGGTTACAACAAGCTATCCCCTCTGCAAAATTTAGAATTCACAAATCTGAAGGGGCGATGTTTCTTTGGTTGTGGTTTGAAGACTTACCGATTAGCGATAAACAGCTTTACCAACAATTAAAAAATAAGGGTTTACTAATCGTACCAGGAAGCTACTTTTTCCCCGGAATAGACAAGGATTGGCGACATACCCAAGAGTGCATTCGTCTCAACTTCGCTCAGAGTGAAGCCAATGTAAGACAAGGTATCGATATTTTGGCCTCTGTGGTTAATCCGCTGCTCGCTTAAAACAATACTAAAAAGGGCCACTGTTGGCCCTTTTTTCACTCTTCATCATCCCTTGGCAATCAAGCCGATTTAGTCTCCAATACTTCAACCGAAGCCAACTTTCCATTAATAGGAATTTGTTTTGGCTTTAGAGCTTCAGGAATTTCTCGTTCTAACTCTATAACCAATAAGCCATGTTCTAAGTTAGCCGCGCTCACCTTTACGTGATCAGCAATTTGATAACGTCGTTCGAAGCCTCGTTCTGCGATCCCTTGATGCAGATATTTAATCTCATCTGATTTTTTCTGTTTAGTACCGGTAACAATTAAAGCATTTTGCTGAGCAACAATAGATAACTCATCTTCAGCAAACCCAGCCACGGCGAGAGTGATTCGATAATGATTATCATCGACTGCTTCAATATTATAAGGCGGGTAGCCTGTATTTTGAGATTGGGCACTTTGGTTTGATGCCGCTTCAATGAAATTAGCTAAACGATCAAAGCCGATGGCCGTACGATAAAGTGGTGAAAAGTCATATTGATTACGCATGTTTGTTATCCTCATAGAGCAATAATTTAAATTGACCAGCACAAAGGCTGCATCTCTGTCTTAACAAAACCCATGATCATGGCATCTTGTTATGAATAGATATGGGGATAGACTCTAGGCTTTCAAGCACAAAAAAGGCAATATTTTCATATTGCCTTTTTTAAGCTTAATACGGTAGATACTAAATGTTAGACATCTAGGTTTTCTACATTAAGTGCATTCTCTTCAATGAAATTACGACGAGGTTCAACTTGATCACCCATTAAGGTGGTGAAGAGCTGATCACAAGCAATTGCATCCTCAACCGTCACTTGCAACATCCGTCGAGTCTCTGGGTCCATTGTCGTTTCCCATAACTGATCCGGATTCATCTCACCGAGTCCTTTATAACGTTGGATATATAAGCCACGACGCGATTCAGACATTAACCAATTGAGCGCTTCTTCAAAACTCTTCACTGGTTTGGTTTTTTCGCCACGCTTAATATAAGCACCCTCTTCCACCAAATTATCTAAATTCCTATACAGGCTGCAAATATCTCGATAATCATTCGAAGCAAAAAACTCGGGTTCAAAGTTAAAAGATACATCTACCCCATGTTGACGGAGTGTTGCTACAGGGAAGTAGATGTCACGCTCAGGATGTTTTTCAACCGCTACCGAATAGTAGTTACCACTAGGTAATTCCGCATTAACCGGTGCGATCAGTTGTTCAGCCCATTCTTTGAGTACGCTGGCATCTTGTAGCTCTTCTGTTTTTAGCGGTGGTTGATAAATCATTTGGCTAAGCAAAGAGATAGGATAACGACGAGATAAACGTTCGTTATTCTTCCATACCCGACGGTATTGAGTAACCAAACTTTCCAGAGGCTCACCACTAATACTTGGTGCTTCCGCATTCACATATAGCCCAGCGTTATCTAAAGCTAAAGTTGTGAGATATTCGGTCAGAGATTCTTCATCTTTCACATAACGTTCTTGCTTGCCTTTCTTCACCTTATATAAAGGTGGTTGGGCAATATAGATATAACCACGTTCGATAATTTCCGGCATTTGACGGTAGAAGAAAGTCAGGAGTAAGGTTCGGATATGTGAACCATCCACATCAGCATCGGTCATGATGATGATGTTGTGATAACGAGTCTTATCAGGATTATACTCATCACGACCAATACCACAGCCCATCGCGGTAATCAGTGTTGCAACTTCTTGTGATGACAACATCTTATCGAAACGCGCTTTTTCTACATTAAGAATTTTACCTTTCAGCGGCAAAATAGCCTGATTCTTGCGGTTACGTGCTTGTTTAGCACTGCCCCCCGCAGAGTCCCCTTCCACAATATATAGTTCAGAAAGCGCAGGATCTTTTTCTTGGCAGTCGGCGAGTTTACCCGGTAGTCCAGCTAAGTCTAAGGCACCTTTACGACGCGTCATATCGCGAGCTTTACGAGCGGCTTCACGAGCACGAGCTGCATCCAATATTTTCTGGGTAATGATTTTTGCTTCAGTCGGATTCTCTAGTAGATACTCGCTCAGTTTCTCTCCCATCGTCTGCTCAACCGCAGACTTCACTTCAGAGGAAACTAGCTTATCTTTGGTTTGGCTAGAAAACTTAGGATCAGGTACTTTCACCGAAATAACGGCCGTTAAACCTTCTCGCGCATCATCACCTGTTGCGTTATTTTTGTCTTTTTTGTTGATGCCTTCTTTTTCCATATAACTATTGAGCGTACGCGTTAATGCCGCCCTAAACCCAGCCAAGTGGGTTCCACCATCTTTCTGTGGAATATTATTGGTAAAACAGTAAACATTTTCTTGAAAACCTTCGTTCCACTGCATCGCTAGTTCTACCGCGATACCATCATCTCGTTGGAAGTTGAAACTAAACGCTCTAGGGTGAATCGGTGTTTTATTAGTATTGAGGTAAGAAACAAACGCTTCTATCCCCCCTTCATACATAAAGTGGTCTTTGCGACCATCGCGCTCATCTTTTAAAATGATCGAAACACCAGAATTAAGAAACGACAGTTCGCGTAATCGTTTTGCCAAAATTTCATAATGAAATGTTGTATCAGAGAAAATTTCTTCACTAGGCCAAAAGCGTAATTCGGTTCCTGTTTTATCAGTATCCCCCACCGCAGCCAAGGGAGCATCGGGAACACCTAAAGTGTAAAATTGCTCATAGACATGATTTTGTCGTTTTACCGTTAGCTGCAGCTTTATAGATAAGGCATTAACAACCGAAACACCTACACCATGTAATCCACCGGATACTTTATAGGAATTATCATCGAACTTACCACCGGCATGCAGAACAGTCATAATAACTTCTGCTGCAGACACGCCCTCTTCTTCATGCATATCTACAGGAATACCACGGCCATCATCCGACACAGAGACAGAGCCATCATTATGAATGGTAACCACCACATCTTTACAGTGCCCAGCCAACGCTTCATCGATAGAGTTATCGACGACTTCAAATACCATGTGATGTAAACCTGAGCCATCGTCTGTGTCACCAATGTACATCCCAGGACGTTTTCTTACGGCATCAAGACCTTTTAAAACCTTAATACTCGATGAGCCATATTCATTTTCAGCCATGTTTTACTCTCGTTTTATAGTCGCTGATAACACCATGTTCCACGTGAAACACTGTGCATCCTTCTAAATCAAATCCATCCAGCATTTGTTTCTCAATCGCAGAAACAAAGACCTGAGACCCATGTTGTTGCAGCCACTTAGCTAACAACTGGCGTTTAGACTTATCTAATTCTGCCGCAAAATCATCGATCAAATATACCGTCTGATTACCGCTATGCTGCTGTGCATGTTGCCCCTGCGCTAAAATCAACGCACAAACAAAAAGCTTCAACTGACCTCTAGAAATAAGGTCAACAGCATTTACGCCATTAAATTTAAACTTTATATCGGCTTTATGGGGGCCACATTGGGTATAGCCCAAGATACGGTCCCTCTGAAAACCTTGCTGTAGCAATACAGCCAAATCCTTTTTTTCTTCCCAACCTTGATGAAATGCCAATTCAAACCGATACTCAGGCAAAAACTCGGCAACTAAGTCAGTCAAAGTTGTACGAATACTTTCCACATAAGCAGCGCGTAACCGACTAACAATCATGGCAAACTCAACCAGTTGCTTATCCCAATATAATAAGTCTTGATACTGTTTTGTTTGCTTTAATAATGCATTACGTTGCTTCAATGTCTTTTTATAGTTTTGACTAGCCGCGTGAAACTGTTGTTCCACGTGAAACACTCCCCAATCTAAATATGCCCGTCTGTAGCGAGGACTACCATCCACCAAGCCGTAGCCTTCCGGATGTAGGATCTGCAAAGGTAACAACGAAGCCAATACCGACTGACTGCGTACCGTTTCCTTATTAATTCTTAAAACCGTGTCGCCACTCTTAAACTTCTGCAAGCCAATCTTATGCTGCTCCAATTGAGCGAATACAACAAAGCTATCCTTGCTATGACTGACCACTTTACTGGCGAAGTTACTCCGAAAGGAACGCCCAAAACCCAAATAATAAATGGCTTCTAGTACACTCGTTTTACCGCTACCATTCTCACCCAAAATCACATTTAACTTGGGGTTCAAGGTTAAACTAGCTTGCTCAATATTTCTAAAATTTTGCAAACCAAGACTTTGTATATACATTAATTTAATTTGTCACTAGAGTCGCATTGGCATAACAACGTACATCGCTTTGCCACTCTGCTCACTATCTTCAATCAAGGCACTACTATTGCTATTACTCATGTTGATGCGGATCTGATCGCACTTTAGCGCATTCAATACATCTAAAACATAAACAACGTTAAAACCAATTTCCAAAGCTTCTGCATTATAATCAACATCTAGGATCTCTTCCGCCTCTTCCTGCTCAGGATTATTCGCAGTAATTTTCAAAATGCCCGCCTCTAACTGCAGACGAACCCCGCGAAACTTCTCGTTGGAAAGAATAGCAGCTCGAGAAAATGCCTGTTTCAATTCATCCCTTCCAGAAATAAGAGCCTTATCACTATTAGAAGGCAATACCCGTCGATAATCAGGAAAACGTCCATCAACCAATTTACTGGTAAAGGTAAAACCTTGCACACTAGCTCGGATATTATTGCTGCCAATTTGCAGCTCAACCAGTTGGTCCTCGTGTTCCAACAGACGAGATAACTCAATCACCCCTTTACGTGGAACAATCACCTGTTGAGGCTGTAATGGTGTCTCAAAAGTTTGTTCGGCTAATGCCAAGCGGTGGCCATCAGTGGCAATGGTTTTAAGTCCTTTCTCATCCGTCTCAAACAACATTCCATTTAAATAATAACGAACGTCTTGGCTCGCCATTGAGAACTGAGTGCTATCGATCAGATTCTTTAATTGCCCCTGAGTCAACTGAATCACCTGCTGACTCTGCCAATCTTCTACATTAGGAAAGTCATTAGCCGGAAGTGTCGCTAAAGAAAAACGACTACGTCCAGAACGCAATACCAAGCGATTATCATCCGCTTTACAACTAATTTCACAGCCATCAGGTAAACCACGACAAATATCAACAAACTTCTTCGCTGGTACTGTCACGCGCCCTTCATTTACAGTACTTTGCAAAGGCAAGGTCGCGACTAGTTCTACTTCCATATCGGTACCAGTAATAGACAACTGGTTATTACTAATATCCAACAATACATTACCCAAAATAGGAATGGTTGGTCGACCACCTAAAGCAGCACTAACCTGCTGCAGGGGTTTAAGTAGTTGTTCCCGATTGATACTAAATTGCATACCTACCAACGCCTCTCCGATTATGACGATAATGTACGAATTAAATTCTGATAGTCTTCTTTAATGTCGTGACTTTCTTCTTTAAGCTGACTTATTTTACGACAAGCATGCAACACCGTTGTATGGTCGCGACCGCCAAAAGCATCACCAATTTCAGGCAAGCTATGGTTGGTTAATTCCTTTGCCAGCGCCATCGCTAGTTGCCGAGGTCGCGCCACGGATCGAGAACGACGCTTAGACAATAAATCAGCTATTTTAATTTTGTAATATTCAGCAACTGTTTTTTGAATATTATCGATAGTGACTAGCTTCTCTTGCAATGCCAATAAATCACGTAAGGCTTCGCGTACAAAATCGATGGTAATCGCGCGACCGGTAAAATTAGCGTTTGCGATCACCCGGTTTAAAGCCCCTTCCAACTCTCGAACATTGGAACGTAAGCGTTTTGCGATAAAGAAAGCGACTTCATCAGGCAAGCGAATATTATTTTCATTCGCCTTGGTCATTAATATGGCAACCCGAGTTTCTAACTCCGGAGGTTCGATAGCAACCGTCAAGCCCCAACCAAAACGACTTTTTAAACGATCTTCTACGCCATCAATTTCTTTAGGATAACGGTCACTGGTTAAGATAATTTGCTGATTACCTTCAAGTAAGGCATTAAAAGTATGGAAAAATTCTTCCTGAGAACGTTCCTTATTGGCAAAGAATTGAATATCATCAATAAGCAATGCATCAACACTACGATAATAACGCTTAAAATCCTCTATCGCATTGTTTTGTAAGGCCTTTACCATATCTTGAACAAATCGTTCAGAATGCATATACACGACTTTGGCATTCTTTTTATTGGCAATAATACCGTTACCCACCGCATGCAGCAGGTGCGTTTTACCAAGACCAGTTCCCCCATATAAAAATAAGGGGTTATAAGCGCCACCAGGATTATTCGCAACCTGAGTCGCAGCAGCACGAGCCAACTGGTTAGACTTACCTTCAACAAAATTATCAAACTGATAGGTAGCGTTTATATTGTTACGATGATTCGCCTCTAAAGCAGATTTAACCGCGGGCTCTTTATCCCAACTCTTACCATTATCATACTGATTATTTTGCTGGTTAGCGGTGCCGGCTTGAATCACGTTAGTTCTAGTTTTTGTTGCTAGCGGTTTAGTTGCAGGTCGACTGCCAACCTCAAAGCGCAAACTAGGTTTATCGTTCCCACAAAACTCTTCCAGTAAAGCATTCACTCGAATCAGATATTTATCTTTTACCCAATCAAGTACAAAACGATTGGGTGCATATAACACCAATAGTCCTGCATCTTGCTCAACTTGAAGTGGTCGGATCCACATACTAAATTCTGTTGCCGGCAATTCATCTTGTAAACGAACTAAGATTTGTTGCCAAAGAGACCCACTCAC